>NZ_JBVIRA010000014.1:0-25773 GCF_055576575.1 Streptomyces sp. NPDC033270
CCCCCCCCCCCCCCCCCCCCCCCCCCCCCCCCCCCCCCCCCCCCCCCCCCCCCCCCCCCCCCCCCCCCCCCCCCCCCCCCCCCCCCCCGCCGTGTGGGTGGCGTCCGGTCAGGCGACGGTGGACTTGCTGATCTCCCAGAACCGGAAGACGGTCGAGGAGTCCAGGGTCCATTCGAGGCCGGTGACGCCGTCACGGGCGACCGCGTACTGCTTGCCCTGCCAGATCGGGATGATCGGCACGTCCTTGGCGACGATGTCCTGCAGCTCCCGGAACGCGGCCTTGGTGGCGGCGCGGTCCTGCTGGTCGGCCGTCTTGGGCAGCAGCCGGCCGGTGATGTCGGAGGAGCTGTAGTTGTTGGACAGCACGCTGTCCTTGCCGAAGAACGGCTGGGTGAAGTTGTCGGGGTCCGGGTAGTCGGGGACCCAGCCCTTGACGTAGACGCCGAACCGGCCGTCGCGTACGCCCTTGTCGTAGTCCTCGGTGGGCACCGAGCGCACCTTGGCGTCGAACAGGCCGCTGGCGTTGAGCTGTTGGGCGATCTCCTGGAAGGCGGGGACGGTGCCCGGCCCGAAGCGGTCGGGGGTGGCCCACAGCGTGAGCGGCACCTTGCCGGTGAGGCCCGCGGAACGCAGCGCGGCCTTGGCCTTGTCGGGCTGCGGACGGTCGCCGTAGGTGTTGAAGAAGGAGGTGTTGTGGCCGGTGATGCCGGCCGGGACGACCGAGTAGAGCGGCTCGGCGGTGCGCTGGTAGACGTCCCGGACGAGCGTGGAGCGGTCCAGGAGGTAGGCGATCGCCTTGCGGACGCCCAGCTTGCCGGCGACCGGGTCCTTGACGTTGAAGACCAGGTGCATCACCTCGGCGCTGCCGCCCTCGATGACCTTGGTGCCGTGCTGCTGGTGCAGGGAGGCGCTGTCGAGGTGAGCGATGTCCTTCATGGACAGGCCTCGGTAGGCGAGGTCGACGTCACCGCTCTGGACGGCCTTCTTGAGCTTCTCGGGGGCGTTGAAGAACTTCACGGTCATCCCGGAGTTCTTGACCTTCGCCGGGCCCTTGTAGGAGTCGTTGACGGAGAAGACGGCCTGCTCGCGGCTGTACTGCTTGAGGGTGTAGACACCGGAGCCGGTGGCCTTGCCGTCGGTACGGAGCCGGTCGGCGGGGTACTGGGCGTGGTCGACGATGGAGCCGGCACCCGAGGCGATCTTCATGGGGAAGGTGGCGTCGGGCGTCTTCAGGCGGAAGACCACGGTCTTGGCGTCCGGCGTCTCGACCTTCTCCAGGGCGGAGAACATCACGGCGGGGCCGTTCTTGTCCTTGATGCGCTTGGTGCGGTCGAAGGAGTACTTGACGTCCTTGGACGTCAGCGCGTCACCGTTGCTGAAGGTCAGGCCGTCCTTGAGGGTGCAGCGGTAGACCTTGCTGTCGGTGTCGGTGAAGGAGCAGCTCTTGGCCGCCTCCGGCTCGGGGGTGGTGCCGCCCTTGGGGAAGCTCAGCAGGGACTGGAAGACGTTGTTGAACAACAGCCACGACCCGGGGTCGTAACCGGCTGCGGGGTCGGTGGCCACGACCTTGTCCGTCATTCCCATGACCACGGGCTCGCCGGTGCCGGCCGCTCCCGAGTCGTCCGTGCCGCACCCGGCGAGCGCGAGCAGAGCTGTTGCCAGCCCCGCTCCGATCGGGGCGGCCAGCCACTGGTCACGCTTCCTCACTAAAAGTCCTCACGATCTGGGTGGTGCCTGTCAGGCCGCGGCGGAAAAGGCCGCGGCGGGGGTTGTGCGGTGTGGTGCGGATCCGCCGGCTCAGTCGGCGACGCCGCGACCGAGCTCCCAGATCTGCAGCGTCGAGGAGGAGTTGAGGGCCCACTCGATGCCGGTGATGTCATCGCGGGCGGCGACGTACTGCTTGCCCTGCCAGAGCGGGAGGAGCGGTACGTCCTCGGCGATGATGTCCTGCGCCTGCTTGAAGTCGGCCGCGGCGGCGTTGCGGTCGGACTGCTGGCGACTGGACGGGATCAGCTGGGACTCGATCTTGGAGTTGCGGTACGGGGAGCCGAGGAAGTTCTGCTTGCCGATGAACGGCGCGACGTAGTTGTCGGCGTCCGGGATGTCGGGGAACCAGCCCATGTTGTAGACGCTGTACTTGCCGTCCAGCGAGTCGGTGCGGAACTGCTGCCAGCTGTCGACACCCTTGATGCTGACGTCGAACAGCTTGGTGCGGTTCAGCTGGCCCTGCAGCGCCCGGACCTCCTTGACGGTGCTGGAGCCGTAGTGGCCCGTGGTGTACGTCAGGGTGAACTTCACCGGGGTGGTGATGTTGGCCTGCCGCAGGGTCTTGCGGGCGGCCGCGGCGTTGGGGTTCCCGTACTTGTTGAAGAACGAGTTGATGTGGCCGGTGAGGCCGGTGGGGACCATCGAGAAGAGCGGGTCGCCGGTGTAGGAGTAGACGTTGCGCACCAGGTCCGAGCGGTTGATGAGCTGCGCCATCGCCTGCCGCACGGCCTTGTTGGAGACGACCGGGTCCTTGGTGTTGAAGGCGAGGTAGCGAATCTCCTGGCCGGGCATCTCCTGCAGCGCGATGTGCTGGTCGCGGGCCTTCTCCAGCCGCCTGACCTGGTCGGGCGACAGGCCGCGGTTCATCACGTCGACGGTGCCCTTGCGCAGCGCCCGCTCCGTGGCCGCGGAGTCGGTGAAGAAGCGCATCTCGACCTTGGCGTTCTTCACCTTCACCGCGCCCTTGTAGTCGGGGTTCTGGGTGAAGACGGCCTTGGTGACGCGGTTGCCGCTGCGCTCGATCTTGAGGGTGTACGGGCCGGAGCCGACCACGTCGAAGCCGCTGTAGAGGCGGCCCTTGGGGTACACCTCGGGGTCGACGATGGCCGCCGCGGGCGTGGTGAGCTTCTGCGGGAAGGTGGCGTCGGGCTTGTTGAGGTGGAAGACCACCTCGGTGTCACTGGGCGTCTCGACCTTGTCGATGCCCTCGAGCAGCGACACCGGACCATTGGTGTTGTCGATGGTCTTCATGCGCTCGATGGAGAACTTGACGTCCTGCGCCGTGAGGGCATGCCCGTTCGAAAACTTCAGGCCGCTGCGCAGCGTGCAGCGGAACTGCTCGTTCTGGGTGTCGCGGAACCCGCAGGACGAGGCCGCCTCGGGCACCGGCGCGGTGCCGCTGCGCGGCAGCCGCAGCAGCGTCTGGAGGGTGCCCTGCAGCACGTTCCAGGCGTCGATGTCGTAGGCCTGGGCCGGGTCGAGGGGCGCCGGGGCCGCCTTGGTGGCCTCGATGGGCGTGGCCACGCCCACGACGATCGGATCGCCGCCTTCGCCCGCGCCGTCGGTGCTTCCACAGGCGGCGAGAACGGGGGCTAGTAGACCGGCCAGCGCCGGCAGCACCAGGGTCTTGCGATTCATCGTGGGCAGGTTCCTTATCAGCGCAGCAGTGTTGCTCGCGACGACATTAGTAGGAACGGCCAGCCGCGCTGAGACACAAAGGAGTTGAAACGATATGGCACCTGGATAGCGATGCGGGGTGGTCGATATTCGGACGGCGGAACGTTTCGCGCGTTGCTCCACCAATCCGGACACTTACCCCCGTAGGAACCACCGAAGAGGGCCCCTGGAGCACCTGCCGGGCCCGCTGTCGACGGCCAGGAACGTGAGAAACGTCACGCGTTCAAGGAGCCGTGGCGATGCACCCATTCGGTCAGTGTATTCGTCACGGAAAATGAGCGGGCCGCTGCCCTCAGTTCCGTCGGGCTTTCCCGGTGACACGCTCAGTGCACGCCGTCACGGCTTTCCGTGATGAGCGCCCGGAGAAATGGCAGATCGACTTCTTCCAGCGAGCGGACGACCGTACGGCCGACGGCCGGCGGGATCGGTGTCACCGAGGGCACCGCGACGACCGGGCAGCCGGCCGCCTCCCCGGCCGCCACACCGGTCAGGGTGTCCTCGACGACGGCGCAGCGCGCGGGGTCCGCGCCCAGCCGCGCGGCGGCCGTCAGATACGGGTCGGGGTGCGGCTTGGTGCGCGCCAGGTCGTCGCCCGCGAGCGTCAGCCGGAAGTTCTCCGCGCCGAGCGAGTGCAGCATCTGATCGACGATGGCGCGGTGCGAGGCGGTGACCAGCGCCGTGGGAACGCCGTGGGCGGCCAGCTCGGCGAGCAGCCTGCGGGCGCCCGGCATCAGCGGCACGCCCCGCTGGATCCGGGACAGGAACGCGGCATTGAGCAGCACGCTGAGTTCGGGCAGGCTGATGTCGACGCCGGTGACCTGGATCAGGTAGTTGGCGCTGCGCGTCATCGGGCCGCCGACCACCACCTCGCGGTGGGTGTCGTCCAGGATGTGGCCCAGCTCGGCGAAGACCTGGGCCTCCGCCTCCCACCAGAACCCCTCGGTGTCGACGAGGGTGCCGTCCAGGTCCAGGAACACGGCCTGGAGGGTCGCGGCTTCGGCCGTTCGGGTGCCGACTGCGGGGATGCTGCTGGTCATCCGTCCACCTCCACTGCCACTGTCCCCGAAGGGACGAAAGGGCCGGTCGTCATCCCCGGCTGGGGGGAAACGACCGGCCGCTACCGGACCGACCAGTGTACGACGGTGTGCGCCGGAATGCGTGGTGACACAGGTCAGGGCCGTCGGGGAGATCCGGACGGCCCTGACCCGCTACGCGGCGTTGTCGTGCGCCTACTGCTGACTACCGCTTCCTACCGCGCGTTGAAGTACTTGGCCTCCGGGTGGTGGATCACGATGGCGTCGGTGGACTGCTCCGGGTGGAGCTGGAACTCCTCGGACAGCTCGACGCCGATCCGCTCCGGCCGCAGGAGGTCGGCGATCTTCGCGCGGTCCTCCAGGTCGGGGCAGGCCCCGTAGCCCAGGGAGAAGCGCGCACCGCGGTACTTGAGCGCGAACATGTCCTCGACGTCGTCGGGGTCCTCGCCGCCGAAGCCCAGCTCGGCCCGGACCCGGGCGTGCCAGTACTCGGCCAGCGCCTCGGCCAACTGGACGGACAGGCCGTGCAGTTCGAGGTAGTCGCGGTAGGAGTTGGCCTCGAACAGCTCGGCGGTGGCGCCGCCGATCTTGGAGCCGACGGTGACGACCTGCAGTCCGACGACATCGGTCTCGCCGGACTCCTCGGGGCGGAAGTAGTCCGCCAGGCACAGCCGCCGGCCGCGGCGCTGCCGCGGGAAGGTGAAGCGGGTGCGCTCGGTGCCGTCCTCGTGCAGCAGGATCAGGTCCTCGCCCTTGGACACGCAGGGGAAGTAGCCGTGCACGACGGCGGCTTCCAGGAGGTTCTCGGTCTGCAGCTTGTCGAGCCAGCCGCGCAGCCGGGGGCGGCCCTCGGTCTCCACCAGCTCCTCATACGTCGGGCCTTCGCCCGTACGCGCCTGCTTCAGGCCCCACTGCCCCTTGAAGAGCGCGCCCTCGTCCAGCCAGGAGGCGTACTCCTTGAGCTGGATGCCCTTGATGACGCGGGTGCCCCAGAACGGCGGGGTGGGCACGGGGTTGTCGACGGCGACGTCGGAGCGCACCGCGCCCTCGGGCTCCTGGACCTCCAGGACGGCGGTGTCCCGCTTGGGGACCCGGCGCTGCTTGAGCTCGGGGAGGGCGGCGCCCGGCACGCCGCGCTTGACGGCGATCAGGGCGTCCATCAGCCGCAGGCCCTCGAACGCGTCCCGGGCGTAGCGGACCTCGCCCTCGTAGATCTCGTGCAGGTCCTGCTCGACGTAGGCGCGGGTGAGGGCCGCGCCGCCCAGGATGACGGGGAAGTCGGCCGCCATCTTGCGCTGGTTGAGCTCCTCCAGGTTCTCCTTCATGATCACCGTGGACTTGACCAGGAGTCCGGACATCCCGATGACATCGGCCTTGTGCTCCTCGGCGGCCTCCAGAATGGCCGAGACCGGCTGCTTGATGCCGAGGTTGACGACGTTGTAGCCGTTGTTGGACAGGATGATGTCGACGAGGTTCTTGCCGATGTCGTGGACGTCGCCGCGGACGGTGGCCAGCACGATGGTGCCCTTGCCCTCGTCGTCGGACTTCTCCATGTGCGGCTCCAGGTGGGCCACCGCGGTCTTCATGACCTCGGCGGACTGCAGCACGAACGGCAGCTGCATCTGCCCGGAGCCGAACAGCTCGCCGACGACCTTCATGCCCTCCAGGAGGGTGTCGTTGACGATGTCGAGGGCGGGGCGGTCCTTGAGTGCCTCGTCGAGGTCGGCCTCCAGGCCGTTCTTCTCACCGTCGATGATGCGCCGCTGGAGGCGCTCCTCCAGGGGGAGGGCGGCCAGCTCCTCGGCCTTGCCGGCCTTCAGGGACTTGGCGGTGGCGCCCTCGAACAGCTCCATCAGCTTCTGCAGCGGGTCGTAGCCCTCGCTGCGCCGGTCGTAGACCAGGTCGAGGGCGACCTGGACCTGCTCCTCCTCCAGCCGGGCGATCGGCAGGATCTTCGAGGCGTGCACGATGGCCGAGTCCAGGCCGGCCTTGACGCACTCGTCGAGGAAGACGGAGTTGAGCACGATGCGGGCGGCCGGGTTGAGGCCGAAGGAGATGTTCGACAGGCCCAGGGTGGTCTGGACCTCGGGGTGGCGCTTCTTCAGCTCCCGGATGGCCTCGATGGTGTGGATGCCGTCCTTGCGGGACTCCTCCTGGCCGGTGCAGATGGTGAAGGTCAGGCAGTCGATGAGGATGTCGCACTCACGGATGCCCCAGTTGCCGGTCAGGTCGGCGATCAGCCGCTCGGCCACGGCCACCTTGTGCTCGACGCTGCGGGCCTGGCCCTCCTCGTCGATGGTCAGCGCGATCAGCGCCGCGCCGTGCTCGGCGGCCAGCGCGGTGACCTTCGCGAAGCGCGACTCGGGGCCGTCGCCGTCCTCGTAGTTGACGGAGTTGATGACCGCGCGGCCACCGAGCTTCTCCAGGCCGGCCTGGATGACGTTCAGCTCCGTGGAGTCCAGCACGATGGGCAGGGTGGAGGCGGTGGCGAACCGCCCGGCCAGCTCCTCCATGTCGGCGACGCCGTCCCGGCCGACGTAGTCGACGCACAGGTCGAGCATGTGGGCGCCCTCGCGGATCTGGTCGCGGGCCATCTCCACACAGTCGTCCCAGCGGCCCTCCAGCATCGCCTCGCGGAACTTCTTCGAGCCGTTGGCGTTGGTGCGCTCGCCGATCGCCATGTACGAGGTGTCCTGGCGGAAGGGCACGCTCTGGTAGAGGGAGGCGGCGCCCGGCTCGGGGCGCACCTGGCGGGTCGACGGGGTGACGCCGCGCACCCGCTCGACGACCTGTCGCAGGTGCTCCGGCGTGGTACCGCAGCAGCCGCCGACCAGCGCCAGGCCGTAGTCGGCGACGAAGGTCTCCTGGGCGTCGGCCAGCTCGCCGGGCGTGAGGGGGTAGTGGGCGCCGTTCTTGCCCAGCACCGGCAGGCCCGCGTTGGGCATGCAGGCGAGCGGGACGCGGGAGTGGCGGGACAGATAGCGCAGGTGCTCGCTCATCTCGGCCGGGCCGGTGGCGCAGTTCAGGCCGATCATGTCGATGCCCAGCGGCTCCAGGGCGGTCAGCGCGGCGCCGATCTCGGAGCCGAGGAGCATGGTGCCGGTGGTCTCGACGGTGACCGAGCAGATCACCGGGAGGTTCGTCCCGGTCGCCTCCAGGGCGCGGCGGGCGCCCAGGATGGCGGCCTTGGTCTGCAGCAGGTCCTGGGTGGTCTCCACCAGCAGCGCGTCCGCGCCGCCGGCGATCATGCCCTCGGCGTTCTGCTGGTAGGCGTCGCGCAGCGTGACGTAGGGGGCGTGACCGAGAGTGGGCAGCTTGGTGCCGGGGCCCATGGAGCCGAGGACGTAGCGCTGCTGGCCGGTGGAGGCGGTGAACTCGTCGGCGACCTCGCGGGCGATCCGGGCGCCGGCCTCGGACAGCTCGAAGACCCGCTCGGGGATGTCGTACTCCGCCATGGCGGCGAAGTTCGCGCCGAAGGTGTTGGTCTCCACACAGTCGACGCCGACCGCGAAGTACTCCTCGTGCACCGAGCGCACGATGTCGGGCCGGGTGACGTTGAGGATCTCGTTGCAGCCCTCCAGCTGCTGGAAGTCCTCCATGGTCGGATCCTGCGCCTGCAGCATGGTGCCCATAGCTCCATCCGCGACGACCACCCGCGTGGCGAGTGCCTCGCGGAGGGATTCGACGCGGGATGTGCTGATGGGCGATGGCGTGTTCGAGGCCATGGAGATGCTCCCGTGGTTGCGACGGCTGTCGGCTTTGCACCCTCCTTGAGAGGGCGCACCCGGCCAGCGTAGCTGCCGGTCCGGTACACGTGTTCCCCGTTTCACGCCGTGGACAGCACGGCACCACCCCCCTGTCGTGCACTATCCGCGATCGTTGGCAGACTCCGGTTCGCTCACAAAGAACAGCAGGTTCGCTGACCGAAGTCGGCATGGGCCGATATCGTTCAGCATTGTCGAACCGCATACCTCGGAGGTTGCCCGATGGCACGGACCATCCAGTCACTGGAGCGCGCCGCCGCGATGCTGCGGCTGCTCGCAGGGGGGGAGCGGCGGCTGGGGCTGTCCGACATCTCCTCCTCCCTGGGACTGGCCAAGGGCACCGCCCACGGGATCCTGCGCACGCTACAGCAGGAGGGCTTCGTCGAACAGGACGCCGTCTCGGGCCGCTATCAGCTGGGCGCGGAGCTGCTGCGGCTGGGCAACAGCTACCTGGACGTGCACGAGCTGCGGGCCCGCGCCCTGGTGTGGACCGACGACCTTGCCCGCTCCAGTGGCGAGGCGGTCTACCTGGGCGTGCTGCACCAGCAGGGCGCGCTGATCGTGCACCACGTCTTCCGCCCGGACGACAGCCGGCAGGTGCTGGAGGTGGGGGCGATGCACCCGCTGCACAGCACGGCGCTGGGCAAGGTGCTCTCCGCCTACGACCCGGTGGCGCACAGCGAGGTGGTCGAGGCGGACCGGAAGGCGTTCACGCCGCGCACGGTGACCGGGCTGGGGGACTTCGAGGGCCTGCTCGATCTGACCCGGGCGCGCGGCTGGGCGGCGGACGTGGAGGAGACCTGGGAGGGGGTGGCCTCGGTGGCCGCGCCGATCCACGACCGGCGGCGGATGCCGGTGGGCGCGGTGGGCGTCACGGGCGCGGTGGAGCGACTGTGCCGCGACGGCGAACTGCGGCCGGAAATCGTCGCTGCTGTGAGGGATTGCGCACGCGCGGTGTCCCGTGATCTTGGTGCAGGGCGATTCTGACCGGTTTTACCCGTTAAGTTCACCTAAGTTTTTGGCCAACGAACCCTTGACGGGGTTCTTACGGTGAACAAAACTGCCGTTCGTCGGTCGGCATTGTCGAACACCTAACGACAATATTCGCTATGGTGAGCATTGCCGCGGGACCGACCACCGCCCTCTCGGAGGGTGCGGACCACCGGAGGGACCCGGGGTTCGCCTTCCCCTGGACGAAGGACAAAGGAGTCGCGGGTGTCCAGCTCCGACATCTTCATCAGCGAGACCATCGGTACCGCTGTTCTGCTTTTGATGGGTGGCGGCGTCTGCGCCGCCGTTACGTTCAAGCGCTCCAAGGCGTTCAACGCCGGATGGGTCGCCATCACCTTCGGGTGGGGCTTCGCCGTCCTCACGGGTGCCTACATCGCCGCGAAGTCCGGCGCACACCTCAACCCCGCCGTCACACTCGGCCTCGCCATCAAGGGCGGCATCGAGTGGAGCCAGGTGCCGGTCTACCTGGCCGGCGAGCTGCTCGGCGCCATGATCGGCGCGGTGCTGGTGTGGATCGTCTACTACGGACAGTTCCGAGCGCATCTGACCGACCCCGAGGTGCTGGCGGACCACTCCAGCGAGGAGGGCCTGGTCGACCCGAAGGCCGCTCCCAAGGCGGGCCCGGTGCTCGGGATCTTCTCCACCGGCCCCGAGATCCGCAATGTCGCGCAGAACCTGGCCACCGAGATCATCGCCACCGTCGTGCTGGTGCTCTCGATCCTCACGCTCGGCCTGAGCGACAACGGCAAGGGCGTCGGCGTGATCGGCACGCTGATCGTGGCGCTGGTCGTCGTCGGCATCGGTCTGTCGCTGGGCGGCCCGACCGGATACGCCATCAACCCGGTCCGCGACCTCGGTCCGCGCATCGTGCACGCGCTTCTGCCGCTGCCGAACAAGGGCGGTTCAGACTGGGGCTACGCCTGGATTCCGGTCGTCGGCCCGCTGATCGGCGGGGCCATCGCCGGGGGCATCTACCAGCTGGCGTTCGCCTGAGCCGCCTGACCGCCCCGCCGCCCCGCCGCCCGCACAGACTTCTTGGAGCACACCATGAGCGACACCCACACCACCGCCTCCCACGGCCATGGGCCCTTCATCGCGGCCATCGACCAGGGCACGACGTCCAGCCGCTGCATCGTCTTCGACAAGGACGGCCGGATCGTCTCGGTCGACCAGAAGGAGCACGAGCAGATCTTCCCGAAGCCGGGCTGGGTCGAGCACGACGCCGCGGAGATCTGGACCAACGTCCAGCAGGTCGTCGACAGCGCCGTCGAGAAGGCGGGCATCACCGCCGCCGACGTCAAGGCCATCGGCATCACCAACCAGCGCGAGACCACCGTCCTTTGGGACAAGAACACCGGTGAGCCGGTCCACAACGCCATCGTCTGGCAGGACACCCGCACCGACGCGCTCTGCAAGGAACTCGGCCGCAACGTCGGCCAGGACCGCTTCCGCCGGGAGACCGGTCTGCCGCTGGCGTCGTACTTCGCCGGCCCGAAGATCCGCTGGCTGCTCGACAACGTCGAGGGCCTGCGCGAGCGCGCCGAAGCCGGCGACATCCTCTTCGGCACCATGGACTCCTGGGTCATCTGGAACCTGACCGGCGGTGTCAACGGCGGCCACCACGTCACCGACGTCACCAACGCCTCGCGCACCATGCTGATGAACCTGCACACCCTGGCGTGGGACGACAAGATCCTTCAGTCGATGGACATTCCGGCCGCCCTGCTGCCGGAGATCAGGTCCTCGGCCGAGGTCTACGGCCACTCCGCGGGCGGTGTGCTCGCCGGCGTCCCGGTGGCCTCCGCGCTCGGCGACCAGCAGGCCGCGCTCTTCGGCCAGACCTGCTTCGCCCAGGGCGAGGCCAAGTCCACCTACGGCACCGGCACCTTCATGCTGATGAACACCGGGCACGAGCCGGTCAACTCCTACAACGGGCTGCTGACGACCGTCGGTTACCGCATCGGCGACGAGCAGCCGGTCTACGCCCTGGAAGGCTCCATCGCCGTCACCGGTTCGCTGGTGCAGTGGATGCGCGACCAGATGGGGCTCATCAACAGCGCGGCCGAGATCGAGACCCTCGCCAGCACGGTCGAGGACAACGGCGGCGCCTACTTCGTCCCGGCCTTCTCCGGCCTGTTCGCCCCCTACTGGCGCTCGGACGCCCGCGGTGTCATCGCGGGCCTGACCCGCTACGTCACCAAGGCGCACATCGCGCGTGCCGTGCTCGAGGCCACCGCCTGGCAGACCCGCGAGATCACCGACGCCATGACCAAGGACTCCGGCGTCGACCTGACCGCGCTCAAGGTCGACGGCGGTATGACCTCCAACAACCTGCTGATGCAGACGATCTCGGACTTCCTGGACGCCCCTGTGGTGCGCCCGATGGTCGCCGAGACCACCTGCCTCGGCGCTGCCTACGCGGCCGGACTGGCCGTCGGCTTCTGGTCCAGCACCGACGAGCTGCGCGCCAACTGGCGCCGGGCCGCCGAATGGACCCCCCGCATGGAAGCGGCCACCCGTGACCGCGAATACAAGAGCTGGCTCAAGGCGGTCGAGCGGACCATGGGCTGGCTCGACGACGACGAGAGCTGACGAGGAGCACATCATGAGCACCCTGCAGAGCGTCCCGGCACTGGGGACGCACCCGGCCCACGGTTCGCACGCGAGCCGCGCCGAAACCCGGGAGCAGCTGTCCAAGGCGACGTACGACCTCCTGGTGATCGGCGGCGGCATCCTGGGCATCTCCACTGCCTGGCACGCCGCACAGGCCGGGCTGCGGGTGGCCCTGGTGGACGCCGGCGACTTCGCCGGCGCCACCTCCTCCGCCTCCTCCAAGCTGCTGCACGGCGGCCTGCGCTACCTGCAGACCGGCGCGGTGAAGCTGGTGGCGGAGAACCACTTCGAGCGGCGTGCGGTCTCCCGTGAGGTCGCACCGCACCTCGCCAACCCCCTGACCTTCTACCTGCCCGTCTACAAGGGCGGTCCGCACGGCGCGGCCAAGCTCGGCGCGGGCGTCTTCGCCTACTCCGCGCTGTCCGCGTTCGGCGACGGGGTCGGCCACGTCATATCTCCGGCCAAGGCGCAGCGCGACGTTCCGGAGCTGCGTACGGACAACCTCAAGGCCGTGGCCGTGTACGGCGACGACCAGATGAACGACTCCCGGATGGCCCTGATGACGGTCCGTGCGGCGGTCGCGGCCGGCGCCACGGTCCTCAACCACGCCGAGGTGAGCGGTCTGCGCTTCACCCAGGGCCGGGTCACCGGCGCGGAGCTCAAGGACCGGCTGGACGGCCAGGAGTTCGGCGTCAACGCCCGCCTGGTGCTCAACGCCACCGGCCCGTGGGTGGACCACCTGCGCAAGATGGAGGACCCCAACGCGGCCCCCTCCATCCGGCTGTCGAAGGGCGCGCACCTGGTCCTCAAGCGCACCGCTCCCTGGAAGGCGGCGCTGGCGACCCCGATCGACAAGTACCGCATCACCTTCGCCCTCCCCTGGGAGGACATGCTGCTGCTGGGCACCACGGACGAGGAGTACGAGGGCGACCCGGCGGACGTCGCGGTCAACGAGAAGGACACCGCCCAGATCCTGGACGAGGCCGCCTTCTCCATCCGCGACCAGCAGCTGTCCCGTGACCTGATCACCTACTCCTTCGCGGGCCTGCGGGTGCTGCCCGGTGGCCCGGGCGACACCTCCAAGGCCAAGCGCGAGACGGTCGTCACCGAGGGCAGCGGCGGCATGCTGTCGGTCGCCGGCGGCAAGTGGACGACCTTCCGGCACATCGGCCGTACGGTCATGAACAAGCTCGCCGAGCTGCCCGGCCACCCCCTGGCCGACGACATGGAGCCGATCGCGCACCTGCCGAAGAAGCTCCCGCTGCCCGGTATCGCCAACCCCAACGCGGTCGCGCACCGGCTGCTCGTCGACGGCGGCACGCCGGGTCCGCGGATGGCCCCGGAGACCGCGCGGCACCTGGCCACCCACTACGGTTCGCTCTCCTTCGACATCGCCCGGCTGGCGAACGACAACCCGGCACTGGCCGAGCGCATCCACCCGGACGCGCCGGAGATCTGGGCGCAGGTCGCCTACGCCCGGGACAACGAGTGGGCCGAGACGGTCGACGACGTGCTGCGCCGCCGTACGACCCTGATGATCCGCGGACTGGACACGGAGGACGTCCGGGCCAAGGTCAAGGACATGCTGGCGGGCTGACGCCGGCAGCGGGCGGACCTCGGCGGCCGACGGGCGGCCGAGGTCCCTCCCGGGCGTCGTACGTTCGGTGACGGTGGGGCGGTCCATGAGGGCCGCCCCACCGTCGTTTTCGCGTGCCGTCGCAGGCCGGGGCGGGTGCGGGGCCCCGGCGCGCGGTCACTGTCAGTGGCTGCTGCCATGATGTGCACCGGAAACATCAACGGGGGGATGGGCGATGGTTCGGCGACGATGGCGGCGCGCGGGGAAGTGGACGGCCTGGGCGGTCGCGGTGCTGGTCGTGCTGCCGGTGACGCTGGCGGTGACGGCGCTGCGCGCCCAGTACGCGGGGGCGGCCGCCCCCGAGACCACGACGCGGGGACGGGACGCCTTCTGGCTCGGGCACGCCTGGGTGGACGGGCGGCGGGACGCCTCCGATGTGGCCGCGCTGCGGCGGCGGATCGAGGGCACCGGAATCCGCGATCTGTACGTGCACGCCGGGCCGTTGGAGCACGACGGCACCCTGCCGCCGGCCCGCAGGGCCTACCCGCGGGCGCGGTGGCTGATCGCCGCGGTGCACCGCGAGCTGCCGTCGGTGCGGGTGCACGCCTGGCTGGGCGACCGGCTGGTGTACGAGAAGGGCAAGCGGGGCGGGCTGCGGCTGGCGGACGCCTCGGCCCGCGCGGCGATCGTGGCCAGCGCCCGCCAGGTGCTGTCGGACGGCTTCGCCGGGGTCCATCTGGACGTCGAGCCGCTGCACTCCGACAACCCCGACTACCTGCGGCTGCTGGACCGGCTCGGGCCCGCCGTCCACGACCGGGGCGGGATCCTGTCCGTGGCGGTCCATCAGATCGATCCGCTGCCGGGGCTGCACACGGTCACCGGGGCGGTGACCGGCCACCCCAAGTGGATATCCCAGCGGTTCTTCGGCCAGGTGGCGCGCCGCGTCGACCAGATCGCGCTGATGTCGTACGACACCGCCCTGCCGACCGAGGGTCTGTACGGCGGCTATGTGGCGCAGCAGACCCGGCTGGCGCTGGAGGCGACCGGGCCGCGCACCGATCTGCTGATGGGGCTGCCGTTCTTCCACACCGACGACATGGGCCATCACGCGTCGGCGGAAACGGTGCGGGCCGCCGTGCGGGGCATACGACTGGGGCTGAGCCGCGAGGATCCGGGCCGCCGGCGGTTCGGTACGGCGCTGTACGTCGATTTCACGGCCACGGAGGAGGACTGGGCGGCGTACGAGAGCGGCTGGGGACGGCGCGGCAGGCCATAATGGCCAGACATCGGATGTCTGAGCGGCATATCTGAGCGGGCAGCTGTGGGGTCGTCGGCGCGGACGACCGGGCGGAGACGAACGGGGAGGTCGGCATGGCGGTCACCGACGAGGCCATCGAGAAGATCAAGGGAATGATCCTCTCCGGCGCGCTGCGGCCCGGCGACCGGCTGCCGAAGGAGAGCGAGCTGGCGGCCGAGCTGGGCCTGTCCCGCAACTCGCTGCGCGAGGCGGTGCGCGCGCTCTCCCTCATCCGCATCCTGGACGTACGCCAGGGCGACGGCACCTACGTCACCAGCCTCGATCCGCAACTCCTGCTGGAGGCGATGAGTTTCGTGGTGGACTTCCACCGCGACGACACGGTGCTGGAGTTCCTCGCCGTCCGCCGGATCCTGGAGCCGGCCGCCACGGCGATGGCGGCCGGCCGGATCGCGACGGAGGAACTGGACGCGCTCCAGGCCCAGTTGGACGCGCTGGGGCCGGACCCTTCGGTGGAGGACCTGGTCGCCTGCGATCTGGAGTTCCACCGCGGGATCGTCGCGGCGTCCGGCAACTCCGTGCTCTGCTCGCTGCTGGACGGGCTGTCCGGGCCGACCACCCGCGCCAGGATCTGGCGCGGGCTGACCCAGAAGGACGCGGTGGCCCGCACCCTCACCGAACACCGCGCGATCCTCGCCGCGCTGCGCGACCGGGACGCGGAGGCGGCGCGGGCCTGGGCCACGGTGCACATCGCCAGCGTGGAGCAGTGGCTGCGGGCGTCCCTGTGACGTGAGCCGGGCCCCCGGCCCGCGCGGCCGCGTCAGACCGCGAATCCCCCGTCCACCGCGATCGAGGCACCCGTGATGTAGCGCCCGCCGTCGCCCGCCAGGTGGGCCACGGTCGCCGCGACGTCCTCGGCCCGGCCGTACGCGCCCAGCGCGGTCAGGGAGGCCTGCAGCTCCGCGCTGTCGCCGTCGGCCGGGTTCATGTCGGTGTCGATGGGGCCGGGGTGGACGAGGTTCGCGGTGATGCCCCGCGGTCCGAGCTCCTTGGCCAGGGTCTTGGTCAGGCCGGTGAGCGCGGCCTTGCTGGTGGCGTAGAGGGTGCCGCCGGGAAAGGCGACCCGCTCCGCCATGCAGCTGCCGATGGAGATGATCCGCCCGCCCTCGGCCAGATGCGCGGCCGCGGCCTGCGCCGCGAGGAACGGCGCCCGGACGTTGGTGCGCAGCACCCGGTCGACGTCCTCCAGCGAGATCCCCTCGAACGGCCCGAGCACACCGACCCCCGCGTTGTTCACCAGGATGTCCAGCCGCCCGAACCGCTCGACGGCGCCGGCCACCGAGGCCCACACCTCCTCCGCGTCACCGCTGTCGGCCCGTACCGCCCAGGCCCGCCCGCCGGACCGCTCGATCTCCTTGACGACCTGCTCGGCCCGGTCCGCCCGGCTCTGGTAGGTCAGGGCCACGGCCGCTCCGTCGGCGGCCAGCCGCAGCCCGATCGCCTCGCCGATCCCCCGGCTGCCGCCGGTCACCAGCGCCACCTTGCCGGTGAGCGGCCGGCTGCCGCCCTGCGCCGCCGCGGTCTTCGTCCGCGCCATCACCTGTGCCGTCATCGTCGTCACCCGTCGCTCTCGTCTCGGTCGGTGGAGTCGCCCGGCGCCCGTGGACCCGTAGATCCTTCGGGGCGCCGCGCTCTCCGGTACGACTCGATCCTGCGGCCCGGCCGGATCCGAAGCTGGCGGAATCCGGACGGCGACCCGGCGGCCCGTGGAGCCCGGCGCCCGCGCCCCGGCCGCGGGCCCGTCCCTCCCCCGCGGCTATGCCACCGTGACCCCGTACACCCGCCCCGCCGTCCCCCCGAAGACGGCCGAGCGCTCCGCCGCGCCGAGCCGGCAGGTGACCGACTCCGCGAGCGCGACGACGTCCTCGTAGCCGGCGGCCAGGGTGCACACCGGCCAGTCGGAGCCGAACATCACCCGGTCGGGGCCGAACGCCTCCAGCACATGCCGGGCGTAGGGCAGGATCTGCTGCGGTCGCCAGGCGTCCCAGTCGGCCTCGGTGACCAGCCCGGACAGTTTGCAGCTGACGTTCGGCAGCCCGGCCAGCGCGGTGATCGCGGCCGCCCACGGCTGCCACTCCCCCCGCGCCACCGCCGGTTTCGCGGCATGGTCCAGGACGAAGGACAGCTGCGGCAGCGCGCGTACGGCGGTGTGCGCGGCCGGCATCTCGCGCGGGGTGACCAGCAGGTCGTAGACGAGTCCGGCGTCGGCCAGCACGCCCAGGCCGCGCAGCACGTCGGGGCGGATGAGCCAGTCGGGGTCCGGTTCGTCCTGGACCTGGTGGCGGATGCCGACCAGACCGGCGGGCGGCTCGGCGAGGACCTCGCCGAGCGCCGGATCGGTCAGATCGGCCCAGCCGACGACGCCCGCCACCGGCCCCTGGTCCGCCCCGACGGCGAGCAGTTCGGCGGTCTCCTCGTAGCAGGACGACGACTGGACCAGGATGGTGCCGCCGACGCCGTGCTCGGTCAGATGCGGGGTGAGGTCGCCCAGTGCGTAGCTGCGGCGG
Source organism: Streptomyces sp. NPDC033270 (assembly GCF_055576575.1). Taxonomy (NCBI): domain Bacteria; kingdom Bacillati; phylum Actinomycetota; class Actinomycetes; order Kitasatosporales; family Streptomycetaceae; genus Streptomyces; species Streptomyces sp. NPDC033270. The sequence continues at coordinate 17,265 of NZ_JBVIRA010000014.1, forward strand.
ATCGGGTCGGCCCAGGGCCCGTCCATCCACGGCTGCTCGCGCCGGGTCAGGTCCCACAGGTGGTGATGGGCGTCGATACGCATCAGGGGCGCGCTCCCGGGTCGGCGTCACTCGTTCAGGGGCAGCGGCAGATCGGGGTCGAGCAGGCCGCGGGCGACGAGCGTATGCCACAGCTCGTCGGGGATGTCCCGGGTGAACAGGGCGGCGTTCTCGGCCATCTCCCGGGGTGTGGCGGCGCCGACGACGGCCGCGGCCACGGCCCGGTGCCCGAAGGGGAAGCGGAGCGCGGCGGCCTTCAGCGGCACCTCGAACCGGTCGCAGACCGCGGCGAGTCGACGTGCCCGGACGAGCAACCCGGCAGGCGCGGGGGCGTAGTCGTACGGCGCGCCGGGTGACGGGTCGGCGAGCAGGCCGGAGTTGTAGACCCCGCCGACGACCACCGAGGTGCCGCGCCGTGCGCACACCGGCAGCAGATCGTCGAGGGCGGTGCGCTCCAGCAGCGTCCAGCGGCCGGCGCAGAGCACCACGTCCACGTCGAGGTCGGCGACCAGGCGGGCCAGCACCCCGCTGTGGTTCATGCCGAACCCGATGGCGCGCACGATCCCCTGCGCGCGCAGTGCGGCCAGGGCCGGGAAGCCAGTCTCGTACACCTCGCGCAGATGGTCCTCGACATCGTGCAGATAGACGATGTCGACGGCGTCCACGCCGAGGCGCTCCAGGGAGGCCTCCAGCGTGGCCCGGATGCCGTCCCGGGTGAAGTCCCATGCGCGGGCCCGGGCGGGGGTGTCCACGAAGCCCTCACCGGCCGTCCGCTCGCCCGGCGCGAGCGGCCGCAGCCTGCGGCCGACCTTGGTGGAGAGGGTGTAGGTGGCGCGGTCGTGGCCCCGTAGCGCCCGGCCGAGCCGCTCCTCGGACAGACCGAGGCCGTAGTGGGGTGCGGTGTCGAAGTAGCGGGCGCCGGCGGCGAGAGCGGTACGTACGACGCCCTGGGCCTGCTTCTCCTCAAGGGCGCGGTAGAGGTTGCCGAGCGGTGCGCAGCCCAGGCCCAGGGGCGGGACGCGGACCCCGGAGCGCCCCAGCTCCCTGGGCCCGTACGGCGGAGGGCGCATGGCGGCGTCCCCCTCAGTCCTGCTTCTCGCCGCTGGTGAAGCGGGAGATGACCAGCGCGACGATGATGATCATGCCGTTGAGGAACTGGGTCCACAGCGGGGGCACGCCGCCCAGCGTCATGACGTTGATGACCAGCTGGAGGGTCAGGACACCGGTGAGCGCGCCGAAGAGGGTGCCCCGGCCGCCCTTGAGGCTGATGCCGCCGATCACCGCGGCGGCGAACACCTGGAAGATCCAGCCGTTGCCCTGGCTCGCGGAGACCGCGCCGTAGTGCCCGGTGTAGAGGATGCCCGCGAAGGCGGCGAGCACCCCGCCGACGGCCAGCACGATCCAGGTGATCCGGTCCACCCGTACGCCTGCCGCGCGGGCCGCCTCCGGGTTGCCGCCGATCGCGTACAGCGCCCGGCCGTGCCGGAGGTAGCCCAGGGCCGCGCCGCCGAGCGCGAAGAGGGCGAGGCAGATCCAGACGGCGGCCGGCACACCCAGCCAGTCGGCCTTGCCCAGATAGGCGAAGGACTCCGGGACGTCGCCGATGGACCGGCCCTCGGAGATGCCCACTTGCAGGCCGCGCAGCATGGTGAGCATGCCGAGGGTGGCGATGAATCCGTTGACCCGGAGGGTGAGGACGAGGAAGCCGTTGGCGGCGCCGACCGCCGCGCCCACGGCCAGGCACAGCGGGATCGCCGTCCAGGCGGGGAGCAGCTCCAGCCCGGCGAACCGGGCGCCGTGCGCGGGCATCACCAGCCACAGCGCGAGCACCGGCGCCAGGCCGATGGTGGACTCCAGCGACAGGTCCATCCGCCCGCTGATCAGGACCAGCGCCTCGCCGAGCACCAGCAGGCCCAGCTCCGTGGACTGCTGGACGACGCCGACGAGGTTGTCCCGGGTCAGGAACGCCGGCGAGACGACGAAGCCGATGACGCCCAGCACGAGGATCACCGGCACCAGGGAGAAGTCCCGCCAGCGGGCCGGATCGATCCGGGGCCGGCGGCGCACCGGCGGGGTGCCCGCCACGTCGCCGGCCGGTGGCGAGACGGTCTCGGTCATGGTGCGGTCCCTTCCGTGTCCTGGGTGGTCTCCTGGGCGCCGTCCCCGGTGGTCCGCCGGCCGCCTTCGCCGCCCACGCCCTCCATGGCGGCGACCAGTTCACGGTCGTGCCAGCCGCGGCCGAACTCGGCGGTCACCCGGCCGTGGAAGACGGCCAGCACCCGGTCGCAGACCCGCAGATCATCCAGCTCGTCGGAGACCAGCACGACACCGCTGCCGCCGTCCGCGACCTGACGTACGACGCCCAGCAGCGCGTCCTTGGACCTGACGTCCACTCCGTTGGTGGGCCGGACGGCGACCAGCACCGCCGGGTCGCGGGCCAGCGCACGGGCGATCACGACCTTCTGCTGATTGCCGCCGGAGAGCCCGGACACCACCTGGCCGGGTCCGGTCGTCCTGATGTCCAGCGAGGCGATCATCCGGCGGGCGAACTCGCGGGTCCTGGAGGGCAGTACGGTCCCCATCGGCCCCAGCCGGCCGGCGACGGTCAGGGTGGCGTTCTCGGCGACGCTGCGCCCTGGGACGAGCCCCTCGCGGTGCCGGTCCTCGGGGACGTAGCCGATGCCCGCGTCGAGGGCGTGCGGCACGCTGCCGGTACGCACCGGGCGTCCGCGCACCGCGATCCGGCCCGCGTCCGGGGCGCGCAGCCCGGCCAGGGTCTCGCCGATCGCGGTGTTCCCGCTGGCCGCGGCGCCCGCGAGCCCGACCACCTCACCGGCCCGTACGGTCAGGTCCAGCGGCGCGAAGTGCCCGTCCACCGCGAGTCCTTCGGTGCGCAGCACCGGTTCCCCGGCACGGCGCCCGGTCGTCCGCGGCCGGTGCCTCGCGCCCGCGGCCTCCCCCGTCATCGCGGCCACCAACTCGTCCTTCGCCAGGTGCCGGACGGGCGCGGTCAGCACATGCCGGGCGTCACGGAGGACGGTGACGGTGTCGCACAGCTCGTAGACCTCCTGCAGATGGTGCGAGATGAACACGAAGGCCACCCCCTGGGCGCGCAGGGAGCGCAGCTTGCCGAAGAGGCGGTCGATGCCGCCGGCGTCGAGGCGGGCGGTGGGTTCGTCCAGGACGATCAGCCGGGCGCCGAAGGACAGCGCGCGGGCGATCTCCACGAACTGCCGCTGCTCGACGCCGAGTGCGCGGATCCGGGCGGCCGGGTCGGCCTCGACGCCGTATTCGGCGAGCAGCCGGCCGGCCCGCTCGCGCAGCGCCCGCCAGCGGATGACCCGCTCGCCCTGGTAGCGGCCCAGGTAGAGGTTCTCCGCGACGGTCAGGTCCGGCACGGTCATCGACTTCTGGTAGACGCAGGCGACCTTGCGCTGCCAGGCGGCGGTGTCGCCCCGGCCGGGCGCCGGCTCCCCACCGAAGGTGACGTGGCCGGCGTCCGGGCGCTGCATGCCGGTCAGCACGGACACCAGGGTGGACTTGCCGGCGCCGTTGCGGCCGACGAGGGCGTGCGCCTCGCCGGGCCGTACGGTCAGGTGGGCGCCGTCGAGGGCGACGGTGGGACCGTAGCGCTTGACGATGTGCTCGGCGTGTACGGCGGCCGTCCGGTCGTGGGTCGCGGCGGCCACTACGTGTTCTTCTCCAGCTGGTTGGCCCACAGCTTCTCGTCGTCGACGTTGTCCTTGGTGACCAGGGGTGCCGGCAGCTGGTCCTCCAGGCCGTTGTCGATCTTCACGATGGTGGAGCCGTGGCCGGTCGGTCCGGGCGTGAAGGTCTTTCCGCGCAGCCCCGCCTTGGCGTAGTACAGCGCGTACTTGGCGTAGAGGTCGGCGGGCTGGGAGAGGGTGGCGTCGATCGTGCCGGCGCGGATCGCGTCCAGCTCGTCCGGTATGCCGTCGTTGGAGACGATGGTGAGGTGCCCGGCGGTGCCGGCCGGCTTCAGGAGCTTCTTCTGCTCCAGGAGGGCGAGGGTCGGCCGCAGGAAGGCGCCGCCGGCCTGCAGGTAGATGCCGTCGATGTCGGGGTGCTGGGCGAGCAGGCTCTGCAGCTTGGCGGAGGCGACCTCGCCCTTCCAGTCGGTGGCCAGCTCATGCACGATGATCTTCGGGAACCTCCGCTTCATGCAGGACGCGAAGGCCGCGGAGCGGTCCCGCCCGTTGATGGAGCTGAGGTCGCCCTGGAGTTCGGCGACCCGGCCCCGGCCGCCGAGCCGCCTGCCGAGGTACGCGCAGGACTTCTCCCCGTAGGCGCGGTTGTCGGCGCGGACGACCATGTAGACCCTGCCCTCGTCGGGTCGGGTGTCCACGCTCACCACGGGGATCTTCTTCTCCTCCAGGCGCCGCAGTTCGGCGGCGATGGCGCCGGTGTCCTGCGGGGCCATCACGATCGCCCTGGCGCCCTGGTCGGTCAGCGCCTGGACGTTGGAGACGACCTTGGCGATGTCGTTCTGCGAGTTGGACAGCGGCAGCGCGGCCGGGCCGCCGTGGTCCAGGTCCCTTTCGAGGTACTGCTGGTAGGAGTTCCAGAAGTCGGTGTCCGTGCGGGGCAGGTCGATGCCGATCCGGCCGCCCGCGGTGTCGCCGCCGCGGTTGCAGCCGGCGAGCGCGGCGGTGGCGAGCAGCGCGGCACAGGCCGCCGCGCCGGTCGTACGCAGTCTCATGGTGGTCCCTCGGTCGCGGTGTGCGGAATGCCCCCACCCGGGGTGCGGGTCGACGAGCCGGTGTCAGGTGGCGGGCCGCAGCCGCAGCCCCTGCATCCCCCCGTCCACGGCGAGGGCGGTCCCGGTGATGCCGGAGGCGGCCGGGGAGGCCAAGAAGGCGATGGCGGCGGCGACTTCGCCGGCGGTGACCATGCGGCCCATGGGCTGGCGGGCGTGGAGGGCGGCGCGTTCGGCGGCCGGGTCGTCGGCCCGGTCCAGCAGCCGGCCGACCCACGGGGTGTCGGCGGTGCCCGGGTTGACGCAGTTGACGCGGATGCCCTCGCGGACGTGGTCGGCGGCCATCGCGAGGGTCAGCGACAGCACCGCGCCCTTGCTGGCGCTGTACAGGGCGCGTTGGGGCAGGCCCGCGGTGGCGGCGATGGAGCAGGTGTGGGTGATGGAGGCCCGGCCGGGGACCGCGGCGGCGCTGCGGCGCAGATACGGCAGCGCGGCCCGCGCGGTGCGCACCAGGCCCAGTACGTTCACGTCCAGGACCCGGCTCCACTGCGCGTCGTCGTTGTCCTCGACGGTGCCGACGGCGCCGATGCCCGCGTTGCCGACCAGGGTGTCCAGGGCGCCCAGCCGCCCCACGGCTTCCTCGACGGCGGCCCGTACGGCGGCGTCGGAGGTGACGTCGGCCGTGACGGGGACCGTCCCGGCGGGCGCCCCGGCCGGGTCCAGGTCCAGCACCGCGACCCTGGCGCCGCGCGCCAGCAGCAGGGCGGCGGTCGCCGCCCCGATGCCGGAGCCGCCGCCGGTGACGAGGGCGGCCATGCCCGCGAAGTCGGCCGGCGGGGAGCCGGTGCGCGCTGCGGCGCCGGTGGCGGGGCACAGTTCGCTGTGCTCGCTCATACGGAGACCTCCTGCTCGCCGTGGTGCGGATGCGGTCCGTGCTGGCCGCGGCCGTGCCGGCGGGCGCGCCATACGGGCCCGTCGGGGAAGCGGTGGGCGGCGATCGAGCCGGGCTTCATCCGGGCCGAGAAGCCGGGCGCGGTCGGGGCGCGGTAGCGGCCGCGGTCGAGGACGACCGGGTCGGTGAAGTGGTCGTGCAGATGGTCGACGTACTCGATGACCCGGTCCTCCCAACTCCCCGAGACCGCCACGTAGTCGAACATCGCCAGATGCTGCACCAGCTCGCACAGGCCCACCCCGCCCGCGTGCGGGCAGACCGGCACGCCGTACTTCGCGGCCAGCAGCAGGATCGCGAGGTTCTCGTTGACCCCCGACACCCGCGCCGCGTCGATCTGGACGAAGTCCACGGCGCCGGCCTGCAGCAGCTGCTTGAAGACCACCCGGTTGGCGACGTGTTCACCGGTGGCGACCTTCACGGGCTGCCCGGAGCGCACTGCGGCGTGCCCCAGCACGTCGTCCGGGCTGGTCGGCTCCTCGATCCAGTGCGGGGTGTACGGCGCGAGGGCGGTCATCCAGCGGACCGCCTCGGCCACGTCCCAGCGCTGGTTGGCGTCGACCGCGATCCGTACGCCGGGGCCGACGGCGTCCCTGGCCAGCCGCATCCGCCGCTTGTCGTCGTCGAGGTCGGCGCCGACCTTCAGCTTGATCTGGCCGAAGCCGTCGGCCACCGCCTCCTTGGCGAGCCGTACCAGCTTGGTGTCGTCGTAGCCGAGCCAGCCGGGCGAGGTGGTGTACGCGGGGTAGCCCTCGGCCTTGAGGCGGGCGGCGCGCTCGGCGCGGCCGGGTTCGGCGGCGCGCAGGAGGGCCAGTGCCTCGTCGGGCGTCAGGGCGTCGGAGAGGTAGCGGAAGTCGACGAGCGCGACCAGCTCTTCGGGGGTCAGTCCGGCGAGGTACTCCCACACCGGCAGGCCCGCCCGGCCGGCGGCCAGGTCCCAGGCGGCGTTGACCACGGCGCCGGCCGCCATCTGCGTCACGCCCTTGTCGGGGCCGAGCCAGCGCAGCTGCGAGTCGTGGGTGAGGTCGTGGTGCAGGGCGGCGAGGCCGGCGGGGGTGGCGGGGACGGGGCGGCCGACGACGTACGGCGCCAGCGACCGGATCGCGGCGGCCATGACATCGTTGCCGCGGCCGATGGTGAAGCAGAGGCCGTGTCCCGGTGGCCCGCCGTCGGTGTGCAGGACCACGTAGGCGGCGGAGTAGTCGGGGTCCGGGTTCATGGCGTCCGAGCCGTCGAGCCGCTCCGAGGTGGGGAAGCGGACGTCATGGACCTCCAGCTCGGTGACGGTGTCGGTCACGGCCATGCGCATGCCCCCTGAGATGTTGCAGAAGAACATCGGACCTTTCTCGGTCATCCGATGTATAGACCCGCCCGCGAGACTGCGTCCAGACCCCGTACGGAAGTTGAGCGAACGACACTGGTGACAGGTCGGATGAATCAGCACCGGTTCTTGCAGAGGGGCTGCGGAGGGGCACCACACACGCCGTAGTCTTGGTGACGCACGCAATGGAACTGCTGCCGGCGGCCGCCCCCACACGGCCCAACCGGTCGGAAGGAGGCGCTGGGTGATCGAGCTCGAGGGGGTGCCCGAGCTGATCGACCCGGTCATGGTGGCCGCGTTCGAAGGCTGGAACGACGCCGGCGACGCCGCCTCCGCCGCGGTCGCACATCTGGACCGGGAGTGGAAGGGCGAGGTCTTCGCCGCACTGGACGCCGAGGACTACTACGACTTCCAGGTGAACCGCCCCACCGTCTTCCTGGACGGCGGGGTACGCAAGATCACCTGGCCGACGACCCGGCTCTCCGTCGTCCGCGTCGGCGATGCGAACGGCAAGGGGCGGGCGCGCGATCTGGTCCTGGTCCGCGGGATCGAGCCCAGCATGCGCTGGCGCTCGTTCTGCAACGAAATCCTCGGTTTCGCCCATGAGTTGGGCGTGGAGATGCTGGTGGTGCTGGGCTCACTGCTCGGCGACACCCCGCACACCCGCCCGGTGCCGGTCAGCGGGGTCACCTCCGACGCGGACCTCGCGCGCCGGCTGGACCTGGAGGAGTCGCGCTACGAAGGCCCGACGGGCATCGTCGGCATCCTCCAGGAGGCGTGCACCCACGCGGGCGTCCCCGCGGTGAGCCTGTGGGCCGCGGTGCCGCACTACGTCTCCCAGCCGCCCAACCCCAAGGCCAGCCTCGCCCTGCTCAACCGCCTGGAGGATCTGCTGGACATCAGCATCCCGCTCGGCGAGCTGAGCGAGGACGCGCGCGCCTGGCAGTTGGGCGTGGACCAACTGGCGGCCGAGGACAGCGAGGTCGCCGAGTACGTCCAGTCGCTGGAGGAGGCCCGGGACACGGCGGATCTGCCGGAGGCGTCCGGCGAGGCCATCGCCCGCGAGTTCGAGCGCTATCTGCGCCGCCGCGACCCGCAGGCCGGCCCCGGCGTGGCGTCCGAGGGCGGGCTCGGCGACAGCCGCGACAGCTCCTACCTCCGCGACACCACCAGCGGACGCACCCGGCCGCCGCGGCCGGTGTCCAAGGAGCCGCGGGAGCCGAAGGACACGGGCGGCGACAAGGGGTCCCCGGGCGCGCCGGGCCCCACCACCGACGCGGACTCCGCCGACGGCGGGAAGCCGGAGGACGGGCCGGAGGACGGCGGCCGCTGACACCGCGGCCCCGGCCCCGGCGTCCCGCGCCGTGCGGCCACGGGAAAGGGGGGGGGTGTGGGGGGGGGGGGGGGGGGGATAGGGGGGGGAGGGGCGGGGGGGTGGTGTGAGACGTGGAAAGGGGGGTGGTGGGGGGGAGGGGGGTGACGG
>NZ_JBVIRA010000014.1:25783-146376 GCF_055576575.1 Streptomyces sp. NPDC033270
GGAAAACGGGGGGATGGGTCGGGGAAGGGTGGCTGCTAACCCCTCGTCCCTGCCTCTGTCGTCCCACGCCGTGCGCCACGGGGAAGGGTGCGTTTTCGCCGGCCGGCAAAAGCGCCCCTGAGGACGGAAGTCAGCGAGTGGCCGTCACAGTGCCACGCCGAGGAGCGCGTCGACCGCACGCGAGACGAGGCCGGGTGCGCCCTCGTCGGTGCCGCCGTCGGCCTGCTGGGCGGCGGCCCAGCGGTCCACGGCGGCGAGGGCGGCCGGGGAGTCCAGGTCGTCGGCGAGCGCCGTGCGGATCTCCTCCAGGAGGGCGTCGGCGGACGGTCCGTCAGGGCGGGAGACCGCGGCGCGCCAGCGCGCCAGCCGGTCCGCCGCCTCCTCCAGCACGGCGTCGGTCCACTCCCAGTCGGCGCGGTAGTGGTGGGCGAGCAGCGCCAGGCGGATCGCGGCCGGGTCGGTGCCGTCGCGGCGCACCTTGGAGACGAAGACCAGATTGCCCTTGGACTTGGACATCTTCTCGCCGTTCAGGGCCACCATCCCGGCGTGCACATACGCCTTGGCGAACGGGTGCTCGCCGGTGAGCGCCTGGGCGTGCGAGGCGCCCATCTCGTGGTGCGGGAAGGCGAGGTCGGACCCGCCGCCCTGCACGTCGAAGCCCATGCCGAGGTGGTCCAGGGCGATGGCGACGCACTCGATGTGCCAGCCGGGCCGGCCGCGGCCCAGCGAGCCGCCGTCCCAGCTCGGCTCGCCGTCGCGGGCGGCCATCCACAGCATCGGGTCGAGCGGGTTCTTCTTGCCCTCCCGCTCCGGGTCGCCACCGCGCTCGGCGGACAGCAGCCGCATCGCCTCGGCGTCCAGTCCGGAGACCTCGCCGAAGTGCGGGTCGGAGGCGACGGAGAAGTAGATGTCGCCGTCCAGCTCGTAGGCGGCGCCGGCGTCGCGCAGCCGCTCCACCAGCGGGACGATGCCGGGTATCGCCTCGACGGCCCCTATGTAGTGGCGCGGCGGCAGCATCCGCAGGGCCGTCATGTCCTCGCGGAACAGGGCGGTCTCGCGCTCGGCGAGCGCGGTCCAGTCGTCGCCGGTCTTCTCGGCCCGCTCCAGCAGCGGGTCGTCGACGTCGGTGACGTTCTGCACGTAGTGCACTTGGCGCTTCGTGTCGAGCCACACGCGCTGAACCAGGTCGAACGCGTTGTAGGTCGCCGCGTGCCCCATGTGGGTGGCGTCGTACGGCGTGATGCCGCAGACATAGATACGGGCGACGGGACCGGGGTCGAGGGTCACCCGGCCGCCGGTCGCGGAGTCGTGGATCCTCAGGTCGCGGCCCTGACCAGGCAGGGCGGGGACCTCAGAAGCGGGCCATGCATGCATGCCTTGAGCGTAACCGGACGGATGTTCCGCATACGAACCGGACCGGGGTCTTGGCCGGAAAGGCCCTCTTGCTTTTGACGGCGCGGCATGCAAGGCGCGCGCCGCGGCCGATCAGACCGGCGGCCAGGGGATGGCGGGCCACTCGCCGCTCGGTTCGGGGTGCCGGCCGCTGCTCAGCAGCCCGGCCACCCGCGCCCGCAGCGCCTCGATCTCGGCATCCGTGATCAGTTCGGCCAGTCGGGCGGCGAGCGGCGCCGCCTCCTCCAGGGCCGTGTGAAGCCCGCGGAGGACCTCCAGGGCCTCGTCGGTCAGCGGCTCCCCCGCCCAGCCCCACAGCAGCGTGCGCAGCTTGTCCTCGGCGTTGAACGTCACACCGTGGTCGATGGCGAAGAACCGTCCGTCGGCGCCGGGCAGCAGATGGCCGCCCTTGCGGTCGCCGTTGTTGATCACCGCGTCGAGCACCGCGAGCCGCCGCAGCCGCGGATGGTCGGCGTGCACCAGCAGCGCGGTGCGGCCCTCACCGAGCTGGGCGAAGCCGACGGCCTTCCAGCCGGGGCCCGGCTCCTCGCCCTCCACCAGCGCCAGCAGCTCGGGCACCTCGTCACTGCTCTCCGGCGGATCGATCCACTCCTGGACCATGCCCGTGCCGTACGGGCCGTCGCGCAGCACGGTCGGCGGGATCAGGTCCCAGCCGCAGGCACGGGAGACCTCATAGGCCGCGACCTCGCGCTGGGCGAGGGTGCCGTCGGGGAAGTCCCACAGCGGCCGCTCGCCGGCGACCGGCTTGTAGACGCAGGCGGCGCTGCGGCTGTCGTGCGCGACCGTGCAGTAGAGCACGGCGTTGGACGCCTCCTGGATACGGCCGCGCACGGTCAGCTCCCCTTCGAGGAGCAGCGCCCGCGCCGCCGTCGCCGCGTCCGTCGGACCCGCGGGGCCCTGCGGCGGCCCGGCCCCCTCCACGGTGGGCGCCACGCCGCTCAGGCGTCCCGTCGGTATCCGTTCTGGCGCGGACATACGTGTCCCTCCGGGTCGAGCGGCAGGCTGCACAGCGGGCACGGCGGGCGGCCGGCGTTGACGACTTCCAGCGCCCGCTTGGCGAACGCCCTGGCCATGGTTCCGGTGAGGCGCACCCGCAACATCGGCGGGCCGTTCTCGTCGTCCTGGAGCAGTCGCTCCTCGGCGTCGGCGAGGTCCTCCTCGCTGTCGGCGTCCAGCTCGACCAGGGCCTGCGCCTCGACGATCATCCGCTCGTCCTCGCCGTCCCAGGCCAGCGCCATCGTCCCGACCCGGAACTCCTCCTCGACGGGCGACTCCAGCGGGGCGGTGTCGGTCAGCTCGGTGGGCGAGACGGCGGGAACCGGGGCGTTGCCGCCGCTGCGCCGCACGACCTCGTCCAGCAGCTCGTCGATCCGCTCGGCGAGCGCTGCGACCTGTGTCTTCTCCAGGGCGACGCTGGTGGTGCGGCCGGCCGCGGTGGCCTGGAGGTAGAAGCTACGGCGGCCAGGCAGCCCGACCGTGCCGGCCACGAAGCGGTCCGGCGAGTCGTAGAAGAACACCTGACGGGACAACGTCCTGCTCCGATTGCTCGACTGCGGGGTCACTGCGGTCGCTGCACGTCCTGCGGACCGCAGGGGCGTGGCGGGCAGCGCCGTCGCACCACCCTACTGCGCCGACTGATCACGCTGCGCCCGCGCCACCGCCGACGGCCCCGTCCCGGTCGGCCGCGGTGGCGCCGTCCTCCCGAGGGGCGAGCGATCCGAAGTCGCCGGTGTCGCCGAGGCGCACCAGGTAGGGGCGCAGCCGGGTGTAGCGGATCACGGTGACCGAGCTGGGCTCGACCGAGACCCGCTGGAAGAGGTCGAGGTGCAGGCCCAGCGCGTCGGCGACCAGGGCCTTGATGATGTCGCCGTGCGAGCACATGGCATAGGTCGCCTCGGGGCCGTGGGCCTCCTCGATGCGGGCGTTCCAGTCGCGCACCGCGTCCACGGCGCGGGCCTGCATGGCCCGCATCGACTCGCCGCCGGGGAAGGCGGCCGCGGAGGGGTGCTGCTGGACGACCTCCATCAGCGGCTCGTCACCGAGCTCGGCGAGTTTGCGACCCGACCAGTCGCCGTAGTCGCATTCGCTGATCCGGTCCTCGATGTGCAGCGTGAGCCAGGGCCGGGCGTCCAGCAGCGGCGCCACGGTCTCCCGGCAGCGCTGCAGCGGGCTGGAGACGACGGCGGTCAGCGGCACCTGCGCCAGGCGGGCGGGCAGCGCGGCGGACTGGGCGGCGCCGTGCTCGTCGAGGGCGACACCGGGCGAGCGTCCGGCGAGCACTCCGGCGGTGTTGGCGGTGGAGCGGCCGTGCCGGACCAGGATCAGCGTGGGCATGACCGCCAGCCTACGTTCCGGCAGCGCCTTTCTGGCAGGCAGCCGCGGTACACGCGAGAATGCCAGGTGTGATCGTGGACTGCGCCATCTACCGGGAGGGCCGCCGCACCGACTGCGCGGCCGACTTCTCCGGTGCCCTGGCGTCGGCGCGGGCCGAGGGCCGCTCCTTCCTGTGGCTGGGGATGTACGAGCCCACCGAGGAGGAGTTCGCCCTCGTCAGCTCCGAGTTCGCGCTGCACCCGCTGGCGGTCGAGGACGCGCTGCACGCGCATCAGCGGCCGAAGCTGGAGGTCTACGACGACTCGCTGTTCGTGGTGCTCAAGCCCATCACCTACGACGTCGAGGCCGACACGGTGACCTCTTCGGAGCTGATGGTCTTCGTGGGCGACTCGTTCGTCGTCACCGTCCGGCACGGCCGGGCCAGCCCCCTGACGGCGGTGCGGCGCAGGCTGGAGGACCACCCGGAGATCCTGCGGCACGGCCCCGGGGCGGTGCTGTACGCGGTCAGCGACGCGGTGGTCGACCACTACATCGAGGTCGCCGCCGAACTGCAGCTGGACATGGAGGAGTTGGAGGCGGAGGTGTTCGCTCCGGTGCGCGGCCGGGACACCCGCAACACCGCCGCCCAGATCTACGCCTTCAAGCGCGAGGTCCTCGAATTCCGGCGGGCGACCGGCCCGTTGGCGGAACCGATGGCCCGCCTGCAGAGCCCCGGGGTGCCGTTCGTGCACGACCACGCCCGGCCGTTCTTCCGCGACGTCGACGACCACCTCACCCGCGCCAACGAGTCGGTGGAGGCCCTGGACCGGCTGCTCTCGGACATCCTCGCCGCCCATCTGGCGCAGATGGGCGTACGGCAGAACGACGACATGCGCAAGATCTCGGCCTGGGCGGCGCTGGCGGCCGTGCCCACTCTGATCGCCGGGATCTACGGCATGAACTTCGAGGACATGCCGGAGCTGCGCTGGCATCTGGGCTATCCGGCGGTCCTCACGCTGATGGCCCTCATCGAGGTGTCGCTCTACCGGCTGTTCAAGCGCCGCGGCTGGCTGTGAGGCCCGCCGTCGCGGCGGCCGCGCCGGGCTAGGCGAACTCGGGTGCGGAGCCGGCCGGTCCGCCCAGCGCGTCGCGCCGCTCGGGCATCTGCAGGGTGACCATCCGCCGCCAGCCGCCCAGCCGCTCATAGCCGTACAGCGCCTGGATGCCGGCCGCGAGCGCGGTGGACTTCGTCTTCGGCCAGCCCAGGAGGCGGCCCATGTGCTCCATCACGGCCAGGCTGACGTCCCGGTAGACCAGGATCTCGGCACGGGCGCATTCGTGCAGGGTCCGCTGGATGGTCCGGCCGTGCCCGGCGCGCGCCAGCCGGAGCAGCTCCTCGTGGCAGTAGGCGAGGTGGTTGTCCTCGTCGTGGGAGATCATCCGGATCGCCTTGCCCACCTCGGGGTGGTCGCCGAAGTACCGGGTGAGCATCTCCATCTGGTCGGCGGCGCGCTGCTCGGTGACCCGGCTGTGCGAGAGGTAGGTGATGACGTCGAAGTCGCCGAGCGGCTCGTCGCGGCGCAGCTTGTCGTGCGCCAGGCCGATGCCCCGCCGCTCCAGCAGCATCGTGTAGTCGGTCTCCTCGGGGACCTCGGTGGGGGTCAGGCCGCGCTTGTGCAGCAGGGCCAGGAAGATCCGGCCGTGCTTGTCCTCGTCGGCGCCGTGCCGGGTGACCTTGGGTGCCAGCTCGCGCATCGACGCGGGCAGCAGTGCGGCGATCCGGCCGTTCTCCCAGCCTCCCTGGGCCTCACCGCTCGCCGCTATGGAACAGAAGAGCCGGTAGGTGTCGTCGTTGTCGACGATCTCCTGGAACAGGCTTCGGGCCGAGAACATCAGCGCCACCTCCGCATGGACACACCCATAAAGAAACAGTCAAGTCGGGTGTTCCGGGCGCGGCAACCCGAACGGTCGCCCGTTGACCCGTTCGGATGACGCCCGCCCGGCGGCGGGGGCGTAACCAGCGTGCCGGTCGCCGCGTTGTGCAGCACGACGGCCGTGGCGGGGAAGATCCCCCGAGCCCCCACCACGGCCGCGGGGTTCGCGGGCCCGGCGCTCCTGGCGCCGGGCCCGCCGCGTGCCGGGCGCCTTACGCGAGGCCGGCGCGCTCCAGGGCCTCGGTCCCGGCCCGCAGCGAGGCCAGCCGGTCCTCCAGGCTGAAGCCGGCCGGGGCCAGCGTCAGGGTGGTCACGCCGGCCGCCGCGTAGGCCTGCATGCGGTCGGCGATCCGCTCGACGGAGCCGAGCAGCGTGGTCTGGTCGATCAGCCGCTCCGGGATCGCGGCGGCGGCGCCCTCCTTGTCGCCGGACAGGTACTTGTCCTGGATCTCGGCGGCTTCCTTCTCGTAGCCCATGCGCTGGGCGAGCTTGTTGTAGAAGTTCTGCCGGCGGCTGCCCATGCCGCCGACGTACAGGGCGGTGTACGGGCGGAACATGTCGGCCAGCGCGCCGACGTCGCCGTCCGCGCCCACGGCCAGGGGGAGCGTCGGGCAGACGTCGAAGCCCTCCAGCGTCCTGCCCGCCTTCTCGCGGCCGGCCCGGAGGGGGGCGATCGCGGTCTCCTCCAGGTGCTCGGCGGACGGGAAGATCAGCAGCGCGCCGTCGGCGATCTCACCGGTCTGTGCCAGGTTCTTCGGGCCGATCGCGGCGATGTAGAGCGGGATGTGCTCGCGCTGCGGGTGCACCGTGAGCTTGAGCGGCTTGCCGGGGCCGCCGGGCAGCGGCAGCGTCCAGTGCTCGCCCTCGTAGGAGAGCCGCTCGCGCGACATGGCCTTGCGGACGATGTCGACGTACTCGCGGGTGCGCGCCAGCGGCTTGTCGAACTTCACGCCGTACCAGCCCTCGGAGACCTGCGGGCCCGAGACACCGAGGCCGAGCCGGAACCGGCCGCCGGAGAGCGAGTCCAGGGTGGCGGCCGTCATGGCGGTCATCGCGGGCGTGCGCGCCGGGATCTGGAAGATCGCCGAGCCGATGTCGATCCGCTCGGTCTGGGCGGCGACCCAGGAGAGCACGGTGGGGGCGTCGGAGCCGTAGGCCTCGGCGGCCCAGCAGACGGAGTAGCCGAGGCGGTCGGCCTCCTGCGCCACCGCGAGATTGTCGGAGTCCATCCCGGCGCCCCAGTAGCCGAGGTTGATGCCAAGCCTCATGCCGCTCCCCTTACCGATCAGTAACGTCGCTGTTGCGGGGACTGTAGCGCGCACCGCCGCCGGGCGTCATCGGCGGGTTGTCCACAGGTCCCCTGATCCTGAGCCATGGCCAGTAATCTCAGGCCCATGGAGCAAAGGCACCTCGGCCGAACGGGCCTTCGCGTGTCGCGACTCGGGCTCGGCACCCTGAACTGGGCCCGCGACACGGACGAGCAGGAAGCCGCCGAGCAGCTCAAGGCGTTCTGGGAGGCCGGCGGCACCCTCGTGGACACCGCCGACATCTACGCCGACGGAGGCGCCGAACACCTCCTGGGCCGGCTGACGGAGGGGCTCGTTCCGCGTGCGGACCTGGTGATCGCCACGAAGGCGGGCAGCGTCCTTGAGGCCCACCGCCGGGTCGACGGCTCCCGGCGCCACCTGCTCGCCGCCCTCGACGCCTCTCTGGAGCGGCTGGGCACCGACTACGTCGACCTGTGGCAGCTGCACGCGTTCGACCCGCACACGCCGTTGGAGGAGACCCTCCAGGCCCTCGACCTCGCCGTCTCCAGCGGCCGGGCGCGCTATGTGGGGCTGTCGAACTTCTCCGGCTGGCAGCTGGCCAAGGCCGCCACCTGGCAGCTCGCGGCGCCCGGCATACGCAACCGCCTGGCGAGCACACAGATGGAGTACTCCCTCCTGCAGCGCGGCATCGAGCGCGAGGTGCTGCCGGCGGCGCTGGACCTGGGCATCGGCGTACTGCCGTCCTCGCCACTCGGCAGGGGCGTGCTGACCGCCAAGTACCGCCATGCCACCCCTGCCGACTCGCGCGGCGCCTCGGAGCATCTGGCGGCGTTCGTCGCGCCCTATCTGGACGAGGCGGCCGGCCGGGTCGTCGACGCGGTGACGACCGCCGCCGACGGACTGGCCGTCACCCCCCTCCAGGTCGCGCTCTCCTGGGTCCGCGACCGCCCCGGAGTGACCGCGCCGATCCTGGGCGCCCGCACAGCGCAGCAGCTCAGAGCGGCATTGTCAGTGGAGACCCTTAGTCTTCCTGACGAGATCCGCCGGGCGCTGGACGATGTGTCGGCTCCGGTGCACCACTACCCCGACCACGACTGGAGCACGCTGTGAGTACCGACCGCCTCGCCGGCGAAACCCCGCCCGAGCAGGAGGGCGCGGCCGGGACCGCGGACGCCCGCAAGGCCGATGACGCGGCGGCGCCGGGCGAAGCGGCGCGGCAGGCCCCGGCATCCGGGTCGGACAAGGCGACCGCGGCGGCACTGGCGGCGGCGGTACGGGCCGTGGAGAGCGGCGAGCGCTCGGCCGCCTCGTTCTTCAACTCCCCGCGCCCCACGCCCACCGCGCCCCCCGCAGCTCCCGCCCCGAGCACTCCGGCCGGCGGCGGCCCGGCCCCGCAGACCGGTTCGGCGGGCCCGGCCCCGGAGGTGGCGCGCCCGCGCAGCGCACAGGACAGCGCGGCCCCGGCCCGTCCTCCCCTCGGGGACGCCGGCGCGCCCGGCCCCGGCGGCCCGGCGACGACGCCCGCCGCTCCCGTGTCCGCGCCCCGCCCCGCCGCTCCCGCCGCCCCCGGCCTGGACGGCGTACGGCAGGTCCTCGCGGCGGGCGGCGCCCCGGAGACGCTGGCGGAGAAGGCCACCGAAGTGCTCGGCGAGCGGGCCGCCGAGGCGCTGAGCGAGGATCCCTGGCAGCTGCTCGGCGTGCCCGGGGTGCGCCCCGAGCAGGCCGACGGCTTCGCGCGGGCGCTGCTCGGCGCCGCCGCCGGGCCCGGCGACGAGCGGCGCGCACAGGCGCTGGTCGGCTGGCTGCTGGAGCAGGCCGCCCTCGCGGGGCACTCCGCCCTGGAGGCCTCCGCACTGCGGGCGGCGCTCGCCCAGCGCTCGGTGCCCGACCCCGATGACGCCCTGCAGACCGCCATCGCGGAGGGCGCGGTGCTGGTCTTCCAGGACGCCGTCGAGGAGCCGGGCCGGGCGCGGCCCGCGACCGACGACGACGAGGAGGCGGAGCAGCCGGTCCGGATCCTGCTGGGCCTGGACCGCTTCGCCATGGCCGAGGAGAGCGTCGCCGACGGCCTGGCGCGGCTGCTCAACACCTTCGAACCGGCCCCCGACCCGCGGCAGGGTCCGGCGGCCGGGCCGGACGAGGACGGCGACGGGCCCGCCGACGGCGAGGCGGACGCCGAGGACGGCGACGTGGGCACGGACGAGCCGGCGGGCGGCGCCGAGGAGCCGGTGGCCGACGACGCGGAGCCGGCGCCGGTCCGCCCCTCCCCCGCGGCCTGGGAGGCCGCGGCGGCCGCCGCCCCCTCGCCGTCGGCCGCGGAGCTGATCCGCGCCGCCGCGCACAGCGGCCTGGTGGCACACACCGGCGCGGAGGCCGCCCGCGCCGAGCCCGCCGCGCTGATCGCCGCGGCCCGCTCGCTGGGCCTGCGGGCCTTCGGCGCCGCCCACACCGAGGACGGCCGCCGGCGGCTGTCCGCCCACCTCGCCGAGAGCGCGCCCGAAGCCGGCGCCACCGGCGCCGCGGACCCGGACACCGCGGCGGTGACCGTATCCGGCCTGCTGTCCGGACAGCAGGGCCCGGGCCGGGACGCGGACGGCGCCCTCGCGCTCGACCTGCTGGTCGTGCTGGACGCCCCGCAGCTGGATCTGGAGACCGCGGCACTGCTGGTCGAGTCGCTGGCCGACGGCACCCGGCTGGTCCTCAGCGGCGACCCCGGCGTCCTGTGGTCCGCCGGCCCCGGACGTCTCTTCGCCGACCTCCTCGCGGCCCGCTTCTGCCCCCAGGTCGCCTCCCGTACACCGGACTTCGGCCCGATCGGCGAGCTGGTCTCGGGCATCGGCATCGGCGAGCTGAGCCAGGTCGAGGCGCCCGGCAAGGAGGTGGTGATCGTCCCGGTGCGGGACGCCGGCGAGGCGGTGCACCGCACCGTCCAGCTGGTCGCCGACTCCGTCCCCAGAGCGCTCGGTGTCCCCACGGAGCAGACCCAGGTCATCACGGTCGGCCACGGCGGGGCGGCCGGCACCCGCGCGCTGAACACCGCCCTGAAGGAACGGCTCAATCCGGGCCCCGGCCGGTTCGGCGGCTTCGACCCCGGCGACCGCGTGGCCTACGCCCCGGCACCCGGCCGTACGGTTCCCGGCACGGTCACCGGCGCGGACGCCGCCGGCCTGCATCTGGACTGCGCGGGCCACGCGGTCGTCGTACCGCGCGAGCAGGTCGGCGCCGGAGCCGTACGGCACGGCTGGGCACTCACCGCCCATCAGGCGGCCGGGGCGCGCTGGCCGGCCGCGGTGGTCGTGCTGCCCGGTGACGCGGCCGCCGGCCTGACCCGGGCCTGGGTCTACACCGCCTTCAGCCGCGGCGAGCGGCATCTGTCGGTCGTGCAGGGCGCCGACCAGGCCCTGCCGCGCGCGATCGCCGAGGTCCCCGTCAAGGAGCGCACCACCCGGCTGCGCGCGCTGCTCCAGTTGCAGAGCGTGCCGACCGCCGAGGACGCGCCGCCGGCCGGCTGAGCTCCGGCAGCAGCACGCCCCCGCACACACCGCCGCCCCGGACCGTTCGGAGTCCTCACCGACGGTCCGGGGCGGCGGCGTACACGGATCAGGGTGCCGCGCAGGCGGGGCCGGGTGCGGCCCCGGCGTCCCTCACCGCTCGTGGTCCAGCGGCTCCAGCAGGTCGTCGTCGCCCAGTTCCTCGTCGAAGACGGCGCTGACGTCGAAGCGGCACACCACCCGCTGGGGATCGGCCTGGTCGAACGGCGCGGACAGCCACTCCCCCGGCTCGGCCGGATCGTCGGCGGCCGCCACCCACAGTGTGGAGTCGCCCTCCTCCAGGCCGAACTCCTTGTGGCGGGAGGCGATCTCGTCCGGTTCGAACTCCCCGAACAGCACGCCGAGCGCCGCGTGCACGCTGCTGCCGACGACCGCCGCGGCATCGGCGCCCTTGGCCCCGGCGTCGTCGGCGGCGTCCGGATCGAGATCGGCGACGCGCTGTGCCTGGTGCAGCAGTCGCTGCGGTGCGGCGACCGTGTAGTCGCGCCGGATCAGCACGCTCAGCGCGCTCGGCTCCTCCGGGCCCGCGTAGGCGGGCAGCGCGTCGTTCCCGGGGATCTCGAAGGGCGTGACCTCGTCGTAGGTGTCGTACAGCAGCTCGTCATAGACCTCAGCCGCCGCGGCGAGCTCGTCGAAGGCGGCGTAGACAGCCGGATCGTCCTGCCCCGAGCGGCGTTCCACCGCGTCGAGGTGACGGTCCAGCGCGGCTTTTACCGCCTCGGCGGCGGCACGTACCTCGGCAGCGGAAGGCTGCGCAGCATCAGACATAGTGCAGACGCTATCCGTACCGGGGCCGGTCCCGCACAATAGATGCGATGCCGGAATACGAATTCTGCGATGTGTATGTGCCCCGGGGAGTCTCCCGGAAGGCCACCACACGCCTGCTGACCGACCATGCCGAGTACGGACACTGGGAGTTGGACCGACTGCGCCTGAATCCGGACGGCAGCCGCAAGGTACGGCTGCGCCGCCGGATCATCCGCCAGCTCCGCGCCACGTGGTGATCTCCACCGATCTGTGACGACGGCAGAGCGGGCCCCGTCCCGACGGGCCCCGCTCCGTGTGCACCTCGGCACTGTCCGCAGCCGGTCAGCGGCGGACGGTACATGCCTGGCACCGTCCGCGGACGATCACCGAAGCGCGCACTCCCGCACGCGGCGACGTCCGCGGACGATCATCAAGGCGCGCTCTTCCGTGCCCTGCGGTACAGCACCGCGCCCCCCAGCAACAGACCCGCGGCGGCCGGCGCCGCGTAGCCCAGCGACCCGGCGCCGGTGTGCGCGAGCTGCTGCTCGGTGGACCGCGGAGGCGTCACGGTCAGGCCGTGCGATGCCGGCCGCGCGCCCGGCCCCTGAGGGGTCTCCTGGCCGCCATGCTGCGGCGCCTCGGGGCGATGCCCGTTCCCCGGGTGCTCGGGCTTCCCCGGGTGCTCGGGCTTGCCCGGGTGGTCCGGGTGGTGCGAGTGGCCCGGCTTCTCCTGGCCCGGGTTCCCCGGATGGTGGGGCTTTCCGGGGTGGTGCGGCTTACCCGGGTGATGGGGCTTTCCGGGGTGGTGCGGCTTACCCGGGTGATGGGGCTTGCCCGGGTGGTGCGGCTCCTGGGGCGACTCGTTGGCGCAGTCGTTGCCGAACGTGGGGTTGAGCACCCCGACGACATCGACGGAGTTGCCGCAGACGTTCACCGGCACATCGACCGGCGCCTGCACGTTGTTGCCGGACGCGACACCAGGCGAGTCGGACGCCTTGCCGTGGGCACTCGCCCCGCCGTGACCGTGGTTCCCACCCTGATGGTGACCGTGATCGCCACCACCACCGTTGGCGCAGTCGTTGCCGAACGTGGGGTTGAGCACCCCGACGACATTGACGGTGTTGCCGCAGACGTTCACCGGTACGTCGACCGGCGCCTGCACGTTGTTGCCGGAGGCGATACCGGGCGAGTTGGCCGCGCTGCCGCCGGCACCCGCGTCCGCGTGCGCATAGCCGGCGGCCGCGGCGAGTACGCCGCCGGCCGCGGCCATGGTGATCAGGCCCTTTCGTGCGACCTGTCTCATATGTTCGTTCCCCTGCCTTGTGCCTTACAGGAATGGATGCGAGTAGCGATATCCATGGAGAGTTCCAGGAAAGGTCCACCCGCACTCCGAAATACCCAGAGGCTCCGGAACGCATGGCACGCATTCCGGAGCCGAGCCGAATCGGGCGCCTTCGGGTACAGGTGCGACATCAAAGCGACTCAGACGGTCACTTGTTGACGCAGTAGTTGCCGAAGGTGGGGTTCAGCAGCCCGACCACGGAGATCGTGTTGCCGCAGGCGTTCACCGGAACGTGCACCGGGACCTGGACGTTGTTCCCGGAAACGATGCCGGGCGAGTTCACGGCGGCACCCTGGGCACCCGCGTGAGCGGAGGCCAGGCCCGCACCGGCGAGCACCAGGCCGCCGGCGGCCGCCGCAGCAGCGACGATCTTCTTGATCATTGTTCCTCCTTGTAGGCAAGGCGATCCCAGCCGCGGATCGCATCCACCACAACGAGGAAAAGGCCGTTGAAGCTACGAACACATCTAGTCATTCACTCTTTTCAGCTAAGTCGACTCGAACATCGAACAACAGATAATCCGCGCCGCGTTCAGCCTCAACTCTGGTCGATGAAACGATCCAGCACCCGCACTCCGAACTTCAGTCCGTCCACCGGGACCCGCTCGTCGACCCCGTGGAACATTCCGGCGAAGTCCAGCTCCGGCGGCAGCTTCAGCGGCGCGAACCCGAATCCGCGAATCCCCAGCCGGTCGAACGACTTGGCGTCCGTACCGGCGGAGAGCATGTAGGGCACGGCCCGTGCGATCGGGTCCTCGGCCTGCAGCGCCGACTGCATCGCGTCCACCAGCGCCCCGTCGAACGAGGTCTCCAGCGCCTTGTCCGCGTGCACGTCCTCGCGCTTGACCCGCGGCCCCAGGATCCGGTCCAGGTCGGCCAGGAACTCCTCCTCGAAACCGGGCAGGAAGCGCCCGTCGACATGCGCCGTGGCCTGCCCCGGAATCACATTGACCTTGTACCCCGCGCCCAGCTGCGTCGGGTTCGCGGTGTTCCTGAGCGACGCACCGATCAGCTTGGCGATGCCGCCGAGCTTGGCCAGGGTGTCGTCCATGTTCTCCGGGTCGAGTTCGGTGCCCAGCGCGTCCCCGAGCTGGTCGAGGAAGGCCCGCAGCGTCTTGGTCACCCGGACCGGGAACTCGTGGCGGCCCAACCGCCCGACGGCCTCGGACAGTTCGGTGATCGCGTTGTCCCTGTGGATCATCGAACCGTGCCCGGCCGACCCGTCCACGGTCAGCTTCATCCAGTGCATGCCCTTCTGGGCCGTCTCGATGAGGTACAGCCGCAGCTGCTCGTTGACCTTGAAGGAGAAGCCGCCGACCTCGCTGATCGCCTCCGTCACGCCCTCGAAGAGCTCCGGGTGGTTGTCGACGAGGTAGCGCGCGCCGTACGTGCCGCCCGCCTCCTCGTCGGCGAGGAACGCCAGCACGATGTCCCGCGGCGGCTTGCGTCCGCTGCGCAGCCGGTCACGGACGACGGCCAGCGTCATGGCGTCCATGTCCTTCATGTCAACCGCGCCGCGTCCCCAGACGCACCCGTCCGCGATCTCCCCGGAGAACGGGTGGTGGGTCCAGTCGTCGGCGTTGGCCGGCACCACGTCCGTGTGCCCGTGGATCATCAGCGCGGGCCGCGAGCGGTCCTCGCCCTCGATCCGGGCGACGGTCGAGGCACGGCCCTGGTGGGACTCGAAGATCTTCGGTTCCAGGCCGACCTCGGCGAGCTTCTCCGCGACGTACTCGGCGGCGGCCCGCTCACCGGGACCCGAGTGGTCGCCGTAATTGCTGGTGTCGATCCTGATCAGATCCCGGCACAGGTCGACCACCTCGTCCTCGCCGGTGACCGTACGAGCCGGCTGCGCCTCGCTCATGCCTGAACCTCGCTTCGCTCGGGCCCGCCTGCGCGGAGCGTGCACCTGTCCATGATTCGTTCGCAGAGCTCACTCACACTGCCTCCTGTTGGTAAGGGCCCCGCCGCGCGCCCCGAGCAGGGCCCCGGCGGCGGGGGTCTTGGCCATCCTCCACCCGCCGCCCGCTTCACCCAAGGCAGTAATACGCCCGACATGCGCTGGTCACAGGCCCGGACCCGGCCAACTGCGCAGGTGATCGACCACCCCCGAAGGTTTGCTATTGTTTTCCACGTCGGAACGGCCCAGGCCGAAACGGCAGACACCTTGTCCGGGTGGCGGAATGGCAGACGCGCTAGCTTGAGGTGCTAGTGCCCTTTATCGGGCGTGGGGGTTCAAGTCCCCCCTCGGACACTGATGACGATCAGCGCCCGCCCTGGCTCCGGCCAGGCGGGCGTTGGTCGTTTTCGTTCCGGTGCGCCGTGACAGGGCACCGCCCGAGCCGAGGTTCTCCCAGCCATGAGACGCAGATCCCCCCTTCCCCCGGCGCCGCTCCCCCAGCGGGACGGTGTCGATCCCGTGCGGGTGCGGCTGCCCGCCGATCCGGACGGGACGTGGCAGACCGTGCGGGATCACCTGGTGGACCGCTTCCAGGCGGCGATCGGGGCCGGCCGGGTCTCGGAGATGCTGGGGGCGGGGCGGTTCGTCGGGGTGGACGGGGTGCTGAGCGGGGCGGAGCCCTATCTGGCCGGGCGGTATGTGTGGTTCCACCGGGACTTCGCGCCGGAGGTGCCGGTGCCGTTCGAGGTGGGGATCGTCCATCGGGACGAGCGGATCGTGATCGCCGACAAGCCGCACTTCCTGGCCACGACGCCGCGCGGGCGGCATGTCACCGACACCGCGCTGGCGCGGCTGCGGCGCGAGCTCCGGCTGCCCGCGCTGCAGCCCGCGCACCGGCTCGACCGGCTGACGGCGGGCCTGGCGCTGTTCGTCGTACGGCCCGAGGACCGGGGCGCGTACCAGGGACTGTTCAGCGCGCGGCGGGTGCGCAAGGAGTACGAGGCGGTGGCGCCGTACGACGGGGGCGTGGCCCTGCCGGTGACGGTGCGCAGCCGGATCGTCAAGGAGCGCGGGGTGCTGGCCGCCCGGGAGGTGGCCGGCGAGGCCAACGCGGTCAGCCGGGTCGAGCTGGTCGGGCGGCGGGGCGGGCTCGGGCGCTACCGGCTGTTGCCGGAGACCGGGCGCACCCATCAGCTGCGGGTGCACATGAACCGTCTCGGGCTGCCGATCCTCAACGATCCGCTGTTTCCGGGCTCCCCCGACGGGCCCGCCGGGGGCGGGGAGGCGGAGCCGGAGGACTTCGGTGCGCCGCTGCAACTGCTGGCGAGGGTGCTGGAGTTCAGGGATCCGGTGGACGGCCGGGAGCGGCGGTTCGAAAGCCGGCTGCGGCTGGCGGCGTGGGACGCGGGGCCGTTGGCCCGATCGTGAGACCGGGGTGACGCACGCCACTTATGCTGACGTTGAGGCCTGGGCTCAGGGGCGAGGGACGGCGGCGGGGGCGGCGGTGCGGGTACGGATCGAGGTGGACCGCGACGGGGTCGCGGACGGGCGGGGCGAGGGTGCCGGTGAGGCGGTGCGGTCGCTGTACACCTGGCTGAGCGGTGATCCGGAGGTGGCCGGCGGGGCCGGTCTGTCGCTGGTGCGGCGCACCGAGGAGCCGGGGCGCATGGGGCCGGTGCTGGAGGCCGTCCAGGCGGTGATCGACAGCGGGGTGCAGCTGGCGTCACTGGTGGTGGCGGTGGCCGGCTGGCGCAGTACGCGGCCGCGGGGCGACCGGGTGCACATCGAGCGGGCGGGGGTCAGGGTGACCGTCGACGGCGGGGACCCCGAGGCCGTCGCGCGGGTCCTGCGGGCGCTCGGCGGGGACGCGGACCCCCGGGACGGGGACGACGAGGGGCCCGGGGCCCCGGTGGACCCGCCCCGGCAGCGGGATTGACGTGCCGGAGCCGCAGCTGTCGGATCCGTCGCGTTCGCGCGCCGTGCTGATCGGTACGGACACCTATGAGCATCCGGAGCTGGGCGACCTCCCCGCGGTGCGCAACAACCTGGAGCGGTTGCGCGAGTTGCTCTGCGACACCGGAACGTGGGGGCTGACGCCGGAGCGGTGCGCCGTGCTGCCGCAGCCGTCCCAGAAGGCGATGCTGGACACGGTGTACGACGCGGCCGCCGAGGCCGCGGACACCGTGCTGCTGTACTACGCGGGCCACGGTCTGGTGCACCCGCAGTCCGGGGAGCTACACCTGGCGCTGCCGGAGTCGGATCCGGACCGGCCGCACAGGGCGGTGCGCTACGAGGAGCTGCGGTCGATCCTGCTCTCCCCGGCAGGCGGGCGCCCCGCGGCCCGGCGCAAGGTGGTCGTCCTGGACTGCTGCTGGAGCGGTCTGGCGCTGGGCGGGATGAGCTCCGGCGACCTCGCGCCGGCGACCGCGGTGCACGGCGCCTTCGTGCTGACCGCGACCGCGGCGACGCGCCAGGCGCTGGCGGTACCGGGCGAGACCTATACCGCCTTCACCGGTGAGCTGATCGACGTCATCCGTTCCGGGGTGGCGGACGGACCGGCGCTGTTGAGCATGACGGCGCTCTACGAGGAGGTGACGCAGGCGCTCCTCGCGAAGGGGCGGCCGCTGCCCCGGCAGACCAGCAGCGATCACGCCGGGCGGATCTGCCTGTTCCGCAACCGCGCCGCGCGCGAACGCCGCGCGGGACCGCAGGGCGGGGCGGGGCGCACCGCGGTCGCGGACCGGCCCGTCCGCACCGCTGCGGCACCGCCCGCACCGCCCGCACCGGAGAGGCGGCCCGGCGAGCGGCGGCCGTCGTTGCCGGAGCTGGTTCCCGTGCCACCGGACGGGCCGCCCGTGGTGCGGCTGGGACGGTACCCCGTCACCCATGCGCAGTTCCGGGCCTTCCTGCGCGACCCGGCGAACGCGCGCTGGCGTCCGAAGGAGGCGCGGGCGGCGGGGGGAGACGTCGACGACGGCTATCTGCGGGGCTGGCACGGCCTGGAGTTCCCGGAGGGGTGCGGCGGGCATCCGGTCGTCGGGGTGAGCGCCCACGCCGCCCGCGCGTATGCCGAGTGGGCGGGGCGGCGGCTCGGGACGGCGCTGCGGCTGCCGACGGCACAGGAGTGGGAGCTGGCGGCGCGGGCCGGGCGGGACGGCGAGTGGTGGCGGGCGGAGATCGCCGCGGGGCGGGTCAACTTCCGTGGGAGCTTTGGGGAGTTGGCGCCGGTCGGAGAATTCCCGCCGAATCCGTACACCATCGGCGACCTGCTCGGTAACGTCTGGGATATCTGCGTGGACGACGCGGGCTCACCGGTATTGCTCGGCGGCGCCTATGACACTCCCGTCACGCGTCTGCGGGAGCGGCTGTCGCCACGGTCACCGGCCGAATGCCGGCGGAACGCGGGATTCCGGTGCGCCGGTGAGGTGTGACGACGAGGCGTGACGAGGAGGGGGTCCGATGCGGGGGGACGGCGTCGAGGAGGTGCTCAGGCGCCTGCCGCACACCTGGACGGCCGACGAGGCCGAGCAGGTCAAGCAGCGGTTCAAGGACAGCCGGCCGGCCGTGCCGAAGCAGCTGGTGAGCAGGGTGTGGCAGTACTGGCTCCAGCAGTGCCCGGACGAGCCGCTGTTCGGCGACACCGAGGACGATCTGGCGCTGGTGCTGCATGCGCGGGCGTTGGGGCTGCGGGTTCCGGCAGGGGAGATCGGCGCCGACGAGGGCGCGGTGGCGCGCTGTGCGCGGCGGGCCCGGGAGTCCGCCGACTGCGGGCCCTTGTTCTCCGCCCCACCGCCCTGGGGACCGAAGGCGGCGCTCGCGCCACAGGTGCGGGCGGCGCTCGCGTCGTCGCTGCTGCGGGCGTGGGTGGCGGGGGACGAGCAGGGCCCCGTCGAGGTACTGGTGGTCGGCGAGGGCATTCCGGAGATCCGGCAGCAGGTGGTGCAGGCGGCGCTGACGACCTGCC
Source organism: Streptomyces sp. NPDC033270 (assembly GCF_055576575.1). Taxonomy (NCBI): domain Bacteria; kingdom Bacillati; phylum Actinomycetota; class Actinomycetes; order Kitasatosporales; family Streptomycetaceae; genus Streptomyces; species Streptomyces sp. NPDC033270. The sequence continues at coordinate 44,215 of NZ_JBVIRA010000014.1, forward strand.
TGCGGGTCAACGGCCTGAGCGACCCGGAGAGCGGGGACTTCGTCGGGGACCACCTCGGCGTCGGGCTGATCCGGGTGACGGCCGGGCTCTCCGGCACCCAACCCTCGCTCGACCTGCCGTCGGTCTTCCGCGCACGGCCGGTGACGGTGGCGGAGGGCTCGTCCTCGACGGCCCGCGGCGCGCTGCGCGACTTCGTCGGCCTGCTGCGGTCGCTGGCGCACGAGACGAACCTGGTGGAGGTCGCCGACGTCGCTTACGGCGAGCTGGTGGCGTACGCCCAGGGGATGCGGGCGCTCGCCGACCGGGCAGCGGCCGAGACCGACCGGGCGCTGCTGCGCTCGCCCCGGGAGGCGGACGGTCCGGGCGCCACGGACCTGGTGTCCCTCCAGCCGTATCTGCGGACGACGAGGGGGCACGGCGCCACCGTGGGGCTGGAGTTCAGCCCGGACCTGTTCACCACGGACGCCTACCTCGGCGTCGAGCAGGCCCATCAGCGGGTGCTGGCCCAGCGGCTGACCATGGACGCGCGGCTGCGCCTGGATCAGCTGGAGGCCGAGATCAAGCAGCTGACGGCCGATCTGGAGGCGTTCAACGAGGCGACCCAGGAGGAGCGGCGGGCGCTGTGGCCGGCGACGGTGCTGCTGGTGGAGCGGTGGGACGATCCGACCGGCCGGACGATCCGGCTCACCGAGCCCGAGGAGCGGGAGACCGAGCAGTACTACCAGGTCAATGTGCCGCAGCTGATCACGATGCGGGAGAAGTGGGCCCGGCGGATGGGCGAGCTGGTGGAGCAGCTGGAGACGGCGGTGCACCGGCCTCACGCGCCGGCGCGCCAGGTGGCCGCCGGGCGGTTCCTCGACGCCGCCCTGCGGGACACGGCGCCCGACGAGAGTCCCGCCACCGAACGGGCCTTCCTCGCCTGGCGCAAGGACGTCGCGCCGATGCTGTGGTTCGAGTGGCGCTGCGCGCTGCGGGGGCAGGGCATCGCGCCGTCGGACGTGTTCACCCCGCACACGGTGCTGATCAGCCGCTATCTGCCGCCGGCCGGCGAGGACCCGGCGCTGCTGTTCGTCCATCCGTACACGCTGGTGGACACCGCCCGCTCCGCGGTGCTCGCCGACGCCGGGCGCGCCGTGACGGTGGTGCGCGACGCCACCGACCACGCAGAGCCCGCGCCGTCCGACGCCGCCGGCCCCACCGCGCAGGCCCTCTGGGACGAGCTGGCCCAACTGGCCGAGAAGCCGCACGCCGAGGAGGAGTTCGGCCACCGCTTCCTCGAAGCGCTGCGGGCGCAGCCGTACGGCGTGGCCCGCCGGATGGTCGAGGCGCTGCAGCCGGCCGGGCCGGGCCCGGCCGAGGCGGACGAGATCGAGACGGCGCTGCGGGCCGCGGAGCGGCACACCTCGCTCGGCGAGGGGATGGAGCGGGCGCTGCTGGCGATGCGTACCGAGGCCTTCCTCACCGCCCGCGAGTGCCTCGATGACATCCGCGGCGAACCGCGCTGGCAGGCGCGGGCCTGGTTGCTGCGGGCGATCGTGGAGTGCCGCGCCGCCCGGCTGGAGGCCCGGGAGATCCCGGGGCTGCTGGGCCATCAGATGCCCGGTCTGCCCGACACGGCGCTGCGGGCCCTGGACGAAGCGGGCACCGCCGACGCGGAGTTCACCCTGGCCTGGCTGGAGGCGCTGCCGGAGGCCGGTCTGGACAAGGGCATCCGGCGGCTGTTCCAGGGGCTGCCGCGGGCGCGGGCCAGCTGCAAGGGGGACCCGCTGAACAAGGTGAGCGCCGAGCGGGAGTACGCGGTGTGGCTCTTCAGGCGGGCGGTGGAGAACGCCCGGCTGGCCCGGCAGTTGGACGAGGCCGGCGAGGAGCTCGCCGAGCACCAGGAGGCGGTGGACGCGGTGCTGGCCAAGCTGGGCCGGGCACTGGAGGAGATTCTGGTGGGGCCGTACGTCGGGGGTTCGCGGGGCGAGGCCGAGGAGCTGTTCGAGGTCCTCTCCGGGCAGGAACCGCCGCGCTACGGCCGGGTCGCGGGGAGGTGAGCGATGGACAACGAGCTGTACGTCGTATGGATGGTGCGCACGTCGGAGCGTGCGAGGGCGGCCGTGGAAGAGGCGCTGGGCAACTTCGCCGCGCATGATCTGCTGCACCGGATCGGGCGGTTCAGCGAGGCGGAGAGCCGGCTGGCGGAGCTGGCCGCGCGGATCCACGCCACGTTCACCCCGCCGGAGCTGCCGGCCACGTTCACCGGGCGGCATCTGCATCTGCTGGTCGGGCCGACCGCCCAGCCGCTGCTCGCGGAGGTCCTGCGGTGTCCCGAGCCCGATGTCTTCGCGACGCTCTTCGACTCCCACCAGCTGGCCGGGGCGCTGCGGGAGGCCGGGCACCGGCAGGACGGCATCGACGACGCCGAGTTGCTGCTGCTGGCGCTGCTGGCCCGGCTGCCCCGGCTCGCCGCCCGGCACGGGCTGGAGTCGCGCGACTGGGGCGGCTTCGTCGAGAGCCGGGCCTGGCTGACCCCCTACGCGCTGGACCGGCTCACCGAACTGGCCCGGCGGCGCGACTGGTCCGCCGACGCCGGCCCCACCCAGATCCTCGCCGGCGTGCTGGAGGGCGTCGGCGGGCGGCAGGACGCGGACCGGGCGGCGCGGTTCGACGCGCTGGCGCTGATCGAGCTGCGTCGGCGGATCGGCCTGCTCGGCGAGCGCTTGCGCGGCGACGCGCTGGAGCACGCGGAGGAGGCCGCGCGGCTGGCGCCGGACCTCACCAGCGTGCGCCGGCTGCCCGCGTGGCTGGAGCTGTACGAGCACCATGCGGTGGCCGTGGGTATGCGGCGGCTGTTCGCCGGTTCGGTGACGGTCAGCGAGCAGCTCAAGGGACTGCACAGCCAGCCGCCTTCGGAGACCGGGAAGCCGAAGCCGGAGGCGAGTCTGCAGGTGATCAACGAGGTCCGCTACGGCTTCCTGAAGCGGCGGATGTCGTTCGACATCGCCTGCGAGGTGGAAGGGCAGACCCACCCCCTGCTCGTACTGCGCTGCCGCGGCGTGCTGCCCGACCACTACCCCGCCATCCGCGACACCATCCACCAGCTGCGCGGCAGCGACCTCGCCCCGCAGGGCCAGAGCCTGGGCGAGCGGCTGCTGAACACCTCGGTGCCGCAGCGGGTGGGGCTGCCCGGCCGGCTGCGCTCGGCCCTGCACCGCCACAGCACCGAGGCGGTCCAGTGCGTGGTCCTCACCGGCATCCGCCAGCCGGTCGCGGTGCCGGCGCCCTGGCGCGATCACCTGGGGACGGCGCTGCCGTACGGGTCGCCGCCAGGTGGGGACAGCGGGTTCCCCGCGGTGGCGGAGGTGACCCGCGCGCTGCGGGAGAGCGTTCCCGCGTCGCGGCCGGTCGTGGAGGTGGAGTGAGGTGCGGCCCCGGTCTCGGTTTTCGGCCGACCACGCCTCGTACCTGAGGAGTTGAGCAGCACAGATGCGCACGTTCCGATCTCTCCGGGAGGGCCGGTGCCCACGACGAGCAACCCCGCGATCCGCAACCTGCTGACGCTGGACGGTGCGGTCGCGCCGGCCGGCACGGGCCGCTCCGGCGACGGCGCGCCCCCGGCCGCCCCGGACCGTCCGATCACGCTCGACGACATCGTCGTCAAGACCCTGACCGTCCTGGCCGTCCTGACGGTGAGCGCCGTCCTCACGGTCCTCTTCGAACTCGGTTTCCTCGCCCTGCCGGCCCTGCTGGCGGGGCTGGGCATCGGCATCTATCTGGGCGTCCGGCCCCGGCCCAGCGCCGGGCTGGCGCTGCTGTTCGCGGCCGTGCAGGGGATCGTGCTCGGCGAGGCCACCCGGTTCTTCGACGGCCTGCACCCGGGCGTGGGGACGCAGGCCGTCCTCGGCACCGGCTGCCTCTTCGCCGGCACGCTGGCGGCGTACGCCACCCGTGCGGTGCGGGTCAGTGCGAAGGTGACGCGCTGGGCGGTCGGTCTGGCGATCGGGCTGCTGATGCTGTTCCTGACGGACCTGGTGGCGTCGGAGGCCTTCGGCGCGGATCTCGGACTGCGGGACGGCGGAGTGGTGGCGGTCCTGGTCAGTGTGGTGGCGATCGCCGCGGCGTCCTTCTTCTTCCTGGTGGAGTTCGAGGCCGCCAACCGCTTTCTGCAGTCCGGCGCGTCGCACCGGTGGGCCTGGTACGTGGCCTTCGGCCTCGCGATGACGCTGGTCTGGCTCTATCTGGAGCTGCTGCGGCTGCTGTCGTACCTGCGGTGGTGGTGAGGCGGGCGGCTGGTCGAAGGGGGTAGGCGCCCGGAATTGCGATGCGGGCGGAACCCGGGCGTGCGTAGGGTGCGCGGGTCGCTGAAGTGTGAGAAAGGGCCGGGCGGATGCTGATCTTCGATGCCGATGACACGCTGTGGGAGAACAACGTGATCTACGAGCGGGTCATCGACGAGTTCCTGGACTGGATGGTGCATCCCGAGCTCGACCGCGCGGGCGTGCGGACCCTCCTCGACGGGATCGAGGCGGTGAACGCGCCGACCCTCGGATACGGCAGCAAGGTGTTTCTGCACAGCCTCGGGGAGTGTGTGGAGCGGTTGCGGGGCCGGGCCGCCACCGCCGAGGAGTCGGCCCGGATCTCCGGGTGGGCGGCGGCCTTCGTCGGCGACCGGGTGGAGTTGATCCCCGGGGTGGCCGAGACGCTCGCCGAGCTGTCCGGGCGGCACGAGTTGCTGCTGCTGACCAAGGGCGACACCGAGGAGCAGGAGCGGAAGGTGGCGGCGTCCGGGCTGACCGGGCACTTCCGGGGTGTGCACATCGTGGCGGAGAAGAACGTCGCCACCTACGAGGAGCTGACCCGCGCCTACGGCCTGGTCCCGGCCTCGACCTGGATGGTCGGCAACTCCCCCAAGTCGGACATCCTGCCGGCCCGTTCCGCCGGCCTCAACGCGGTGTTCATCCCGAACGACCACACCTGGGTTCTGGAGCACAGCGCCCTCGACCCCAAGGACGAGAAGGTGCTGCAGCTCTCGGCGTTCGCCGAGTTGCTGCAGCACTTCTGACGGGCCTCGTCTACAGCGGTTCGCCGTCGGCCAGTTCGCCGCCTTCGACGGCGAGCCAGCGGGTGATGCCGATGTCCCGCAGGAACGGCAGGTCGTGACTGACGACCAGGAGCGCGCCCTCGTAGGACTCCAGTGCCGTGACGAGCCGGCGGACCGAGGCCATGTCGAGGTTGTTCGTCGGCTCGTCGAGCATCAGCAGTTGCGGGGCCGGCTCGGCCAGCATCAGGGCGGCGAGCGAGGCGCGGAAGCGTTCGCCGCCGGAGAGCGTGCCGGCCGTCTGGTCGGCGCGGGCGCCCTTGAACAGGAAGCGGGCGAGCCGGGCGCGGATGCGGTTGTTGGTGGCGTCCGGGGCGAAGCGGGCGACGTTCTCGGCGACGGTCAGGGTGTTGTCCAGGACCTCCAGGCGCTGTGGGAGGAAGCGGTAGGGGACATGGACCTGCGCCGTTCCCTCCTTGGGCGGGATCTCGCCCGCGATGGTGCGCAGCAGGGTGGTCTTGCCGGAGCCGTTGCTACCGGTGAGCGCGATCCGCTCGGGGCCGCGCACCTCCACGTCGGCGCGGGCTCCGTAACGGGTCCGCAGGGCCTGCAGGGTCAGGACGGTGCGGCCCGGCGGCACGGCGGTGTGCGGCAGGTCGATGCGGATCTCGTCGTCGTCGCGGACGGCTTCGGCGGCCTCGTCGAGGCGCTCCCTGGCCTCCTTGAGGCGTTCGGTGTGCATGATGCGGTGCTTGCCGGCGGAGACCTGGGCCTCTCTCTTGCGCTCGTTCATGACGATCTTCGGTTCGCGCTTGTTGGCGTTCATCTTGTTGCCGTAGCGGACCCGGCGGGCCAACTTGACGTGGGCGTCGGCCAGTTCGCGCTTCTGGCGCTGCACGTCGGCCTCGGCGACCCGCACCATGCGCTCGGCCGCCTCCTGCTCGACGGCCAGGGCGTCCTCGTACGCGCCGAAGTTGCCGCCGTACCAGTGGATCTCGCCGCCGCGGAGGTCGGCGATCCGGTCGACGAGCTGGAGGAGTTCACGGTCGTGGCTGACCACCACCAGCACCCCGGACCAGCCGGCGACCGCGTCGTACAGCCGCTGCCGGGCCGCCCGGTCGAGGTTGTTGGTGGGCTCGTCGAGCAGCAGGACGTCCGGGCGGCGCAGCAGCAGGGCGGCCAGCCGCAACAGGACGGACTCGCCGCCGGAGACCTCGCCGATGGTGCGGTCGAGGTCGATGCCGGGCAGCCCGAGCTGGTCGAGGGTGGCCCGGGCCCGCTCCTCGACGTCCCAGTCGTCGCCGACGGCGGTGAAGTGCTCCTCGCTCGCGTCGCCGTCCTCGATGGCGTGCAGGGCGGCGCGGGCCGCGGCGATGCCGAGGGCCTGGTCGACGCGGAGGTGGGTGTCGAGCGGGGCGTTCTGGGGGAGGTAGCCGACCTCGCCGGCCACCTTGACGCTGCCCGCGGTCGGGGTCAGCTCGCCCGCGATCAGCTTCAACAGGGTGGACTTTCCCGACCCGTTGAGGCCGATCAGGCCCGTACGGCCGGGCCCCACGGCGAGCGGGAAGTCCGCGAGGACGGGGCTGCCGTCGGGCCAGGCGAAGCCGAGGCCGGTGCAGACGATGGAGCTGGGGGCCGCGAAGGACGCGGAAGTGGGCGACTTTGACATACAGGTCTCCGGATGCGCGAGGTGCGTGAGCGGGGGGACTGCGCGGGGAGACACCGCGGGAACGCCGAGATGCGCCGGGGTACGCCGTAGGGCACTCCGAGGTCACGGACAGGGCCGCGCGATGCAGGGCATACGCGGGCGCGGTGTCTGTAGGACCTCAGACGAGCAACGGCCTTCTCCAATCGGCGGCAATGGGACCGACAACGACGGTACGGGGGGCGCCACCAAAAAGCAAACGCTATTTTCGTTGCGTTAGGTGGAGGGGGTGGCGCACGGGCGACGGAGGCGGCCGGCGACCTCCTCCGCTCCGAAGGTGGCGCCCCCGGGGGCTACTCCCCCGCCTCGTCGCGCGGGCGCAGCCGAACCCGGGCCGGGCCGGTGGCCTGGAGGGTGATACCGGCGGCCACCGGCACCTCCTGGTCCACCGCGTCGAGTTCGTACGCGCGCAGCAGCGTCGCCAGTGCCAACACCGACTCCAGCATCGAGAAGTGCTGCCCTATGCAGGCGCGCGGGCCGCCGCCGAAGGGGAACCACGCGTAGCGGTGGCGTGCGGCCTCCCGCTCGGGTGCGAAGCGGCGCGGGTCGAAGCGCTCCGGGTCCTCCCACAGCGCCGGGTCGCGGTGGGTGACCCAGGGGGAGACGATCACATCGGCACCGGCCGGAATGCGGTATCCGCCGATCTCGGTGGCGGCCACGGCCCGGCGGCTGACGACCGGCGCCGCCGGATACAGCCGCATGGACTCCTTGAGCGCCTGCGTCAGATACGGCAGCCGGTCCAGGTCCGCGGCCGTGGGGGCGCGGTCTCCCAGGACCCGGTCGATCTCCTCGCGGACCTTCGTCTGCTCCTCGGGGTGCCGGGCGAGCAGGTACAGGGTGAAGGCCAGGGAGGTCGCGGTGGTCTCGTGCCCGGCCAGCAGGAAGATCAGGACCTGCTCGCGGACCTCGGTGGCGTCGAGGGAGCCGTCCTCGTCGTTGCCGGCCGCCATCAGGAGCGAGAGCAGATCGGAGCCCTGGCCCTCGTCGTCCCCGCCGTCCGCCGTCCCGGACGCCGCCCGGCGGTCCGCGACGATCCGGTCGCACAGGGCGTTCAGCTCGTCGATCGCGGCCCGCGCCCGCAGATTGCCGGGGGTGGGCCAGCCGCGCGGGATCTTCACCGGTACGTAAGTGCGCTGTATGACATAGGCGTTGATGACCGGGAAGCACCGGTGGATGGCCTCGACGGCCTCCTCGATGTCCAGGCCGAAGAGGATCCGGGTGACGGTGCGCAGCGCGAGCCGGTTCATCTCGGGGACCAGGTCGACGGTGCCGCTCGGCGCGGTCCGCCAGCGGCCGACGACGGCATCGGCCTCGGTCGTCACGGCCGAGGCGTAGCCGTCGACCCTGCGCTTGGTGAACAGCGGCTGCACCAGCCGCCGCTGACGGAGGTAGTCGGCGTCCTGGCTGGTGAGCAGGCCGTTGCCGAAGGACTGCCGGACCTCCTCGTACAGGGGGTGGTCCTTGCGGAAGTTGGCGGCCTGGGAGCCCAGGATCTGCTGGACGCCCTCGGGCGCGAAGACGGCGTGGAACACACTGCGCAGACCGGGCGGACCGGCCTCCAGGCGCACCACCTCGCCGTGTGCGCGCCGGGCGTCGAGGAAGGTGCGCAGGGAGTCGCGCCGCAGGTCGAGCATCGAGCCGAGGACGGGGAGCCCGGACGGTCCGGGTACCTCGGTCCGCGGGGCCGAACCGGGCTGGGGGTGGGAATCGGTGAGGGACATGCTGGGATCTCTATCCCGGTTGCGGGTCTGCCTAATCCCGGCGCCGCGTACACCAGTTCCCGATCCCGGCGTCGCGGGCCCCCGGTCCCCTCCGGAGGGGAGGGGCCGGGAGGGCCCGAAGGGCCACGTAGCATGAGCCGGATGATCAACAAGCGTGCCGGCCGAGCGGCCACCGCAGCCCCGTGCCGGGTCACCGTCTGCCGCGGCTGCTGCTGCGGCGACGCGGCCAAGATTCCGGGCGTCGACCACGCCGGTCAGATCCCCCGGCTCCGGGCGGCGCTGGACGGCGCGGCACCGGTGCGGGCCTCGGAGTGCCTGGACGTCTGCGACCAGGCGAACGTCGTCGTGGTCCAGCCGTCGGCCGCGGGCCGGGCAGCCGGCGGTCGCCCGGTCTGGCTGGGACTGGTCAACGACGACGACGCGCTGGCCGACATCGCCGCCTGGATACGCGCCGGCGGCCCGGGCCTCGCCGAGCCGCCGGGAGTGCTCGACCTGTACACGATCACGGTCTCACGGCGGGTACGGGAGGGGCTGGAGGGCTAGGGTCTGGCCGATGGGCTGGTCAGGACGACGAGTTGTCGGGTCGCCCGGGTCATCGCGACATAGCGGTCGACCGCGCCTTCGACGCCCTCGCCGAACGCTTCCGGGTCGATGAGGACGACCAGGTCGAACTCGAGCCCCTTCGACAGCTCGGGGGTCAGCGACCGGACGCGGGGATGCTCCCGGAACCTGCCCTCGTCCCGGTCGGCGGCGCCGATGACGCAGGCGGTCCCTTCGTCCTGCGCGGTCAGCCAGGCGTCGAGGACCGAGTCCAGATCCGCGAGGGATCCGTGGACGACGGGGACGCCGCCGCTGCGGATGGAGGTCGGCACATTGGCGTCCGGGAGCACCGCCCGGATGACCGGCTCGGCTTCGGCCATGACCTCTTCCGGCGTCCGGTAGTTGATGCTCAGGGACGCCACGTCGATCCGGTCGAGCCCGATCCGCTCCAGCCGCTCCCGCCACGACTCGGTGAACCCGTGCCGGGCCTGGGCGCGGTCCCCGACGATGGTGAAGCTCCGAGACGGGCAGCGCAGCAGCAGCATCTGCCACTCCGCGTCGGTCAGTTCCTGCGCCTCGTCCACGACGATGTGCGCGAAGGGGCCGGCCAGCATGTCCGGTTCGGCGGTGGGCAGTTCGGCCTCGTTGACCAGGCTGACCCGGGCGTCCTCGCCGCGCAGCATCGTCACCAGGCCCTCGCCGTCGTCGCCGTCGGCGCCGGAGTCGGCCGCGGCCTGGATCAGGTTGTCGACGACCTGATCCATGTGCGCGCGCTGGGCGGCGAGGGCGGCCTCGTGCCGGCGCTTGCGGCGGGCCGCCTCCGGGTCGCCCAGCCGCTGCCGTGCCGCGTCCAGGAGCGGCAGGTCGCAGACCGTCCAGGCCTGGGGGGCTTCCTTGCGCTGCAGCCTGCGCACCTCGTCGCGGCTGAGCCAGGGAGCGCACATCCGCAGGTAGGCGGGTACCGACCACAGGTCCCCGACGAGGTCGGCCGCTTCGAGCAGCGGCCAGGCGCGGTGGAGCGTGGTGACCAGCTCTTCGTCGTGCCGCAGCGACCTTTGGAACGACTCGGGCGAGACCTCGTCGCCGTCGTACTTGTCCAGCAGGATCGCGACCAGCTCCGCCCATATCTGCTCGCGGGCCTCGTTGTGCGGCGTACCCGGTTCCGGTGCGCAAAACGCCTCGGCCCAGTCCTCGGCGCTCAGCCAGATGTCGGCCCAGTCGGTCGTGACCGTCATCCCCTCGGCGGGCGGCTCCTCGTAGAACCTGACGGCCGTCTCGATCGCCTTCACCATGTCCGCGGACGACTTCAGCCGGGCCACCTCCGGGTCGGCCTCGATCGCCGCCCCGGCCCCCTCGGCGACGAGGTCCCGCAGGGTGCAGGTCCGCACGCCCTCCTCTCCGAGGCTGGGCAGGACGTCGGCGACGTAGGCCAGGTAGGGCTGGTGCGGACCGACGAACAGCACACCGCCGCGACGACGGCCCAGGCGCGGGTCGGAGTAGAGGAGGTAGGCGGAGCGGTGCAGGGCGACGACGGTCTTGCCGGTGCCCGGACCGCCGTCGACGACCAGCGCGCCGCGGGACCCCGCCCGGATGACGGCGTCCTGGTCGGCCTGGATGGTGCCGAGCACATCGCGCATCCGGGGCGAGCGGTTGGCGCCCAGACTGGCGATGAAGGCGGACTGGTCGTCGAGCGCGGCGTGGCCGGCGAACCCGTCCGAGGTGAACACCTCGTCCCAGTAGTCGCTGATCCGGCCGCCGGTCCAGCGGTACCTGCGGCGGCTCGCCAGGCCCATCGGGTTGGCGTGGGTGGCCGCGAAGAACGGCTCGGCCGCGGGGGAGCGCCAGTCGACCAGCAGCCGGCGCCCCTCGCTGTCCGTCAGTCCGAGTCGTCCGACGTACACGGGCTCGGGGTGCTCCGCGCCGACCATGTGTCCCAGGCACAGGTCCAGCCCGAAGCGACGCAGTGCGCGCAGGCGGGCGGTCAGCCGGTGGATCTCGGTGTCCCGCTCCATCGCCTGCCGCCCGATGCCGCCGGGTGCCCTGCGCTCGGCGTCGAGGCGGTCGGACACCTCGGCGATCGCCTGGTCGAGGCTCTCCGCGACGGCCGCGAAGTGCTGCTCGTCGGCGGCGATCAGCGTCGGGTCGGCCTTGGGCAGGAGGTGGTCGGGAAGGTCGAACGCGCTGGTGGTCAGGGGGTTCATGGCGTCAGCTCTTCCTCAGGTTCTGGCGTTGGCCTGCGATTTTGCGGCATGACCGGGGCCTTGCCGCAAGGCCCCCTGTGCGCTATAAGTTGAGAGTGGCAAGGAGTGGGTGTTCCCCCTTGCCGCCTCTTCTTCCTCGTCTCTCCCTCCCTTTGCGCCCTGGTGGCGTCGGCTCGGTGCGCGCCGTACCCGTTGCCGGTAACCGGTTACCGGTGTCTTACGGAAGCGGGCCCGGCCTCGCACGGTGGTGGGCGCTGGTGTTGGCTGTAGCCATGACGCACCCGCCCAGAAGGGCACGCTGACGCCGTGCACCGCGCCACTCCGCCCCCCGCTCCCCCGCCCGTCCCCGCCAACGGGCCGCCGCGCCGCGTCCTGGTCGTCGAGGACGACCCGACCGTCGCCGAGGTCGTCACCGGCTACCTCTCCCGGGCCGGCTACACCACCGCGCACGCCGCCGACGGCTTCGCCGCCCTCGACCGGGCGGCGGAGTTCCGGCCGCATCTGGTCGTCCTCGACCTGATGCTGCCGGGCATCGACGGCCTGGAGGTGTGCCGCCGGCTGCGCCGCGCCGACGGCGGCCCGGCGCTGCCGGTGGTGATGCTGACGGCGCGCGGCGAGGAGGCGGACCGCATTCTCGGCCTGGAGCTGGGCGCGGACGACTATGTGACCAAGCCGTTCAGCCCGCGGGAGCTGGTGCTGCGGATCGGTTCGGTGCTGCGACGCGCGGAGTCCGCGCCGCCGGCCGCCGCGCCCGCCCCCGTACTGCGGGCCGGTGACCTCGTCGCCGACCCCGGCGGGCGGCGGGCCCACCGAGCGGGACGTGAACTCTCCCTCACCGCCCGGGAGTTCGACCTGCTGGCCTTCCTGATGCGCAACCCGGGGCGGGTCTTCGCCCGTGAGGAGCTGCTGCACCGGGTCTGGGGGTGGGAGTTCGGCGATCTGTCGACGGTGACCGTACATGTGCGGCGGCTGCGCGAGAAGATCGAGGCGGACCCTGCGGCACCGCGGCTGGTGACGACGGTCTGGGGCGCCGGCTACCGCTTCGACCCGGCGGAGGGCGAGCCGGAGTGATGACGGACTTCCTGGTCATCGTGGCGCTGGCGGCGCTCGGCGCGGCACTGGCGGGGCTGCTGGCCGCGCCCGCGGTACGGGCGCTGCGACGGCGCTCGGTCGCGCTGTCGCTGTTCGCGGTGGCGGCGCTGGCGGTGGCCGCGATGGCGGCGGGGACGGTGGCGGTCGCCCAGGCGATGTTTCTGTCCGGGCACGACCTGGGCGTGGTGATGGCCGTGGTCGCGGTCTCCGGGGTGGTGTCGCTGGCGGCCGCGCTGCTCTTCGGGCGGCGGATCGCGGCGGGCAGCAGGGAGCTGGCGCGATCGGCCCGCACGGTCGGCAGTGCGGGCGGGTTCGTGGCGCCCGCCGAGCCGCCGACGGCCGAACTGGCGGCGCTGTCCAGGGCGTTGGAGGAGACCAGCGGGCGGCTCGCCGAGGCGCGGGAGCGGGAGCGGGCGCTGGACGCCTCCCGGCGCGAGCTGATCGCCGGGATCTCGCACGATCTGCGGACGCCGCTCGCGGGGCTGCGGGCGATGGCCGAGGCGCTGGAGGACGGCGTCGCCGAGGACACCGCCCGCTACCACTCCCGGATGCGGATCGAGGTGGAGCGGCTGGCCGCGATGGTCGACGACCTCTTCGAACTGTCCCGTATCCAGGCCGGGGCGCTGGCCCTGACGTTCTCGCGGGTGTCGGTCTACGACCTGGTGGACGACGCGCTGGCGGGGGCCCGGCCGCTGGCCCGGGCGCGCGGGGTGCGGCTGGTGGACGGCGGGGTGCTGCCGCTGCCGGTGCGGGTGGACGCCCAGCAGATCACTCGGGTGCTCGGCAACCTGCTGGTCAACGCGATCCGTGCGACACCGGCCGACGGCACGGTGGCGGTCAGCGCACGGCACGAGGAGGGCCGGGTGGTGCTCGCGGTCGAGGACGGCTGCGGCGGCATCCCGCCGGAGGATCTGGCCCGGGTCTTCGACACCGGCTGGCGCGGCGGCAGTGCGCGTACGCCGCGGGCGGACGGTGAGGGCGGCGCGGGGCTGGGGCTGGCGATCGTGCGCGGCATCGTGGTGGCGCACGAAGGCCGGGCGACGGTGCGCAACTCCGGCGCGGGCTGCCGTTTCGAGGTCACCCTGCCGTCGGCCGGGGCGCCGGCGGAGCCTCGGCCTCAGCCGCCGACGGTCTGAGCCGCCGCTTCGGGGGCGGCGCGGCGGGTGGGCAGGTCGCGGACGGTCCGGACCGGCGAGAAGAGCAGGATCAGGGCGGCCAGCGGAACGCCGGCGGTGGTGATCCACATGGCGGCGCGGACACCGAGGGCGGAGCCGAGGGCGCCGCCGAGCAGCGCCCCCAGCGGCAGGGTGCCGTAGTTGAGGAACGCGCTGCTGGCCACCAGCCGGCCGAGCAGCGGCGGCGGGCAGTAGCCCTGCTGGAAACCCACCTTGAGGATGTTGCCGGCCACCACCCCGGCGGAGACGCCGAAGCCGCCGGCGACGCACAGCAGCGCCCCGGCGCCCGGGGAGGCGAGCGGGATGAGCAACGCCGTGCAGGGAATGCCGAGTTCGCACAGCAGCATGGCGCGGGCGGTACCGAGCCGGCCGGCGGTGCGGCGTACCACGAAGGCACCCGCGATACCTCCCGTGCCGGCCAGCGCCAGCAGTCCGCCGACCGCGCCGGGTGCCAGGCCGACCTCGCGGACCAGGAAGACCGTCAGGAGGGACTGGTAGCCCATGAGCGCGAGATTGGAGGTGGCGCCGAAGAGGGTCAGAGTGCGAAACCACCGGTCCCCGGCGACCAGCCGCAGCCCCTCGGCGACCTCGCCGGTCAGCGACCGCGCCGGGCGGCCGGAGGCCTCGGGGGGCGGTTCGCGGTGCCGGATGCCGAGCAGGCACAGCAGCGCGACGAGGAAGGTGGCGGCGTGTGCGAACAGGCCGTTGACGGCGCCGGCGAGTTGAGCGATGAGGCCGCCCGCCCCCTGGCCGGCGATCTGCGCCGCCGAGGCGCTGCCGTGCAGCTTGGCGTTGCCCTCGGGCAGGTCGGCCGGCGCGAGCAGGGTGGGCAGGTAGGCGCTGTACGCGGTCTGGAAGACCACCGCGGCGGCGCCGGTCAGCAGGGCCACGGCGAGCAGCGGCCCCAGGCCCAGCCGGCCGGACCGGGCCAGCAGCGGTACGGCGGCCAGGAGCGCCAGCGACAGCGCGGCGGAGGCCAGCATGAGGGGGCGGCGGCGCAGGCGGTCCACCCATGCCCCGACCGGGAGGCCGATCAGCAGCCAGGGCAGCCAGCCGCAGGCGCCGAGCAGTGCGACCTCGAAGGTGGAGGCGTGCAGGACGGAGACCGCCACCAGCGGCATCGCCACGCCGGTGACCGCCGCTCCGAACCTGCCCGCCGTCTCCCCGCACCACAGCAGCCTGAAGTCGCGGTGCCGGCGCAGCAGTCCGCTCATCCGCCGTCCCGTTCCCTGCGGGGGAAGGACTGCAGTTGGACGAGGACCGGGCGGGCGTCCTCGTCGGCCGTGCCGGCCGGGTCGGGGGCCGGGTTCCGGTAGCGGTCTATGACCTGCTCCAACTCGGTGTTCAGAGCCTGGAGTTGCTGTGGGGTCAGGCGGAGGTCCTGGCGGCGGAGGAGGGTGCCGGCGTCGCGCCAGTGCGGCCCCCAGTCCTCGGCGAGGTAGGTGGTGACCTGCTCGAAGTCCCGCTGGACGGTTTCGTGCAGATAGACCGACAGGGGGCCGCGGCTGTCGGGGTCGTCGCGGAAGTCGTTGGTGTCGAGGCGGCGGGCTGCCCGGACCGCCTTCCACCAGCGCTCCCGTTTGGTGCCGCGGCCGGTCTCCTCCTCGATGAAGCCGTGGTCGGCGAGGTGGCGCAGATGCCAGCTGACCGTGCCGGTGTTCTCGCCGAGGCGGCGGCCGAGCCCGGTGGCGGTGTCCGGGCCGTCGAGGGCCAACAGGTCCAGGATGCGCATCCGCAGGGGGTGGGCCAGGCCGCGGAGGCTGCGGGCGTCCATGCGGCGCACGGGACGGGCGGCGGGTGGCGCATCGGGGGTCGGGGGCTGCTGCGGGGCATCGCTCATGGGCCCAGCGTAGAGCTGCAGAGGCTTCTCTGCATAGAGGTCTCTGCAGAGAAGTCTCTGTGATTTGCGGAGACTTCTCCGTGCTCTCTCGGCAACGCGGGTTTCCCTACTGGGACTTGCCCTCCGGCTCCCACAGCGGATGCTCGCGCGCGGCCCATCGGGCGTCGACCGAACCGGTGCGCATCCCACGGCGGGACTCGGGATCGCCGTAGGCCTTCCCGACGTGACCGGCGATCACCAGGACCAGGGCGAGGGCGAGCCAGTCGTGGACGAAGGTGGCGCCGGTGCGCCACACCAGGGGGGCGAGGTGGGGGAACCACATCGTCAGGCCGGTGCCCAGCATCACCAGGACCGCGCCGGCGAGCCATGCGGCGTACAGCTTCTGGCCGGCGTTGAACTTGCCGGCCGGGCGTCCCCCTCGGCGGCGGACCGCGGCACGCAGCCAGCGGCGGTCGTGCGGGCCGAAGCGGTTGAGGCGGCGGAGGTCGGCGCGCAGGGCGCGGGAGGCCAGGCCCAGCAGCAGGGGGACGGGCAGCAGGAGGCCGGACCACTCGTGGACGGTCACCATCAGGGCGCGGCGGCCGACGAGTTGGGCGAGGAAGGGGAGGTAGAGGCAGCCCGCGGTGAGGACGCAGACGGCCATGAGGGTGGCGGTGGCGCGGTGCACCCGGTGTTCGGCGCGGGTGAAGCGCGGCACCCGGGGGCGGGCCGCGGTCCGCTCAGGTGGTCGGGGCATCGTCGCGTCCGTTCGACCGGCCGACCCAGGCGTCGACGTCATATCCGCGCTCCTCCCAGTAGCCGGGCCGGACCCGGTCGGTGACGGTGATGCGGGAGAGCCACTTCGCCGACTTGTAGAAGTACATGGGTGCGACGTAGAGGCGCACCGGTCCGCCGTGGTCGTGGCCGAGCGGCCGGTCCTGCATCCGCAGCGCGACCAGGACGTCGTCGCGGCGGGCCTGTTCGAGGGTGAGGGACTCGCGGTAGGCGCCGTCGAAGCAGGTGAAGTGGACGGCCTCGGCCTCGGGGCGGACGCCGGCGGCGTCGAGGAGGGTGGCCAACCGTACGCCCTCGAAGGCGGTGTGCGGCACCCGCCAGCCGGTGACGCACTGGACGTCGCGCACGAGCCGGGTCTGGGGCAGCGCGCGCAGGTCGGCGAGGCGGTAGTCGGTGGGGCGCCGTACCAGGCCGTCGAGGGTGAGGCGGTAGCCGCGCTCGCCCTTGTGCGGTACGGAGCCGGTCACCGAGTAGTAGCGGAAGCCGCCGCCGGCCGGGAGCAGTCCGGACAGGCCGGTGGGGTCCTTTTGGGCGACGGCGCCGATGGTGCTGTCGTAGGCGCGCTGCAGGAGGGGGGCGGCGGCGACGCCGGCGGCGCCGGCCGCGAGCATGCCGAGCACCACGCGGCGCCCTACGGGGCTGCCGCGCCCGTCCTCGTCGTCGTGGTCCGCCGAGCGGGCCGGATTCGGGTCCTGGGTCACCCCTCGATTCGAGCACCGCGCGCGCCCCGGGGCCAGCGTCCGGGCGTCGGCGTCAGACTTTCGTCATCGTCATCGTCATCGTCATCGTCATCGTCATCGTGATCGTCGTCGTCATCGACATCGGCCCCGGCGGGGTGGGCGGGTCAGCGGTCCGCGTCGCGGCGGGCCCGGCACAGGGCGGTGTCGCGGGCGGCCTGGAAGGCGCCTTCGGCGTCGCGGCCCGCGTACGACCACGGCGCACGCGTCAGGTGCGGGCCGATGCGCTGGAAGAGGGCGGCGGCCTCGGCCATCCTCCCCTCGTGGAACGTCGCGTGCGCGAGGAAGTTGAGGTCGACCTTGCCGCGCGGATGGTCCTCGCCCTCCCACTCCAGCCACCAGTCGAAGGCGGACCGCAGGAGCCGGCGGGCACGGCGGGTGGACCAGTGGCCGGAGTCCGCGGGGTCGGGGGGCTCCAGGCCGGCGGCGGCCCGTACGCGGTAGCGCTCGGCGTGGGCGACGACGGGGAGCAGGGCCAGTGGGGAGTCGGCGGGGGCGCGGGAGGCGGCCCGGGCGGCGAACGCGTCGGCCGGGTGCGCCGGGTCGTCGGCGCCGGCCGGCTGCTGCTCGGCCAGGCAGGCCGCCATCAGGTGGTGGGCGTGGTGGTGGTCGCGGTGGCGGGCCCGTATCTGCCGGAAGGCATGGGCGCGGGCCTGTGGGGTGCCGGTGCGGCGGGCGAGGATCAGCGCGCCCAGCCAGGGGGTGGGGTCGTCGGGCAGCATCCGGGCGGCGACCGCGCAGGCCTCGGCGGCGGCGGTGATACCGGCCTCGCCGCACAGGGCGAGCCGGACGGTGGCGAGCGCCACGAGCGTGGCGGCGTCACCGCTGTCCGGCTCGGCGAGCTGCCAGTCGCCGGCCCAGGCGGCGCTGCCGGGGCAGCCGGCCAGGACCGTTAATCGGTGTCCGCGCCGGTCCCAGTCCGCGCCGGTCTCGGCCAGCAGGGTACGCACCCGGGCCCACTGGCCGAGCGCCAGCGCATCGGCGGCGACGGCCAGTTGGGTGTCGTCCAGGGCCGGGGCGAGGACCGGTGCGTCCGGGCAGCGGGCGCGGCGCAGGGCCGGCGGGGTGGCCGAGGGCAGGGGGGAAGGGGACGTCGAAGTCACGGGTCAGGGGGCTCCATGGCGCGCCTCGCCGGCCGGGCACCGCACCGTCGTCGTCAGTGGGTGGGGCGCCCGATCTGCGCGCGCCTGTGCAGAGGGTGACGGACTGGTCCGCACCAGTCATCACCCACAGCAAAGCGCTACGCAGAGCTCCGCGTCAAGGCGGGAAGGGGAATGGCCGGATCCGCCAACTCCCCTTCCGCATCATGGGATTGACCGGCCACCTGCCGGAATCCGCTCTCCATCCCCTCAGGCCACCGCCCGGGCCGCCGCCCGGCCCGCCGTACGCCCGGAGAAGAGGCAGCCACCGAGGAAGGTGCCCTCCAGCGAGCGGTATCCGTGCAGCCCACCGCCGCCGAACCCGGCCGCCTCGCCCGCCGCGTAGACGCCGGGAAGAGGGGCGCCGCCGTCGGCCAGCACCCGCGAGGAGAGGTCGGTCTCCAGGCCGCCGAGCGTCTTGCGGGTGAGGATGTTCAGCCGTACGGCGATCAGCGGGCCGGCCTTGGGATCGAGCAGCCGGTGCGGGGCCGCGGTGCGGATCAGCCGGTCGCCCAGGTACTTGCGGGTCCCGCGCATGGCGGTCACCTGGAGGTCCTTGGTGAAGGAGTTGGTGATCTCGCGGTCGCGGGCCACGATCTCGTCGCGCAGCGCGGCCTCGTCGATCAGCGGCTTCTCGGTCAGCGCGTTCATCCGCCGTACGAGGTCGGTCAGCGAACGCTCGACGACGAAGTCCGCGCCGTGGTCCATGAACGCGCGCACCGGCCCCGGCGCACCGGCCCGGGCCCGGCCCAGGACCTCGCGGATGCTCTTTCCGGTCAGGTCCGGGTTCTGCTCCGAGCCGGAGAGCGTGAACTCCTTCTCGATGATCTTCCGGGTGAGCACGAACCAGGTGTGGTCATGGCCCGTGCGCATGATGTGTTCGAGCGTGCCGAGGGTGTCGAAGCCGGGGAACAGCGGCACCGGCAGCCGCTTGCCGCGGGCGTCCAGCCACAGCGGGGACGGGCCCGACAGGATCCGGATACCGTGCATCGGCCAGATCGGGTTCCAGTTGTCGATGCCCTCGGTGTAGTGCCACATCCGGTCGCGGTTGATCAGGCGGCCGCCGGCACCCTCGGCGATGCCCAGCATCTCGCCGTCCACATGCGCGGGCACCCCGGACAGCATCCGCCGCGGGGGTGTGCCCAGTCGTTCGGGCCAGTTGGCGCGCACCAGCTCGTGGTTGCCGCCGATACCGCCCGAGGTGACGATCACGGCCTGCGCCCTGAGTTCGAAGGCGCCGGCCACCTCGCGGCTGCTGGGCCTGCCGCGGGCCACGTCCGAGGGTTCGAGGATCTCGCCGCTGACCGTGTCCACGCTGCCGGCGCTGCGCGAGAGCCCGGTGACGCGGTGCCGGAAGCGCAGGTCGACCAGACCGCGGGCGGCCCCGGCCCGCACCCGGCGCTCGAACGGCGCGACCAGACCGGGCCCGGTGCCCCAGGTGACGTGGAAGCGGGGGACGGAGTTGCCGTGCCCGGTCGCGTCGTAGCCGCCGCGCTCGGCCCAGCCGACGACGGGGAAGAACCGCACGCCCTGCCGGTGCAGCCAGGAGCGCTTCTCCCCGGCGGCGAAGTCGACGTACGCCTCGGCCCACTTGCGCGGCCAGTGGTCCTCCGGGCGGTCGAAGCCGGCCGCGCCCAGCCAGTCCTGCCAGGCGAGGGCATGGCTGTCGCGGATCCGCAGCCGGCGCTGCTCGGGCGAGTCCACCAGGAAGAGGCCGCCGAAGGACCAGTGCGCCTGCCCGCCGAGGGACTGCTCGGGCTCCTGGTCGAGCAGGATCACCGTGCGCCCGGCGTCCACCAGTTCCGCGGTGGCCGCCAGCCCCGCGAGCCCCGCTCCGATCACGATCACATCAGCGTCGTACGCCATCTCAGCCATCTCCTCACCGGGGCACGCCGGCGCGCACCGGCCGCCGTGGTGGAACGATCCTCAGCGCGCCCGACTGCCGCGTCAACCGTTTGATTACCGCGCAGTACGCAAGGGCGCGCGGGAGAATGGGGGGTGATCAGGGCCACCACCCCCGCCGCCGGACGGCCCTCCTCAGGCGCATCCCCCGCCCCGCGTGATACGAGGTGTGCGACGTGACGGTGATACTGCTCGCCCTCGGAGCGGCCTGCGCTCTGGGGTCGGGCTTCGTGCTCCAGCAGGCCGCGGCGCAGCGCGCGCCGATGAAGGACTTCCTCTCCCTGCGTCTGCTGCTGGACCTGGTGCGGATGCCGGTGTGGCTGGCCGGTATCGGGCTGATGGTGGTCGGGATGGCGCTCGGCGCGGTGGCGCTGGGGATGGGCGACATCACTCTGGTGGAGCCGCTGCTGGCGACCAATCTGCTGTTCGCGATGGCACTGTCCCGGCGGCTGACCCGGCAGCGGCTCGGCCGCACCGGGTGGGCCGGGCTGTGGCTGCTGGCGGGCGGGGTCACCGCCTTCATCGTGGCCGGCCAGCCGCAGGGCGGCAGGAGGAGCCCCGATCACCTGTGGCAGTGGCTGATCATGGGGATGGTGCTGGGCACCGCCCTGCTGCTGGCGGCCGTCGCCAAACGGGAGCGGACCCATGTGAGCCTGGAGGCCGCGCTGCTGGGCATCGCGGCGGGCCTGGTCTACGGCCTGCAGGACGCGCTGACCCGGATCAGCGGTGACCACTTCGAACGGGGCGGCTGGCCGGCGCTGGTGACCAGTTGGCAGCCGTACGCCATCGTCGGACTCGGGGTACTGGCGCTGGTCATGGTGCAGAGCGCCTTCGAATCGGCGCCGCTGCGGCTGTCGCTGCCGGCACTGACCGCCGCCCAGCCGCTGGCCGGGATCGCCTGCGGGGTGGGCTTCCTCGGCGACCGGCTGCAGGTGACGCCGGGGGCGCTGGCGTGGGAGGTGGCCGGGATCATGGCCGTCGTCGCGGGCATCGTCCTGATCGGCACCCATCCGGCGATGCCGCCGGGAACGGGCCGGACCGAGGACACGGTGGAGATGCAGCCGCGCTGACGCGGCGGGTGGGGCGCGGGGAGGGTGGCGGCCGGACCACCGGCCCGACGGGCACCGGCGGTGAGCCCCCGGGGCGCGTGCCCCGGCGGGTGCGCCCCGCCCCGTGTGGTGGTGGTTGCATGGCCCCATGACCGATCAGCAACCGCTCAACGCGGACGAGATCCTCGACGTCGTCGACGAGAACGATCAGGTCGTGGGACAGGCCCCGCGCGGCGAGACCTACGCCCGCCGGATGCGCACCCGCTGCGCCTTCGTCCTCGTCCGGGACGCCGAGGACCGGATCTTCGTACACCGCCGCACCCCGCACAAGCTCGTCTTCCCCTCCCACTACGACATGTTCGTGGGCGGGGTGGTCGGCGCCGGCGAGAGCTACGACGCGGCGGCGCTGCGCGAGGCGGAGGAGGAGCTGGGCGTACAGGGTCTGCAGCAGCCCGAGCCGCTGTTCAAGTTCCTCTACGAGACCGCGGAGCACACCTGGTGGTCCGCGGTCTACCAGGTGCGCTGCACCCTGCCGGTCGCCCCGCAGGAGTCGGAGATCGACTGGCATGCGTTCCTGCCCGAGGAGGAGCTGATCGGGCGGCTCGACCAGTGGCCCTGGACGCCGGACGGCATGGCCGCGTACCGGCGGCTGCTGGAGCTGCGGGAGACGGGAGCGGCCTGATGCGGCGGGCCGTGCGGCCGGCCGGCCGTTAGGGTTTCGGCCATGATCCTCACCGACGGACTGCGGTCGGCCGTCGCGGCCGTGCGGCTGTGGTGCTCGCCCGCGCGGGTCCGCGAGGAGGGCACGACCCCCGACTACCGCTTCTCGCTCGCCAATGAGCGTACCTTTCTCGCCTGGCTGCGCACCGGCCTGGCGTTGATCGGCGGCGGGTTCGCGGTGGACCAGTTCCTGCCCCGGCTGCACCCGGGCGTGCGGCTGACCTTCACCGTCGTCCTGCTCGCGGGCGGGGCACTGTGCGCACTGCGGGCGGTCAACCACTGGGTGCGCTGCGAGCGGGCGATGCGGCGCGGCGAGGACCTGCCGGTCTCCCGCTTCCCCACGGCGCTGGCGCTGGCCGTCGGGGTGCTCGGGGTGGCGGTGGCCGTGCTGGTCCTGCTGGGCTGGACCGACTAGCCGATGGCGGGCGGAGCGCGGCCGGGCGGGCCAGGACCTGGTGCGGCGAGCGACCGGGATCCCGGACTGCAGCCGGAGCGGACCAGGCTGGCCTGGCGGCGTACGACGCTGTCCGCCACGGCGATGGCGGTGCTGGCCGGCCGGCAGCTGCTGCAGAGCCGGGCGCCCGGACCGGTGGAGGCGGTGCTGGCGGTACTGACGGGGTTGCTGTGGCTCGCCTTCGTGGCACTCGCGCACCACCGGATGCGGGCGATGGCCACCGACCGCCCGCCGGGGCTGCCGCCGCGGACCGCCCTGCTGCTGGTCGCCTGCACGCTCGCGGTGGCGCTGTGCGGCGCGGCGATACTGGTGCGACCGGGCCGCTGAGACGCCCTGGGGGGTATCCGCAAAGTCCCGCCTGGCCCCCACCGAGGCCGGCGGCGGAGGTACCGTAACGCGACCCTCGCCGCGCCGGGGCGGACCAACTCGCGGCCGGCCGGTGGGGCGTGACGGACCATCGAGCAAGGGGGCAGAACCCGCATGGGTGACGCGAGCGCACCGACCACGGCCGAGCCGTACCTCACCGAACTGGCCGCCGGCGTCCATGCCTACATCCAGCCGGACGGCGGCTGGTGCCTGAACAACGCCGGCTTCCTCACCGACGGCGACGCCACCCTGGTCGTGGACACCGCCGCCACCGAGCGCCGGGCCCGGCGCTTGCGCCGGCGGATCGCGGAGAGCGGCGCGCCGGCGCCGCGCACCGTGGTCAACACCCACCACCACGGTGACCACACCTACGGCAACGGCGTCTTCGCACCCGAGGCGACGATCGTCGGGCACGCCGCCTGCCGCCGCGAGCTGCTGGCCGCCGGCCACCAGCTGCACGCGGTGTGGCCGCAGGTGGAGTACGGCGACATCCGCCTGACCCCGCCCGAGGTGACGTACACCGACGAACTGACCCTGCACGTCGGCGGCATCGAGGCGCGGCTGATCCACCCGGGCGTGGCGCACACCCCCGGCGACACCCTCGTGTGGCTGCCCCGGCAGCGCGTCGTCTTCGCCGGGGACCTGGTCTTCCACGGCGGCACCCCGTTCGTCTTCATGGGGTCGCTGACCGGCTCGCTGCGCGCGATCGAACTGCTGCGTTCGCTGGACGCCGACACCGTGGTCCCCGGGCACGGTCCCGTGGCCGGCCCCGAGGTCTTCGACGTCATCGAGCGCTATCTACGGTTCGTCGGACAGCTGGCGGAGGAGGGCCGGGCCGCGGGGCGGACGCCGCTGGAGGTGGCCCGGGCCGCGGATCTCGGGCCGTTCGCGGAGCTGGCGGAGAGCGAGCGGCTGGTGGCGAATCTGCATCGGGCGTACGCGGAGCTGGCGGGCGCGGAGCCGGGCGCACCGCTGGACCCACTGGTGGGATTCGGCGACATGACGGCGATGAACGGCGGGGTGCCGGTGGCCTGTCACGCGTGAGCGGCGGCGGCCGAGCGGTGGCGGCGTGGCGGAAAACCCCCCTCCGGGGCGGTGCGTGACCGACGCCCCACGCACCGGCACTGGACGCCATACCGACTAGTCGGCATGATCGGGGCAGCGATCGACCGATGGACCGCCCACTGCGTAACGGAGGAGCACGATGAGCAAGGGCACCCCGCCCCCTCAGGCCCCGGGCCGGGAGGACCCTCCCGGCCTCGACCTCGCCCGATTGCGCGCACAACTGGACCGGGAGCGGCCGGGGCTGGCCGGCGGCCCGCTGCGCGCGCAGCTGATCGAGGGCGGGCGGTCCAATCTCACCTACCGCGTCACCGACGGCGCGGCCTCCTGGGTCGTCCGCCGGCCGCCGCTCGGCCATGTGCTGGCCACCGCGCACGACATGCGACGCGAGCACCGGGTGATCAGCGCGCTGCACGGCACTCCGGTTCCGGTGCCCGAGACGCTGCTGCTGTGCGAGGACGAGTCGGTGATCGGCGCGCCCTTCTATGTGATGGAGCTGGTCGAGGGCACCCCGTACCGCACGGCCGGCCAGCTCGCCCCGCTCGGCCCCGAGCGCACCCGGGCCGTGGTGCTCTCCCTGGTCGACACGCTCGTGGCGCTGCACGCCGTGGACCCCGAGGCGGCCGGGCTCGGCGACTTCGGCCGTCCGGAGGGCTTCCTGGAGCGTCAGCTGCGGCGCTGGGGCAAGCAGCTGAGCGCGTCGAAGAACCGCGACCTGCCGGGCATCGAGGAGCTGCACCAGGCGCTGGGCCGGGCACTGCCCGCCTCCCCCGCGCCGGCCGTCGTGCACGGCGACTACCGCCTCGACAACGTCCTGGTCGGTACCGATGACACCATCAAGGCCGTACTGGACTGGGAGATGTCCACGCTCGGCGATCCGCTGACCGACCTCGGGCTGCTGGTGATGTACAGCTCGGACCTGGGCCTGCCCGAGTCGCCGGTGAGCACCACCAGCGGCGCGCCAGGTCACCCGGCCCCCGAGGAGCTGATCGCGCGCTATGCCGCGGGCTCGGGCCGGGACACCTCCTCGATCGCCTGGTACACCGCCTTCGCCTGGTTCAAGCTCGCCGTGATCCTCGAGGGCATCCACTACCGCTTCACGCTCGGCCAGACCGTCGGCGCCGGGTTCGACCGGATCGGCGAACTCGTCCCCGTCTTCATCGACCGCGGACTGACCACCCTCAAGGAAGGCTGAGGCACCCATGGACTTCGCATTCGACGCCCGTACCGAGGAGCTGCGCGCACGGCTCCTGGCGTTCATGGACGAGCATGTGTATCCGGCGGAGGAGACCGCCCGTGAGCAGCGCGCCGCGCTCGCCTCGCCGTGGGACACCCCCGCGGTCGTGGAGGGCCTCAAGGCCGAGGCCCGCCGGCAGGGGCTGTGGAACCTCTTCCTGCCGGACGCCGAGCACGGCGCCGGGCTGACCAATCTCCAGTACGCGCCGCTGGCCGAGATCACCGGCCGCAGCCCGCAGTTGGCGCCCACCGCGCTGAACTGCGCGGCACCGGACACCGGCAACATGGAGGTGCTGGCGCAGTTCGGCAACGAGGCGCAGCGAAAGCAGTGGCTGGAGCCGCTGCTGGCGGGCGAGATCCGGTCGGCGTTCGCGATGACCGAGCCGGAGGTGGCCTCGTCGGACGCCACCAACATCGAGACGCATATCGCCCGCGAGGGCGACGGTTACGTCATCAACGGCCGCAAGTGGTACATCTCCGGGGCGATGAACCCGCTGTGCCAGATCTTCATCGTGATGGGCAAGACCGACCCGGACGGCGCCGACCCGCGCCGCCAGCAGTCGATGATCCTGGTGCCGCGCGACACCCCCGGCGTCGAGGTCAGGCGGGCCATGCAGGTCTACGGCTACGAGGACCACTGGCACGGCGGCCACGCCGAGGTGCTCTTCCACGACGTACGGGTGCCGGCGGGCCATCTGATCGGCGAGGAGGGCGGCGGCTTCGGCATCGCCCAGGCCCGGCTCGGCCCCGGCCGGATCCACCACTGCATGCGGCTGATCGGCATGGCCGAGCGCGCCATCGAGCTGATGTGCCGCCGCGCGGTGGCCCGTACGGCGTTCGGCAAGCCGCTGGCGCAGCAGGGCGTGGTCCAGGAGTGGATCGCGGACGCCCGGGTGGCGGTGGAGCAGCTGCGGCTGCTGGTGCTGAAGACCGCCTGGCTGATGGACACCGTCGGCAACAAGGGCGCGCACACCGAGATCCAGTCCATCAAGATCGCCACCCCGCGCACGGTCGTGGACATCCTCGACAAGGCGGTCCAGCTGCACGGCGCGGGCGGCGTCAGCCAGGACTTCCCGCTGGCCGAGCTGTGGGCGGGCGCGCGGACGCTGCGGCTGGCGGACGGCCCGGACGAGGTGCACCAGCGGTCTTTGGCGCGCCGGGAGCTGAAGCAGTACCGGTGAGGGAGCCGAGGCGGTATCCGTAGGGGTGGCCGAACAGATCCCGTAGGGGGTGGATGCGCCCCCTACGGGGCCACAACGCGGTGGGGGGCGTGGGGATTCCCGCGCCCTACGGCCGCAGCGCCCGCAGCAGGAGGTCGGCCAGGTGGTCGGCCACCTGCTGCGGCGTGAGCGGGCCGTTCTCGCGGTACCAGGTGCCGAGGTGGTGGACGGACCCGAAGTGGTAGTCCACGACGAGGTCGGCGGGGATGTCGGCGGCGAACACGCCGGCGCGCTGGCCTTCCTCGATCAGGGCCCGGAAGCGCTCGTGGTAGCGCCGCCGCTCGGCGCGTACCTGCTTGTCCTTCTCCGGGCCGAGGTGGTGCATCGAGCGGAAGAAGATCTTGGTGTCGTCGAGGTTCTCGATGGTGGTGACCACGACGTCGGCGGCGGCGTCGCGCAGCCGCCGCTCGACCGGCGCGTCGGCGTCCGCGAAGTGGTCCAGGCGCTCCTGCTGCAGCCGCAGGACCCGGCCGTAGACCTCGTGCAGCAGATCGTCCTTGGAGCCGAAGTAGTGGTACAGGGCGCCCTTGGTGACACCCGCCGCGTCGACGATCTCCTGGACGGAGGTGCGGTCATAGCCCTGCTCCGCGAAGAGCTTGGTGGCGGTGGCCAGCAGCCTCTGGGCCACCGGCTTCGCGCCGCCGTTGCCGTTGCCGTCCTTCGTGCCGGCCATCGCCCTCACCTGTCCTTCGTGCGTACGTCATGCGCGGTGGCGCAGCTCCCGTCGGAGGATCTTGCCACTCGTGGTCTTGGGAAGCTCTGCCAGGATCTCCACCTCACGGGGATATTTGTACGCCGCGAGCCGCTCCTTGCAGTAGGCGGACAGCTCGGCGGGGTCCAGAGCCTGCCCGGGACGCAGGCTGACATACGCCTTGACCGTCTCGCCCCGGTAGGGGTCGGGCACGCCGACGACCGCCGCCTCGCGCACCGCGGGGTGGCCGTAGAGCACGTCCTCGACCTCCCGCGGCCACACCTTGAAGCCCGCCGCGTTGATCATGTCCTTCTTGCGGTCGACGACGTACAGCCAGCCGTCGGTGTCCATGAAGCCGATGTCGCCGGTGCGCAGTTCGCCGTCCGGGAGGGCCTCGGCGGTGGCGTCGGGGCGGCGCCAGTAGCCGGGGACGACCTGGGGGCCGCGCACCGCGATCTCGCCCTGTTCGCCGAACGGCAGGTCCCGGCCGTCCTCACCGACGATCCGGACGACCGTGTCGGGGCCGGGCACCCCGACGGCGAGCGTGCCGGAGACCTCGTCGACCGGCGCCCGCCTGCCCGGCGGGACGCTGGCGCACGGCGCGGTGCACTCGGTCAGGCCGTAGCCGTTGTGGAGGTACGGGCCGAAGCCGGCCCGGAACTTCTCGACAAGGGCGGGCGGCAGCGGCGCGCCGCCGGAGGACATCGTCGTGAAGGACGTGAAGTGGTCGCGGGTGACGCCGGGGTGGGCCATCAGCGCCATGTAGGCGGTGGAGGGGCCGACCGTGTAGGCGGGGCGGTGCTCCAGGAAGGCGTCCAGGACGACGCCCGCCTCGAAGCGGTAGGCGAGCGCGAGGGTGCCGACATTGGCGATGCAGGCGGCCAGTTCGCAGACCATGCCGGTGATGTGGAAGAGCGGGGCGAGCGCGAAGTAGGTGGCGCCCTCGGGCAGGCTCAGGCCGGTGCGCTGGCGCTCGGCGTTGTAGGTGATGTTGCCGTGGGTGTTGGTGGCACCCTTGGGGGTGCCGCTGGTGCCGGAGGTGTAGCTGATCAGCGCGAGGTCGTCGGCGGTGAGCTCCGGGTCGGCCAGGGCCGCGCGCAGTCTCCCGGCGGTGCGGGCGACGGCCAGCAGGTCGTCGGCCCCTTCCTGCGGCCCGAGCGGCTCGCCGCGCAGCACCCGGGCGTCGTCGCGGGTCTGCAGCTCCCGCTCGCAGGCGGTCAGCGCGATCCGTACGGACGGGGCCTCGGCGGCGGTGGCGCGCAGATAGCCGTCCCAGGTGCGGTCGGCGCAGATGACGGCGGTGGCCTCGGAGTCGTCGAGGATGTGCCGCGCCTCGGCGGACTTGTACATGGGGTTGAGGGGCACGACCACCCCGCCGGCCTTCCACACGCCGAGCGCCGCGAGCACGAAGTGCGGGGTGTTCTGGAGCATGACCGCGGCCCGGTCGCCGCGCCGGAACCCGCGCCCGGCGAGGTGGGCGGCGATGCCGTCGGAGAGCGCGTCGGTCTCGGCGTAGGACAGCCGCCCGTCGAAGTAGGCGAGCGCGGTGCGGTCGGGGGCGCGGCCGACCGCGGCCCGGAAGGCGTGCAGCATCGAGGGGTGCGGCCGGACGGGGGCCCGCTGGGCTTCGGTGAGCTGCGCCAGCCACGGCTTGTCCTGGTAGGAGGTCATCGGGTGCGGCCCTTTCTTCCTGATCGCCTGATCATCCCTGCGGGGGAACACCTGGGGTGACGCGGGGTGGCGGCCCGGGCCCGGCCGGCCCGCCACCCGTTCCTGCCGGAGAACGGCTCAGGCGCGGCCCTCCGCCTGTTCCAGTTTCCGCTGGAGGTGGTTCATGCCGCCCAGCCAGCGGTCGGGGTCGGTGGCCCGGGCGGCGTAGTAGTCCGCGACCTCCGGGTGCGGCAGCACCAGGAAGCGGCCCTGCTCCATCGCCGCGAAGAGCGCGTCGGCGACGTCCGCGGGCTCGACGGCGGTGGGGGTCAGCACCAGCTCCCCGGCGGCTCCGGTGGCGGTGAGCATGTCGGTGCGTACGCCCTGGGGGCAGATGGCGTGCACGTCGACGCCGCGGTGGCGGTAGGTCAGCGAGAGCCACTCGGCGAAGGCGTACGCGCCGTGCTTGGTGACGCTGTACGGGGCCGCGTCGACCATGGTGAGCAGGCCGGCCGCGGAGACGGTGGAGACGAAGCGCCCGTGACCGCGCTCCAGCCACTCCGGCAGCAGCGCCTTCGCCGCCCGTACATGGGCCATGACATTGACGTCCCAGGCCAGCGCCCAGTCCTCCTCGGGCGCGTCGGGCCCGCCGCCGGTGCCGACCCCGGCGTTGGCGCAGAAGACGTCGATCGCGCCGCCGAGCGCCTCGCGGGCGGCCGGGACGACGGTGGAGGCGTCACCGGGGACCACGAGGCCGCCGATCTCCTCGGCGGTCCGCTTCGCCTTGGCCTCGTCCAGGTCGTTGACCGCGACCCGGGCCCCCTCGGCGGCGAACCGGCGGGCCAGGGCGGCGCCGATCCCCCCGCCCGCCCCGGTCACGACGACGGCCTTGTCCCGTACGGCTTCCACTGCTGGGTCTCCCTCGGTCGCATCGGTTCGACTGACAGGCAGACTAACCAGTCGGTATGTCCTGGCGGAAGAGGCCGTCCCCGGCTCGCGACTCCTCCCCCGCTCTCGACTTCGCTCGACCGGGGGGACCCCATGAGCGGGAAGCCCCCTGGACGCGGCCCGGTCCGTTCCCCAACGGCGCCCGGCGGGCTAGCGTGCACACGGCACGCATCGGTTGGTTCCCTGCTCCCCTGCTCTGCTGGACACGGAAGGTGTGCGGATGGCTCTGTCGAGACGCGTTCTGCTCGGGCATCTGGCGGCGACCGGCGCGGCCGGCACGGCCCTGGCCGCGGCCGCACCTCCCGCACGGGCCGCCGAGCCGGCGACCGGCGGCGGGCGGCGGGTGCACACCGGCTTCGAGCGCCTGGCCGCCGACGGCTACCGCCTCCTGGAGGGCCGACGGGTCGGCATCGTCACCAACCCCACCGGCATCACCCGGACGGCCGAGCACATCGTGGACGTCCTGCACGCCGACGAACGGGTGCGGCTGACCGCCGTCTTCGGCCCCGAGCACGGCTTCCGCGGCACCGCGCAGGCGGGCGGCTCCGAGGGCCGCTACGACGACCCGGCCACCGGGCTGCCGGTCTACGACACCTACAACAAGAGCGGCAAGGAGCTCGCCGCCGTCTTCACCGCCTCCGGCGTGGACACCGTCGTCTTCGACATCCAGGACGTCGGCGCGCGCTTCTACACCTACATCTGGACGCTCTACGACTGCATGGTCGCGGCCGTCCTCGCCGGCAAGCGCTTCGTCGTCCTCGACCGCCCGAACCCGGTCACCGGCCGCTTCGCCGCCGGCCCGGTACTGGACAGGGCCTACGCCTCCTTCATCGGCCGCGAGCCGATCTCCCAGGCGCACGGCATGACGGTGGTCGAACTGGCGCTGCTGTTCAACGGCGAGTTCGTCCCCGCGGTCGCCGGACGGCCGGTGGAGCTGGAGACCGTGCGGATGACCGGCTGGCGGCGCGGCGACTTCTACGACGCCACGGGCCTGCCGTGGGTACCCCCGAGCCCCAACATGCCCACCCCAGACACCGCCCTCGTCTACGCGGGCACCTGCCTGTTCGAGGGCACCAACCTCTCCGAGGGGCGCGGCACCACCCGTCCCTTCGAGCTGCTGGGCGCCGACGGCATCGACCACCGCTGGGCCGCGGCCGCGAACGCGCTCGCCCTGCCCGGAGTGCACTTCAGGGAGGCCTACTTCGCCCCCACCTTCTCCAAGTTCCAGGGCAGGACGATCGGCGGAGTCCAGCTCCATGTGCACGACCGGGAGGCGTTCGACCCGGTGCGCACCGGCATCGCGCTGCTCGTGACCGCGCAGCGGGTCTGGGACGGCTTCGCCTGGCGCCCGGACCACGGCATCGACCGGCTGACCGGGTCGTCGACCGTGCGCAGGATGATCGACGCGGGCGCGGAGCCGGACGAGATCGTCGCCGCCTGGCAGGAGGATCTCGCCGAGTTCCGCGCCGTACGGGCCCGTTATCTTCGCTATCCGTCGCCTAGAAGCTGAAGGTCATGAACGCCCCGTATCCGCCCTCGGCCGCCTCGGAGAAGAAGGCGACGAGTTCCTCGTAGGCGCTCTTCAGCCACTCCAGCTCGCCCTCGGGGTCGAACCTCCACACGTTGGGATACACGTCCTCCTTCGTCATCCGATCCGGGTCGTAATGGGCGGCCAGTTCCTCCCACGGGGTCGCCCGCAGCTGCCGTGCCACGCTCTCCATCTGCTCGGCGGACCACCCGAACAGGGTGCCGTCCTCCAGGATCGGGGAGCCGTCCATCAGGAAGTCCAGGTACACCTCCGTCTCGTCGAGCAGGAACTGGAGGCCGCCCCACGCCTTGTCCGGGTCGCCGCAGGGGCGATGGGGGAAGTCGTCGGCGTCGTACAGCGCGGCGATGTACTCATCGGCCCAATCCGGTTCCTTCTCCGCCCTGTCCAGCTCCTCCGTCGTCGCGCTGATGAACCCGATGGTCACGCCCATGGCAGCCAATCCCCCTTGGTATACGGCATGTTCGACCCTTTGCTCGAACACGCCGGCGAGTGTTCCACACGGCACTGACAACGGACCGCGCTCGGCGGCGAGCGTCGCCGCGCGCGGTCCGTCTCAGGGTCCGGGACGGCGCGTTTCGGCTATTGACTGTCCCGTACACCGACCAGGAAAGTGCGCTGGTGAACAATGACGCGACAGCAGTGCGGAAGACGGCGGCCGGTGCGCCGTCGGCGGAGGGTGCGGACGCCGGGGGCGAGAGCCTGCGGCGGGTGGCCGTGGCCTCGTTCATCGGGACGGCCATCGAGTTCTACGACTTCTACATCTACGGGACGGCCGCCGCGCTCGTCCTCAACCAGGCGTTCTTTCCGACCCTCTCGCCGGTCAACGCCACCCTGGCGGCCTTCTCCACCTACGCGGTGGCGTTCGCCGCGCGACCGCTCGGGTCGGTGGTCTTCGGCCACTTCGGTGACCGGGTGGGCCGCAAGTCCGTGCTGGTCGCCTCGCTGCTGCTGATGGGGCTGTCCACGGCGCTGGTCGGCCTGCTGCCGGGCTACGGCACCTGGGGCGTCTGGGCGCCGCTGCTGCTGATCGCGCTGCGCTTCCTGCAGGGCATCGGCCTGGGCGGCGAGTGGGGCGGGGCCGCGCTGCTCGCGGTCGAGCACGCGCCGCGCAGGCGCCGTGGGCTGTATGCCGCCTTCCCGCAGCTCGGCCCGTCCGTCGGATTCCTCGCGGCGACCGGGGTGTTCTGGCTGCTGTCGTCCGTGCTGGACGACGCGGCGTTTCGCGCGTGGGGCTGGCGGGTGCCGTTCCTGCTGTCGTTCCTGCTGGTCGGCGTCGGGCTGTTCGTACGGCTGAAGATCAGCGAGACACCGGTGTTCGCGAAGGTGAGGGAGGCTCAGGAGGCCAGCCGGGTCCCCGTGGTCGACGTGCTGCGCCGGCATCCGCGCGAACTGCTGCTGGGCGCGGGCGGCATGATCGTGGCGTACGGGCTCTTCTACACCGCGACGACCTACTGCCTGTCCTACGCGACCGGCGAGCTGGGCGTCTCCCGCAGCACCATGCTGGGGCTCTCCCTGATCGCCTGCCTCTTCCTGGCCGCCGGCACCTGGCTCGCCGCCACCCGCTCCGACAGCGCCGGCCGCCGCAGGCTGATCCTGGCGGGCAGCGGCCTGGCGGTGCTCTGGGGGCCGGTGCTCTTCCCGCTGCTGGACACCCGGCAGCCGGCGCTGATCGCGCTCGGCCTCGGCGGCGCGCTGTTCTGCATGGGCGTGGTGTACGGCCCGATGGGCGCGTACCTGCCGGAGCTGTTCGCTACGGCGGTGCGGTACTCGGGCGCCTCCCTGGCCTACAACCTGGGCGGGGTGCTGGGCGGCGCGGTGGCGCCTCTGGTCGCCACCCGGCTCCAGTCGGAGTTCGGCTCCGCGTCGGTGGGCTGGTACGTGAGCGCCATGGCGGTCGTCTCGCTGGTGTGCGTCCTGGCGCTGCCGGAGACCCGGGAGCGGGAGCTGTCCTGAGGGCCCGGCGCAAAGCCCCCGGTGGCCTCACGAGTTGAGCCACCACCGGCCGCTCTCCCTCGACAGCGCGTCCCACAGGAGGTTGAGGGGGTGGCCGGGCGGATACGACGCCCGCTCCCCGCGCCGGGTGAAGACGCCGACCAGCACCTCGGTCCGGGGCTCCGACTCCCCGACGATCTCCAGGGTGCGCAGCCCGCCGGCCTCCGGGAGGCGACCGTCCGCGGCCGCCTCCCCGATGCCCCGGGTGACCAGCATCGCCCCGCTGACGACCCCGGAGCGCAGCAGCTCGAAGCCGTAGTGCGCGGCCTCTATCTCGGCCGCTATGGTCAGCCGCTGGCGGTAGTCGGGTCCGTACCACGCGGTCAGGAAGCGGCCGATGAGGCCGCGCGCCGAGATCACCAGGGGCAGCCGGGGCAGCTCGCACGCGCCGAGGGAGGTGCCGGGCAGCCGCTCCGGCGGCAGGTTCGTCAGCAGCGACAGACCGCTGCGGCGCCACTCCATGACCTCGTACGGAGCCAGCAGTTCGGCCTCCGCGCCTTCCGTGACCACGACGCTGCCGCAGACCAGGTCGAGTTCCTTGGACCGCAGTTTGGTGAAGAGGTCGCCGGTGCGGACGTGGGTGACCTTGAGGTCGACACCGTCGCGTTCGTAGTCCTCGCGGACGCGTTCCACCGCGTCCAGCAGGAAGCCGAGGGTGTAGCGGGTGGTACCGACGGAGAGCGTCCTGCCGAGCCGGCGGCGGGCGCCCTGCACACCGTCCGACCACGCGCCGAGGGTGCGCCGCGCCAGGTCGACCAGCGCCTCGCCGGTCGCGGTGAACAGGGCGTCCCTGCCCCGACCCTGTTTGAGTACCAGCTCCTCGCCGCACAGTGCGGCGAAGGTGCGGTTCATCCTGTCCAGCTGCTTTTGCACGCTGGACTGTTCGCGGCCCAGCCGGCGCGCGGCACCCAGCGCGGTGCCCGTCTCATGGACGACGATCAGTGTGCGCAGCTGGTCCATGGTGGTGTCCAGCAGCTCCGGCGGGTACTGCTGCGGACCTGACGAGGCCATGCGCGCCCAACTCGCTTTCCCTCCCTGGAAATCAGGACTGTGCAGCATAGCCCGCGCACCCGTGCGAAGGCCCCGGGGTCCCACCCCGGGGCCTTCGCCTGCCGGCAACCGGTGTCCGGTATCCGCCTACCGGTGTCCGGTACCCGTCTAACGGTGTGCCGGGAACTCCACGACCTGCTGGTACGTCGGCCGGTTCTGCCAGCTGATGGTGTCGTGGGTCAGCCCGCCCACCGCGCGGTGGATGATGGCGTCCGCGCACCACTGGTCGCCGGCCTTGCAGCTCGCGTCGCCCGGGTAGACCTGCTCGGCCGTCTTGCCGCTCGCCTGCGCGAGCGTGGCCAGGAGGGTGTCGCGGCAGGCGGAGAGGTCGCCGCCGCCGCAGTAGCGCCGGGCGAGCGGGCCCCGGACCTTGTCACCGAGCACCGAGCGCAGGTCCTTGTCCGCGTAGCTCCACCAGCCGTACTGGAAGGCCGATCCGGCGTGCCCTCCGGTCGGGCCGTGGCCGGCCGACGGCGACTCGTCGATGGCGAGGTCGGCGCCCAGCGCGTCGTACAGGTCGCCGCCCAGGCCCGGCTTGAAGACAGCCTCGATCATCAGCGGCCACCAGGCGTCCATCAGCCGGACCGCGTCGGGGTGGGTGTAGGTGTGCGAGCCGGCGGCGGTCTCGCGGCGCTGGGCGCCGTCCTTGTGCCAGGCCTGCAGCTGCTGGACCGCGGTCTTCAGCCGGGGGTCGGTGACCGGCTTGCTGCCCACTACGCGCAGGAGTTCGGGCAGCACGTCCTCGCCGCGCAGGTCGGTGACGGCGGCCTCGGCCATCGCCCGGGTCAGCGAGGCCCGGGTCACCCCGCCCTCCTCGGTCAGTGCGCGCACCCGGTCGTCCAGCAGATTGCCGCGGTGCACCGAGCCGTTGCCGAAGCCGGCCGAGTCGTAGTCCTCGGCCTGCTTGTTGTTCCAGGAGATGTAGTAGTCCTGGTCGACGGACTGCGGGTGCTGGGCGGGCGGGGTGTAGTCGGTGGTGTTGGTGGCGGGGTCGTAGCCCTGCCACTCGTAGGCGTCGTCCGCCGTGATGGGCAGCGACGGGTCGACGGCGGGGTTGCGGACCGGGTTGAGGCCGCTGTTGTAGTACGCGGTGTCGCGGGAGTCGGCGTAGAACCAGTTGAAGGCGTAGCCGATGTGCTGGGCCGCCTTCTGGAAGGACCTGGCGTCGCGTACGGCGGAGGGGTCGTTGAACATCTGGAAGCCGATGATCGAGTCGGCCTCGTGGCGGTAGGTGGAGCGCTGGGCGGTGTAGGCGACGGGCTTGCCGCGGACGGTGGCGCGGTGGGTGACGGTCCCGTACTTCGTCCGGAACACCTGCATCCGGTACGAGCCGGCCGCCGTCGGGTCGGCGATGGTGGGCTTCCAGGAGTTGGTGCGCTCCAGCTTCTCCATGGGGACGCAGGCGCCGTGGTAGCGGTAGGAGGTGGAGTCCTTGGTGGCCGGCGACCCGTCGGCGTTGCACAGTTCGACCGCGTAGGTGTCGGTGATGTCCTGGCCGGCGGAGGTGGCGCTCCAGGCGTAGTCCTGGCCGCGGCCGAGCTGGACGTACATCCCGACGCCCGCGAAGGAGGCGCCGCGGGCGCTGATGCCGGGCCCCTGGATCTCCTGGAGCATCAGCAGCTGGGGCGCGAAGTAGCCGGTCTGCGGGCCGAAGACGGCGACGGGGTGCCCGCTGGCGGTGTGTTTGCCGGAGACCAGCAGGGCGTTGGACATCCCGCGGCGCTGGTGGGGGTTGAAGCTGCCCTTGGGCAGCACCCCGTCCTTGAACAGGCCCTCCAGCTTGCGGAACTTCTTCGGGGCCGCGACCGGGTCCCGGGGCGGCGTTCCGCTCTTGGTGGTCGCCGCGCCGGTGCGGTCGAAGACCAGCGGCTCGGGGGTGACCGAGCCGCGGTCCGGCAGCGCGGTGCCCTTGGCCTTGGCCGGCTTGACGGCGTAGGGGAAGCTGCTGCCGTCGTGCAGGGTCTTGGCGGCCTCGGGGTCGTTGCGCTCCCGGAAGGACTCCCAGGCCTCGGTGCCCTTCTCGACGCCGTACTTCTGCTGGGCGGCGAGCAGGGACAGGGCGTTGGTGACCTCCCCGCCACCACCGTTGCCGAAGAGGCCGCCGACGACGGAGGCCAGCGCTATCAGGTCGGTGAGTTTGAACGGCGCGATCTCACCGGCGTTGGTGATCGCGTCGATATGCCCGGTGAGGACGTACTCGCCGGGGAAGTAGCGGCCGTTCTTGGACTGCTCGCGGTAGGCGTTGATGCCGTCGACGTAGGCCTGCGCGTCGGCCATGGCCTGCTTGCCGCGCTCGCCGTTGTGGTCCCTGATGTAGTCGACCTGCTGCTGGAGGTCGTCCTCGGTGTACGGCGCCTGCGGCCAGAACTGCTGCTCCAGGCCCTGGTTGGCCAGCGCTCCGCCGGCGAAGGAGGTCAGCTCGCCGCGGCCGATGTGGCGGAAGAGGTCCATCAGCCAGAGCCGGTCCTGGCCCGCGGCGTATCCGGCGCCGAATTCGGTGCCGTAGCGGGTGGTGCCCTTGATGTGCGGGACGCCGGTCTTCTTGTCGCGGGTGATGGTCACGTCGTCGCGGGGCGCGGTGACCTTGCCGACCTGGCCGTCGGGGACACCGAAGGAGGCGTCGTTGAAGAACTGGGTGAGGGTGTCGTCGGTGAGCGACTGGTAGCCGCCGGCCAGCGCGCCGTACGGGGCGAGTTGGTCGGTGGAGTGCGCGGGGTGGGTGCCGAACAGCTTGTTGCCGAGGATCTCCACCAGGGTGGCGTTGCCGGTGGCGCCGGGCGGCAGGATGTCGGCGCACCGGCCTTCGCAGTAGTCGTGGGCGGCCTGGTCGGGGCTCGGCGCGGCGGCCGCGGTGGGGGGTGGCGCCAAGACCGTGGCGCCCAAGGCGAACAGGGCCGCGGCCGCGGCGGTCCTGAGCCTTCCGGTACGTCGTCGCATCCCTGCTCCTCGATGGGGGTCCCCCCTGCTCCTCACGAACTCGGGGGAGGGTGGGCGGGACGTTACCGGCGGTTATCCCCGGCCGGAAGGTGAACAACAGTCACCTTTGCCAATTCCCCACAGACGCAACGGCCGCCACTGTCGTGACATCTCACCGCGACACCGGCGAACCGCACGAAAGTTCGAGGGATCCAGGCGGCGGCCGGCTACGTCCCATCCCCGTCAAGTCGGGTCCTCCCCCCGGAGGTGGGATGAAATGGCCGGTTTCAGAGCCCTCGCAGAACAGGTCCGCAATCCACGACTCGTCGCAGCTCAGCGGCGCACCGCCCTGCGCAAGTGCCTTGAACGCTTCGCCCCTTACGGACACCGGGCGACCTGGCACCATCTGTGCACCCGGGCCGGCATCGCGACCCAGGACCGCGATCCGGACCCGGAGCGGCTGGTCGCCGCACTGACCGAGCTGGAAGAGGCCCGCACCCTCTGGCTCGCGTACGAGGAGGAGTTCGCCGCCCGGCGCCGCAAGGAGAAGCACGACGGCATCCGTCAGCCCAGCGCGATCGACGACTGGCACCGGCGGACCTGGGGCGGCTGCGACATCGTGCCGTGCGAGTCACCGCAACGGCACCCGGCGGCCCGGCTCGCGGAGGTGCTGCGCCGCATGATCGTGGCGATGGAGGCGGGGCGGCCGCGCCGGGACTGCCCGGTGTGCGGCAGCACGCGCTTCGCCTGGCTCCCGGAGACCGCCGACGTCCCGGCGCCCGGGCCCGCCTGCCGGCAGTGCGGGGTGCTGGCCCCGGCGTCGGTGCTCACCCGTGAGGCGCTGACCTCGGCGATCCGCGCCCAGGGCGCCGGGGCGTTCGCCGCGGCCTGAGCCCGGACTCCTTTTCACGCGCGTGGTCGGCCCCGCCCCGGAGGCCCTCCGGGCGGTGGTGGACGTCCGCGTGTGGCCGGTGCGGCGGCCCGCCGCCGAACTGGGCCTGGACACCCTCCCATGCCGTAGGGCATGGGAGGTGCCCCAAGGCATCGAGGACACCCTCCTGATGCCCGACGGCACCCGGCCGACGGCGACGCCGCGTTGGTGCCCGCCGCGGCGACTTCGGCGTGCGGCCTTCCCGGAGGGGGACCGGCGAGGTACGTTCCGGCACATGATCGCGCCCGCCCGTGCCCGCATCGTCGCGCCTTCGGGGTGGAGCCGGTGGCTGGTGCCGCCCGCCGCCCTGTCCATCCATCTCGCCATCGGGCAGGCCTACGCCTGGAGCGTGTTCAAACCGCCCCTGGAGTCCGCCCTGAAGCTGTCCGGGACGGCCTCCGCGCTCCCCTTCCAGCTGGCCATCGTGATGCTCGGGCTGTCTGCGGCGTTCGGGGGCACGCTCGTCGAACGCAACGGCCCGCGCTGGGCGATGTGCGTGTCGGCCCTCTGCTTCTGCAGCGGCTTACTCGTCGCCGCCCTCGGCGCGGCCACCGGCCGGTACTGGCTGATCGTCCTCGGCTACGGCTTCATCGGCGGCATCGGCCTGGGCATCGGCTACATCTCCCCCGTCTCCACCCTCATCAAGTGGTTCCCCGACCGCCCCGGAATGGCCACCGGCATCGCCATCATGGGCTTCGGCGGCGGCGCGCTGATCGCCTCGCCCTGGTCCGTCCAACTGCTCGCCGCCCTGGGTTCCGACGCGTCCGGAATCGCGCGGACCTTCCTGGTCATGGGCCTGTCCTACGCCGTGTTCATGTCCCTGGGCGTGGTGCTGGTGCGGGTCCCCGCCGACGACCGGCGGCCGCCGGGCCGGCCGGCCGCGGCCGCCTCGGCGGCCCGTCCGCTGGTCACCACGGCCCAGGTCTCGGCGCGCGGCGCGCTGCGCACCCCGCAGTTCTGGTGCCTGTGGGTCATCCTGTGCATGAACGTCACGGCGGGCATCGGCATCCTGGAGAAGGCCGCCCCGATGGTCTCCGACTTCTTCGCCCGCACCGCGGCACCGGTGAGCGCATCGGCCGCGGCCGGCTTCGTGGGCCTGCTCTCGCTGGCCAACATGCTCGGCCGGATCGTCTGGTCCTCGGCCTCCGACCTGGCCGGCCGCAAGCACGCCTACCGCCTCTACCTGGGCGCCGGCGCCCTGATGTATCTGCTGATCGCGCTGGCCGGCGATGCTTCCAAGCCGTTGTTCATCGCCTGCGCGGCGGTGATCCTGTCCTTCTACGGCGGCGGGTTCGCCACCCTCCCGGCGTATGTGAAGGACCTGTTCGGCACGTATCAGGTGGGTGCGATCCACGGCCGGCTGCTGACGGCCTGGTCCACCGCGGGCG
This sequence comes from Streptomyces sp. NPDC033270, assembly GCF_055576575.1. Classification (NCBI taxonomy): domain Bacteria; kingdom Bacillati; phylum Actinomycetota; class Actinomycetes; order Kitasatosporales; family Streptomycetaceae; genus Streptomyces; species Streptomyces sp. NPDC033270. The sequence goes on from NZ_JBVIRA010000014.1 coordinate 83,286, forward strand.
TGCTGGGCCCGCTGATCGTCAACGCCGTCGCCGACAGCGGGAAGTCGGCCGGCCGCAGCGGCCCCGACCTCTACGCCACCTCCTTCTTCATCATGATCGGCCTGCTGGCCGTGGGCTTCGTCGCCAACGAACTCATCCGTCCCGTGCACCCCCGGCACCACCAACCCCCCGCGCCCGGAGCCCAGTCGGCCTCCGGCGGGCGCGCCGCGTCCGGGCCCGCGCCCGCCGACACGAAGGGAGCCGAGCAGTGACCGCCCGCCGCGCCCTCCTCCTCGTCCTCGTCTGGCTGTGGGTGGCCGTCCCCTTCCTGTACGGCCTTTACGAACTCACCCTCAAGCTGAAACAACTGTTCACGGGCTGACCACCCGCACCGACAGCGCACCCGGCGCGGGCACCGGCCCTTGCGCCCGTACGGCACCAGGGCCGCGCGGGCACCCCTAGGAGGGAGACGTCCATGGCCGAGCTACATGATCTGTCCGCGCTCGAACAGGCCGAGGGGATCCGGTCCGGTGAGCTCTCCCCCGTGGAGCTGACCGAGCACTACCTGGCGCGGATCGATCGGCTCGACGACACACTGGGCGCCTTCATCACCCGCACCCCGGAGATCGCCCGCAAGCAGGCCGCGGAGGCCGAGAGCGAGGCCGCCGCGGCCCGCCGCGAGGGCCGCGAACTGCCGCCGCTGCACGGCGTCCCGGTCCCCATGAAGGACCTCCACCAGGTCGCCGGGGTGCGCTGCACGATGGGTTCGCGGGCGCTCGCCGAGCATGTGCCGGAGGTCGACGCCCATGTCGCGGGCAAGCTGCGGGCGGGTGGCACCATCCTGCTCGGCAAGACCAACACCCCCGAATTCGGGCTGCCCTGCTACACCGAGAACGGCTTCGCCCCGCCCGCCCGCACCCCCTGGGACCTGGCGCGCTCGGCGGGCGGCTCCAGCGGCGGCGCGGCCGCGGCGGTCGCCGGCGGGCTGGCCCCCGTCGCGCACGGCAGCGACGGCGGCGGCTCGATCCGCATTCCGGCGTCGGCCTGCGGGCTGTACGGCATCAAGCCCAGCCGCGGCCGGATCAGCAGCGGCCCGCTGATGCACGACATCACCGGCCTTGCGACCTCCGGCCCGCTGGCCCGTACGGTCGCCGACGCGGCCACCCTGCTGGACGTCATGGCGGGCACGATGCCCGGCGACCCGTACGCGGCGCCGTCGCTGCCGCCCGGCGAGACCTTCGCCTCCTACGCGCTGCGCGACCCCGGCCGGCTGCGGATCGCCTACCTGACCGGAGCGCCCATCCCGGGCGTCGAGATCCACCCCGACTGCCGCACGGCCGCCGACGACACCGCCGCGCTGCTGACCGGGCTCGGCCACGAGGTCGAGCGGCTGTCGCTGCCGTCGGACGACTCGATCCGCGAGGCCTTCACCCGGGTCTGGTCGGTGATGGCCGCCAACCAGCCGGTCCCGCCGGAGGGCGAGGAGCTGCTGATGCCGCTCACCCGCTATCTGCGCGAGCGCGGCGGCCAGGTCTCCGGCGCGGACTTCGCGCGCTCGATGTACGCCTTCCGCATGCTCGCCCAGTCCCTCGCCGACGGCCTGATGCCGCCGGGCACCGGCTACGACGTGATCCTCTCACCGACCTTGGCGACGCCGCCGGTGGCCGTCGGCGAGCTGCGCAACGACGCCGACCCGCAGGCCGAGTTCGCCGCCCTGGGGTCCTTCACCCCGTTCACCGCGCTCTGCAACGCCACCGGCCAGCCCGCGGTCAACGTCCCGCTGCACTGGAACGCCGAGGGGCTGCCGATCGGTGTGATGCTGGCCGGCCGGTACGGCGACGAGGCGACGCTGATCGCGCTGTCCGCCCAGCTGGAGCAGGCCCGCCCGTGGGCGGCCCGCAAGCCGGCCCTGTGGTGAGCGCAGGCTGACCGCCGCGCCGTCCCGGCCGTGGGGCGGGCGCGGCCGCGCTCATCCCTGCGTGCCCTCCCGGCACGACGACGGCACGGCCTCCCGGCGCGGCGAGGCCGCCTGGGGGCGGGACGGTGCGGACTCCGGGTCCTTGGCGCCCCGGTCGACCCGCAGCCGCCGGGCGCCGGGCCCCTGCTCGCCGAGGTTGTCGTAGGGGTTGGACAGCGCGCACTTCTCCAGCGAGAGGCAGCCGCAGCCGATGCAGTCGGTCAGCCGGTCGCGCAGCTCGACGAGTTGGCTGATCCGCTCGTCCAGCTCGGAGCGCCACACCTGGGAGAGCCGGGCCCAGTCGTCGCGGTTGGGAGTGCGCTCGTCCGGCAGCTCCGCCAGCGCGTCCCGGATCACCGCGAGCGGGATCCCGACCCGCTGCGCCGCCCGGACGAAGGCGACCCGGCGCAGCGCGTCCCGGGAGTAGCGGCGCTGGTTGCCCGCCGTCCGGGTGCTGCTGATCAGCCCCTTGGACTCGTAGAAGTGCAGCGCGGACACCGCCGCGCCGCTGCGCGCGGACAGCTGGCCGACGGAGAGCTCATGAACCTTGAACGGAAGCTGGGGCACGTTTCCACCCTAGCCGCGCAGGCGTTGACAGCGGGTACTCGCACTCCGCATGCTGAGCAAGCGCTTAGTAAGCGGCGGCCCGGCGTACGACGGCCGCACCCGGTGCACGACGGCGTAGGTGGATCCCAAGGAGGCAGACGGAGATGGCAGAGCCCCGAGTGTTTGGATCGCTCGACGAGCTGCGGGCCGCGGTCGGCGAGGAGCTGGGCACCAGCGACTGGCTGGAGATCGACCAGAAGCGGATCGATCTCTTCGCGGACGCCACCGGCGACCACCAGTGGATCCACGTGGACCAGGAGCGGGCCGCGGCCGGCCCGTTCGGCACCACCATCGCGCACGGCTATCTGACGCTGTCGCTGCTGCCCGCCTTCGTACCGCAGCTGATGCGGGTCGACAACGTGAAGATGGGGATCAACTACGGCACGAACAAGGTGCGCTTCCCGGCCACCGTGCCGGTCGGCTCGCGGCTGCGCGCCACGGCGAAGATCGCCGACGTCGCCGAGGTGACGGGCGGCGTGCAGCTCACCACGGTGGTGACGATCGAGCGCGAGGGCGGCGACAAGCCGGTGTGCGTCGCGGAGTCGGTCAGCCGTTTCTACCTGTAGCGGGGCCCGCCGGGTCGGCGCCCACCATCCGCAGCACGAGGTCGGCGTAGAGCGCGCCGACCTCGTCGGGGGTGCGCGGGCCGTCCGCCGAGAACCAGCGGGCGACGTCCACGCACAGCGACAGCACCGCCAGGGTGGTGCCCGGTACGTCGTCGGCCCGGAACTCCCCGCTGTCCGCGCCGTCCTGGATGATCTGCCGCAGCAGGCGGTCCGTCCGGCGGCGCAGACCGGCGATCTCGGTGTAGTGCTCGGGGCTCAGCGCCTGGAGTTCGTACTGGATGACCCGGGCGGTGGTGTGGTGCTCGGCGTGCCAGCGGGCGAAGGTCCGCACGGCGTCGCGCAGCCGCTCGGTGGCGCCGCCCTCGGCCTCGGCGGCGGCGCCCATGATGCGCAGGGCCTTTTCGTGGCCGATGCCGCTGATGCGGTAGAGCAGCTCTTCCTTGGTCTTGTAGTGGATGTAGAGGGCCGCCGGGCTCATACCGGCCCGGCCGGCGATGTCACGGGTGGTGGTGGCGTGGTAGCCGCGCTCGGCGAACGCCTCGACGGCGGCGCCGACCAGCCGCCGCGCGGCGTCCGGGGTCACCCCGGCCCACTCCTGGTTCTCCTCCGCAGCCTGCTCCGCCGCCGCACCCATCGCCGCACCCCGCTCCTCGATCCGCCAGGGACGTTCCTTGGACGGATCGAACACCATACCGCGCTACTGAGCAAGCGCTTAGGGCCTGTCCGGTGGCAGGACCGGACAGGCCCGGGGAGGGCGGCGGGCGGCAAGGCGCCCGCACACCGGGGTCAGAACGCGGAGACCCCCGTCAGCGCACGGCCGATGACCAGCTTCTGTATCTGGCTGGTGCCCTCGTAGAGCGTCATCACCCGGGCGTCGCGCAGCAGCTTGCCGACGGGGTATTCGTCGATATAGCCATAGCCCCCGAAGACCTGGAGCGCGTTGTTGGCGGCGCGCACCGCCGCTTCGGAGGCGAACAGCTTGGCCTGGGAGGCGGCGGTGTCGAACGGCTCACCGCGCTCGATGAGATCGGCCACCCGCCAGGTCAGCAGCCGCGCCGCGGCCACGTCCACCGCGATATCGCTGATCAGCTCCTGCACCAGCTGATGCCGGGCGATCGGCTTGCCGAACTGCTCGCGCTGGCCCGCGTAGCCGATCGCGGCGTCCAGCGCGGCCTGGGCGATGCCCACACAGCCGGCGGCGACCGACATCCGCCCCTTGGCCAGCGCGGACATCGCCACCGAGAAGCCCTTGCCCTCGGGGCCCAGCATCGCCGCGGCCGGCACCCGTACGCCGTCCAGCACCAGCTCCGCGGTGGCCTGGCCGCGCAGCCCCAGCTTGCCGTGGATCTCGCGGCGCGTCAGGCCGGGGCTGTCGGTCGGCACGAGGAAGGCGCTGATGCCCTGATGGCCCGGGGCGTCGCCGGTGCGGGCGAAGAGCAGCACCACATCGGCCCAGGTGCCGTTGGTGATGAACATCTTGGCGCCGTCGACGATGTAGTCGTCCCCGTCGCGGACCGCCCGGGTGGCCAGTTGCGCCGCGTCGGAACCGGTGCCGGGCTCGGTCAGGCCGAAGCAGCCGACCGCCTCGCCCGAGGTCAGCCGCGGCAGCCACTCCCGTTTGTGCCGCTCCTCGCCCCAGGAGGCGATGGTCTTGGCCACCAGGCCGAGCGAGACGGAGACGATGCCGCGCACCGCGGAGTCGCCGCGGCCCAGCTCCTCGGTCACCAGGACGTAGGAGAGGTGGTCGCCGCCGGAACCGCCGTACTCCTCCGGAACGGTGAGACCGAGGAAGCCGAGGTCGCCGAGCTTTCGGACGATGCCGCGGTCGACCTTCTCCGCGCGGTCCCAGGCGGCGGCGTACGGCACGACCTCGCGGTCGACGAAGTCCCTGGCGAGCTGCCGCGCCGCGGCCTGCTCCGCGCTGAGCTCCAGATCCATCCGGCCCCCTCCTGGCCAAGAGCAGTGCCGCGCGCCCTGTCGCACACCATTAATTAGCACTGCTAGTTTTTGTTGGGCGCCTCTACTATGTGCGCCATGGCCCGACCCCGCAAGCCCCTGCTGAGCCGCGAGCGCATCGTCTCCACGGCGCTTGCGCTGATCGACTCCGAAGGGCTGCCGGCACTGTCGACCCGGCGGCTGGCGGCGGAGCTGGGCGTGAGCGGCCCGTCCCTGTACAACCACTTCACGACCAAGGACGAGATCCTCGACGCGGTCGCCGACACCGTCATCGCCAAGGTCGACGTGTCGACCTTCGAGAAGGGCGCGGACTGGCGCGCCGGCCTGCTGGACTGGGCCCGCTCCTACCGCGCGGCGCTCGCCGCCCATCCGCACATCGTGCCGTTCCTCGCCCAGGGGCCGGGCCGGCGCCCGGCCGGGCTGAAGATGGCCGACGCGGCGTTCGGCGGCATGGTCGGGGCGGGCTGGCCGCCCGCACAGGCCACCCGGGTCTGCGCGATGGTCCGGTACTTCGTGGCCGGCTCCGCACTGGGCTCGTTCGCCCGCGGCTTCGTCGACGACCCGAGCGCGTACGACCCCGCCGACTACCCGCACCTGGGCCAGGCGCACCTCCTCGCGGAGCATCAGCGGCAGGTGGACGAGGGCGCGTTCGAGACCGGCCTGCGCGCCCTGGTGGACGGCCTGGCCCTGCAGCACCCCGAGCTCGCACCGCCACCCGGCCCCACCCGCTGATGAACGCCTCCCGCCGGCTGTAAAGTGCACCCGCCTCTGGCGGACAGGGGCGGGTGCGGGAAACAGGAGGCGGCGTGGGCGAGTGGGGCACGGCCATCAACGGCCCCTTCCGGACGCGTGGCGGACGGTTCGTCATCGAGGTGCTGCGCGGCCAGGCGCAGGTCGACTTCCTACCGAACGCGCTGACCGGTGCGGTGTTCTCGATCGGCCTGTTCGCGGCGGGCTGGGGATACGGGCTCTACGGCCTGATAGGCACGGCCGTCGGCACCGCCACCGCCCGCTTCCTGGGCGTGGACCGGGGCCGGATCACCGCGGGGCTCGAAGGGTTCAACGCCTGCCTGGTGGCGGTCGGCTGCGCGGTCTTCCTCGGCGCCGACCGGCTCTCCACCGCCCTGCTCGCCCTGGCCGGCAGTGCGGTGGTCACCGTACTGACCGGTGCCGCCGCGCGGATACTGGCCACCTGGGACCTGCCGGCCTTCACCCTGCCGTTCTGCCTGACGGCCAGCGCGCTGACCATCGCCGCGCCGGGATTCCAGCGGGTCTGGCACCAGGACGCGGGCCCGGCCGCGCTCCCCCGCCCGGCCGTCGGGCCCGCCGCCCTCACCTTCTCCGACCTCTGGCACGCCTTCTTCGCCAACGTCGGGCAGATCTTCTTCATGCCGCAGTGGTACGTCGGCCTGATCTTCCTGGCCGGCATCTTCGTCGCCTGCCGGCGGGCGGGCGCACTGGCCTGCGTCGGCAGCGTCGTCGGCATCTGCACCGCATGGGCCCTGGGTGCCCCCGCCGAGCAGGTGGCCGAGGGGGCGCTGGGCTACAACGCCGTGCTGGTCGCGATGGCGCTGTGCGGGGTCTTCCTCTCCGCGGACGGCTGGAGCCTGGCCTACGCGGTGGCCGGCGCCGCCGCCGCGACGGTGCTCACCCCGGCCCTGGCCGCCGTCTTCGCACCGTCCGGCGGCCACGCCTTCACCTGGCCGTTCGTCCTGGTCTCGCTGGCCTTCCTGACGGCGGCGCCGGCCTTTCCCCGGCTGCGCAGGGTGTAAGGCCTGTCCGCGGGGTCAGGGTCGGAAAGGCCCCATGGCTGCCGCTCAAGGGTGCGGGGCGGCCCCCCTCGCCCGGCGGACCAGCAGCCAGATGGAGACCAGCGCGACCGCGGACAGCGCCATGATGTAGGCGGACACCGCCATCGAGGTGCCGCTCACCTCCAGCAGCAGCACCATCAGGAACGGCGCGAGTCCGCCGCCGAGGATCGCGCTGATCTGGTAACCGAGCGAGGCACCCGTATAGCGCATCGCGGGCGGGAACAGCTCGGCGAACAGCGCGGCCTGCGGGCCGTACATGACGCTCAGGAAGCAACTGCCGACGAAGGTGCCGAGGCCCAGCCACACCAGCGACGCGGTGTCGATGAGCAGGAACATCGGCACCGCCCAGAGCAGCAGGCCGACCGCGCCCGCGGCGTAGACCCTCAGCCGGCCGATGCGGTCGGAGAGCGCCGCGGCGGCCGGGATCAGAGCGAGCTGGGTGAGGCTGACCAGCAGCGAGACGGCCAGTACCGAGGTGCGCCGCATCTCCAGCTCGCGGGTGGCGTAGTCCAGCACACCGGTGATCAGGATGTAGAAGGTGGCGGTGTTCACCGCGAACGAGCCGCCGGCCAGCAGGACCGTGCCGAGGTGGTGGCGCAGGATGGTCCGCAGCGGTGAGCGCCGCGCCTCGTCCGCCTGCTCCGCGGCCGCCAGCTCCGCCTCCGCGGCCCGGAACTCGGGCGTCTCCTCGACACGGACGTGGATATGGCGGGCGAGGACCAGCACCAGCACGCCGACGACGAACGGGATCCGCCACCCCCAGGTCCCGAACGCGCCCTCACCGGTGAGGGCCCCGGCCAGCAGGAAGACGGAGTTGGCGGTCACCACCCCGATGGGCACGCCGAGTTGCACCAGCGAGCCGTACAGCCCGCGCCTGCCCTCGGGGGCGTACTCGGTGGCCATCAGCATCGCGCCGCCCCACTGGGCGCCGACCGCGAGGCCCTGCAGCAGCCGCAGGACGACCAGCAGGACCGGCGCGGCCAGCCCGATCGTGTCGTAGGAGGGCAGCAGGCCGATCGCGGTGGTGGCCAGTCCCATCACCGTCAGCGCGAGCACCAGCATGGGTTTGCGTCCGCGCCGGTCGCCGAGGTGACCGGCGATCACCCCGCCGACGGGGCGGGCGAGGAAGCCCACCGCGAAGGTCGCGAACGCGGCGAGCACGCCGGCGGCGCGGCTGCCGGAGGGGAAGAAGGCGTCGCCGAGGACGAGCGCGGCGGCGATGCCGAAGACGAAGTAGTCGTACCACTCGACGGCGGAGGCGAGGGCCGCGGCGGTGGCGACCCTGCGGCGGCTGCGGGCGGAAGGGGGCGCGGCGGTGCTGCCGTGTGGCGTGGAGGGGGCCGAGTCCATGCTGCACGCTCCTGGGGACGGGGGGAGGGGGCGGCGCCGTGAACGTACCGACCAGCCGGTACGGCGTCAACGGAGCGCGCAGCGCGAGTTCCGGCGGTCCACGCACACGGGGCCGGGACGCCTTCCGCGCTCCCGGCCCCGCCCAGGCGTGCCGCCCCTGCCCCCAGGGGCATCTTCGCTAGAAGACCACCAGCGCTCGGCCGCCCTTGCCGGCCAGCATCGCCTCGAAGGCGGCCGGGATGCCGTCGAGGCCGATCCGGTCGGTGACCAGGCCGGAGAGGTCCAGGGCACCGGAGCGGACGTGCTCGGCGATGACGGGGAGGTCGCGGGCGGGGTCGCTGTTGCCGTAGACGCAGCCGGAGAGGGTCCGGCCGAAGTAGAAGATCTCCAGGGCGGAGAAGGTCACCCGCTGGTCCTGGCCGCCGATGCCGACGACCGTCGTCCGGCCGCCGCGCCGGGTGGACGTCCAGGCCGTACGGATGGTGTCGGCGCGGCCCACGCACTCGATGGCGACATCGGCGCCCACGCCCCCGGTGAGCCCGCGGATCCGCTTGGCCCCCTCCTTCTCGAAGAACGCGGCGCCGTCGGCCAGCACGAACTCGGTGGCGCCGGCCGAGCGGGCCAGCTCCTCCTTGTCCGGGGAGACGTCCACGGCCACGATCGGGCCCGCCCCGGCGATCCGTGCCGCCTGCAGCGTGGCCAGCCCCACCCCGCCGACGCCGAAGACCACCACCGACTCCCCCGCGCGCACCCGAGCGCTGTGGTGCACCGCGCCCCAGCCGGTGAGCACCGCGCAGCCGAGCAGCGCGGCGTCGGCGAGCGGCACCCCGGCCGGCAGCGGCAGCGCGGCGTGCGCGGGCACCACGGTCTCCTCGGCGAAGGCGGCGGTGCCCAGGCCCGGGTAGAGCTCGGTGGCGTCGGCGGCGAGCCGGGCGTACGGGGCGTTCGCGGCGAGGCCGGAGTGGGCGCACAGCCAGGGCTCGGCGAGCCCGCAGAAGTGGCAGTCCCCGCAGGACGGCGCCCAGTTGAGGACGACCGGGTCGTTGGGTGCCACCGTGGTCACGCCGGGGCCGACCGCGGTGACGGTGCCCGCTCCCTCGTGCCCGAGGACGGCCGGGGCGGGCTGGCGCAGGGTGCCGTTGGACAGGGAGAGGTCGGAGTGGCAGACGCCGGCGGCGGCGAGTCGGATACGGACCTGCCCGGGGCCGGGCTCGGGCAGATCGATCTCGGTGACCTGGAGCGGGGCGTTGACGGCGGGCAGTACGGCGGCGCGGACCACTGGTTCTCCTCGTACGCGGGACGGCGGGACAGAGTAGTGCCGCACGGCCGGGAGGCGGCATCCGCCCCCCCGCCGCGCGGCCCGGTCAGAACTGGAGCGACTTGGTCTGGAGGTACTCGGCCAGGCCGTGCGGGCCCAGTTCCCGGCCGACGCCGGACTGCTTGTAACCGCCGAACGGGGCGAGGGGGTTGAAACGGCCGCCGTTGATGTCGACCTGCCCGGTGTCCAGGCGCCGGGCGAAGGCGACCGCCGTCTCCCGGTCGCCCGCCCACACCGCCCCGCCCAGCCCGTAGGCGGAGTCGTTGGCGATGCGCAGCGCCTCCTCCTCGCTCTCGTACTTCAGTATGGACACGACCGGGCCGAAGATCTCCTCCTGCGCGATCGTCATGTCCGTCGTGACGTCGGCGAAGACGGTGGGGCGTACGTAGTAGCCCCGCTCCCGGCCCTCGGGGGCGTCCGGTCCGCCGACCACCAGGCGCGCGCCCTCCTGCACACCGCGCTCGATGTAGCCGCGCACCCGGTCGCGCTGCTTGGCGTTGACGACCGGGCCCAGCCGGCTCTCGTCGTCCTGCGGGTCGCCCGCGAGGTAGCCGCCCACGGCCTCCGCGGCCAGCGCCACCGCCTCCTCGTACTGGTCGCGGTGCACCAGCATCCGGGTCAGGGCGTTGCAGGACTGCCCGGAGTTGCGCATCACATCGGCGACGTTGACCTGCACCGCCTTGGCCAGATCGGCGCCAGGAAGGATGACGTTGGCGGACTTGCCGCCCAGTTCGAGGGCGACCCGCTTGACGCCACCGCCGGCGATCGCGCCGATCTTCCTGCCGACCGCGGTCGATCCGGTGAAGGACACCAGGTCCACGTCCGGGTGCTCGGCCAGCGCCTGGCCCGCGACATGACCCAGCCCGGTGACGAGGTTGAAGACACCGGCCGGTACGCCCGCCGCGTCCACGCACTCGGCGAAGAGCTGGGCGGTGAGCGGGGTGTCCTCGGCGGGCTTGAGGACGAGGGTGCAGCCCGCGGCGAGCGCCGGAGCGACCTTGTTGACGACCTGGTGCAGCGGGTAGTTCCAGGGCGTGATCGCGGCGACCACGCCGACCGGCTCGTGGTAGACGGTGGAGTTGCCGATGCGCTCCTCGAAGGAGTAGGAGGCGGCCAGTTCGGCGTACGTGCCGGTGATCACGACCGGCAGCGCGGCCTGCACCCGCCGGCTGAAGCCGAGCGTGGCGCCCAGCTCGGCGGTGATGGTCCGGGCGATCTCCTCCGTACGGGCGGCGAGCTGGTCGCGCAGCGCGGACAGCCGGGCGGCGCGCTCGGCCGGGGCGGTGGCGGCCCACCCGGGCAGCGCGGCGCGGGCGGCGCGCACGGCGGCGTCCACGTCCTCGGCCGTGCCGGCCGGGACGGTCGCGATGACCCGCTCGTCGGCCGGGTTGACCACCTCGATCGTCCCGGCCCCCGCGGCGGGCCGCCAGGTGCCGTCGATGAACATCGCGTCGTGGTGCTTCACTTCGTCGTCCTCCCGAGCCGGCTGGTGGTCGTCGCCCCAAACTAGCGCCGGTAGTTTTGTGCCGCCAGGCCGGATCCCCTCAGTCCTGGGGAGTTCGCTTGTGCATCTCCGCCATCACGCTGACGAATCCCGCACCGCCGTGGCCCGCGGCGATGGTCCGGTCGGCCAGGCCCTTGACGGCGGTGAGCACCTCGGTGTTGACGCCGCGGTGCTCGGCCGCCTCGATGATGTGGGCCAGGCCCGCCGCCTCCATGACGATGTTGTCCTGGTCGCCGGAGTACACCCCGCGGTCCAGGTCCTCGGCCATGTCCGCCGCGATCGCCGGCAGGATGCCCACGATCGCCTCGGTGAACGGCGCGAACTCCCCGGCCGGTATGCCCTCGGTCCCGGACAGCGCGAAGGAGTGCACCAGCCCGGCCATCGCCGAGTAGAAGAAGCCGAGCAGGGAGAGGTCGTAGACCGCCGCCGTACCGGCGTCCTCCCCCAGGTACACGGCCCGCCCGCCGAGCGCCTTGAGGGCCGCCTGGTACGTCGTGAAGGCCTCCCGCGCACCGCTGTAGAGGATGGTCGCCTCGTCCTGCCCGATGACCGGCGTCGGCACCATGATCGAGCCGTCGAGGTAGTCGATGCCGTGCCCGGCGGCCCATGCGGCCGCGGCCCGCGAGCGCTCCGGGGTGTCGGAGGTGAGGTTGACCAGCACCCGGCCGGACAGCTGCGCGCCGACCGGCTCCAGGATCGCCCCGGACGCGCCGTAGTCGACCACGCACACGATCACCAGCGGGGCGGCCGTCACCGCCGCGGCCACCGTGTCCGCGCGGACCGCGCCCCGCTCGACCAGCTCGTCGGCCCTGCCCGGCGTGCGGTTCCAGACCGTCGTGGGGTGCCCGGCCCGGAGGAAGGCGTCGGCCAGCGCGCGGCCCATGGCGCCGAGCCCGAGGACGGTCACGGGGGTGGGGGTGTACTGCTGCGAGGTGCTCATCGAAAGTGCTCCGCGTCGTTCGCGCCGGGGCCCGGCCCACTGCCGGTCCCGCTGTGCACACCACCCTGCCGACCTGCGCTTACGGTTTTCTTCGGGTCTGCTTACGGTGTCTTCGGGCGAGCCGTCGGCCCCCGCCGGCCGGCAGACCGGCAGGGGAGACCCCCGTCGCCCAGGGCCAGGGCCCGGTGGGAGACGGCCGGCCCGGCCGTGCTCACCGCTCCCTACGCGAAGGAGAAGGTGAGGACCAGCCGAGCAGCCGGCTCCTGCCGGGCCCTCGGGTGTCGGCCGCGGTCATCTAGATGATGCCGAAGAGCAGTCCGGCTCCCAGGACCACGAGGGAGGTGAGGGCGGCCCATTTGACGGTGAACTTCGTGTGGTCGCCGAACTCGACCTTGGCCATGCCGACGAGTACGTACACGGCGGGCACCAGCGGGCTGGACATGTGCAGGGCCTGTCCGACGAGGGAGGCGCGGGCGATCTCGATGGGGGCCACGCCGTGGGCGGCGCCGGCCTCGGCGAGGATCGGCACGATGCCGAAGTAGAAGCCGTCGTTGGACATGAAGTACGTCAGCGGGATGCTGAGGACGCCGGTGACGATGCCCATGTGCGGACCGAGCGCGTCCGGGATGCCGGAGACCAGCCAGCGGGCCATGTGCTCGACCATGCCGGTTCCGGTGAGCACGCCGGTGAAGACGGCCGCGGCGAAGACCATGCCGGAGACGTTGAGGACGTTCTCGGCGTGTGCGGCGATGCGGGCCTTCTGATCCTTCATCTGCGGGAAGTTGACGGTCAGGGCGAGGGCCGCGCCGATCAGGAAGAGGACCGGGATGGGCAGCGTCTGCAGGATGAGCAGGGTGAGCAGCGCGACGGTGAGCGCGGCGTTGAACCAGTAGAGCTTGGGGCGCAGGGTGGCGCGCCGCGGGTCCAGGCCCTGGAGGTCCAGGTCGCTCGGGTCGCCGTCGCCGCCGGTCGGCGTGGTGTCGCCCGCGGAGTGCCCGCCGGTGGCGGGTGCGCCGCCCTTGGCGCCGGTGCCCGCCCCGACCAGTACCTGCTCGGCCTCCTTCTCGTCCGCGGTCTCGGAGACGATCCGGGTCTCGCCCAGGGTCAGTACGCCCAGCCGCTTGCGCTCGCGCCGGCCCAGGACGTACGCGAGGGCGAAGACGGCGACCAGGCCGACGGCCAGGGCGGGGATCATCGGGATGAAGATGTCGCCGGCGTCGAGCTTGAGCGCGGTGGCGGCGCGGGCGGTCGGGCCGCCCCACGGGAGGGTGTTCATCACGCCGTTGGCGGTGGCGGCGACCCCGGTCATGACGACCAGGCTCATCTTCAGCCGCTTGTAGAGCGGGTAGAGCGCCGAGACGGTGATCATGAAGGTGGTGGAGCCGTCGCCGTCGAGCGAGACGATCGCGGCGAGCAGCGCGGTGCCGACCACCACCCGTACCGGGTCCGCCTTGCAGAACCTCAGGATGCCGCGGACGATCGGGTCGAAGAGGCCGACGTCGATCATCACCCCGAAGTAGATGATGGCGAACATCAGCATGGCGGCCGTGGGGGCCAGGTCACCGATGCCCTTGAGGACGTAGTCGCCCAGGCTCGCGCCCTGTCCGACCAGGACGCAGAACAGCGCGGGAATGAGCACGAGCGCTGCCATCGGTGACATCTTCTTCATCATGATCAGCACCAGGAAGGTGGCGATCATGACGAATCCGAGGATTGTCAGCATTAGGGGTACCTCACGTTCGCCCTTGAACTTCGGCCGGGGGTGGCGGTCGAGGTGACGTTAGGTGCCGCAAAGTTTTGTTAACAAGGCCTTGACGCGCGAGCAATAAGCGCAAAACCCCAGGTCAATAGGGATCTCAGTGGACGGGCGTGAGCACAACGGGCAGTCCGTTGAGCACCGCGGTGCCCGAGAGCGGGTCCAGCAGCCGGCCCGCGGTGAGCTGGTTGACGCTCACGACCCTGCAGCGGTTGCTGCCGCCCACGAGGGCCGGGACGTTGTGCAGCCAGCTGTTGCTGGAGCGCAGATGGCGCCGGCCGATGAGCAGCACCCCGACGGAAATCCGCCGGCCGACCGGCCGCATTCACGCCCCCGGGGCCGCCCGTCTCACTCCCCCGCGTCCAGATACCGCGCCAGATACGACCGCAGCAGCAGCTTGGCCTCGGTGACGATGGCGGGGTCGCCGGCCGGGTCCGTACGGAAGGCGAGCTGCAGCAGCGCATCGGCCGTCTCGACGCCGACCAGGAACGCGGTCCGCAGCCGCTCGTCGGCGGCGTCCAGGCCGAGCGGGCCGGCGAAGAGCACCAGCAGCCGGTCGGCGACCAGGTAGTTGGCCTGCCGGGACTCGGTGGGGGCGGGGACGGTGAACTCCACCAGGGCGAAGCCCGGCACCGTCCGCTTCATGGCGAGGTACTCGTCGACCACCACGTCCATCGCGCGCCGCCACTCCAGCGGGACGCCGGCCGGCGCGGTCAGCCGGGCGGTGATGCGGTCCGCGTAGGCGTCGAGGTTGCGCCGGGCGAGCGCCTCGGCCATGGCCCGCTTGTTGGGGAAGAACCGGTATACCGAGCCGATCGGCACACCGGCGCGGCCGGCCACGGCCCGGGTGCTCAGCTCCTCGTATCCGGTCTCCTCCAGCACTTCGGCGCAGGCGTCGAGGATTCTGGCCAGGCGCTGGGCGCTGCGCCGCTGGACGGGGGCGCGGCGCAGGGGGGCGGGCGGCGGGGCGGGACGGGGCGTCGGCTGCTGCACCCGACCATCCTGCCCGCCATCCAGGCCGAGAGTCTCCGTTGACGACCCCCTCCGGCAATCCTAAGGTCTTGCATAGGATTCCTTGAGCGGCGGGAGCACGCGATGGCAGGCACGGGCAACGAGCAGGCGAGGAAGACGGCCGAGGGGCTGGTGTACGCCACCGGCTTCGGCAACGAGCACAGCTCGGAGGCCGTCCCCGGCGCGCTGCCGGTGGGCCGCAACTCCCCCCAGCGGGCACCGCTCGGCCTCTACGCCGAGCAGCTCAGCGGGTCGGCGTTCACCGAACCGCGCGACCACAACCACCGCTCCTGGCTCTACCGCATCCGCCCCTCGGCCGCGCACCCGCCGTTCGTCCGCGCCGAGCAGCGCGTCCTGCGCTCGGCGCCGTTCACCGACTGCGCCCCCGACCCCAACCGGCTGCGCTGGAACCCGCAGCCCGCACCCGAGGGCCCGACGGACTTCCTCGACGGCCTGTGGACGCTGGGCGGCAACGGCGACGCGACCCAGCGCACCGGCATGGCCGTCCACCTGTACCACGCCAACACCGCCATGGACCGCCGGGTGTTCAGCGACGCGGACGGCGAGCTGCTGATCGTGCCCGAGCGCGGCGGGCTGCTGCTGCGCACCGAACTCGGCCTGCTGCGGGCCGAACCGGGCGAGGTGGCGCTGATCCCGCGCGGTGTGCGCTTCCGTGTCGAGCTGCTGGACGCCACCGCCCGGGGCTATGTCTGCGAGAACTACGGCCGGCCCTTCCAGCTCCCCGACCTCGGCCCGATCGGCGCCAACGGCCTGGCGAACGCCCGGGACTTCCGCGCGCCGGTCGCCGCCTACGAGGACGTCGAGGGCCCCGTCGAGGTCGTCAACAAGTTCTGCGGCAACCTCTGGACGGCGACCTACGACCACTCGCCGCTGGACGTCGTCGCCTGGCACGGCAACCACGTCCCGTACGTCTACGACCTGCACCGCTTCAACGTCATCGGCTCGATCAGCTACGACCACCCCGACCCGTCGATCTTCACCGTGCTCACCTCCCCGTCCGACACCCCGGGCCTGGCGGGCGTGGACTTCGTGGTGTTCGCGCCGCGCTGGCTGGTCGGCGAGGACACCTTCCGGCCGCCGTACTTCCACCGCAATGTGATGACCGAGTACATGGGTCTGATCGAGGGCGCCTACGACGCGAAAGCGGAGGGCTTCGTACCGGGTGGCGGGTCGCTGCACAACATGCTGTCGGCGCACGGGCCCGACCGGGAGACCTTCGACCGGGCGAGCGCCGCCGAACTGGCGCCGCAGAAGATCGACGACGGGCTGGCGTTCATGTTCGAGACCCGCTGGCCGCTGACGCTCACCGCGCAGGCCCGGGACGCCGGCCATCTGCAGCGCGGCTACGACGACGTGTGGCAGGGTCTCCAGCGCCACTTCCGCCCGTGACACCCGGGGAACCCTCGTGACCACCTTCGCTCCCGACTCGCTGGACCTGAACCGCAAGCTGCCGCTGTGGTACCAGGTCTCGCAGTCGCTGCGCGCCTCCATACTGGGCCGCTCCCCCGAGGCCCCGCTGCGACTGCCCACCGAGGACGCGCTCGCCGCGCACTACGGCGTGAGCGTGCTGACCATGCGCCAGGCCCTCAAGGAGCTGGAGGCGGAGGGCCTGATCAGCCGGCACCGGCGCCGCGGCACCTTCATCGAGCCGAGCGCACGGCGCGGGGCGCCGGTGCGGCTGCTCGGCTCGGTGGACACGATCGTGGCCCAGCAGTCCGGGATGAGCACCGAACTGACCGAGCACGGGCCGGTCCCGGTCCCCTCCGAACTGACCGAGTACTTCCCGGAGTCGACCGAGGTGACCGGCTACGGCCGGCTGCGCGGCGACGAGGAGACCGGCGAGCCGACCAACCACGCGCGCAACTACGTACGGCCCGACATCGCCGCCCGGATCGATCCGGCGGACCTGGTGCGCTGGCCGATGACGAAGGTGCTGCGGGACGTGGTGGGGGTGCGCATCAGCCGTATCACCGACACCGTCGAGGCGCGGCTGGCGGACCCGGAGACCGCCCGCCTCCTGCAGGTCCCGCTGCTCAGCCCGATCCTGCACTACACGGGCGTCACCTACGACGAGGCCGGCCGCGTGGTCGACGTCGCCCTGATCCACTACCGCGGCGACCGCTTCTCCTTCACGGTCACGCTGGACGCGCACTGATCCGGCCCCCGCTCAGATCCGCTCCAGGCTCCGCCCCGTACTGCGCGGGCCGAGCAGCGCCACGTCCAGGCACAGCAGCAGCATCAGCCCGGCCGAGCCGGTGAACACCACGGCCGGGCCGAGGGCGGTCAGCGCGCCGAGCGCGACGAACGGCAGCACGACCGAGGTGAGCCGGGACAGCGAGTAGGCGATCCCGATCGCGCTGCTGCGCAGTCCGGTCGGGAAGATCTCGGTCTGGTAGACGTGGAAGGCGTTGGAGAAGACGTTGCTGCACACCGTCAGGGCGAAGCCGAAGCCGACGACGGCCCAGGTGGCGGAGGCGAAGCCGAACGCCAGACCGCAGCCGGCGATACCGAGCGCCGAGGCGATGATCAGCGAGCGGCGCTCGATCCGGTCGATGAGCGGGAGCGACAGCGCGGAGCCGATCGGATAGCCGCAGAAGCTCAGGGCCGCGTAGAGCAGCGACTCGGTGACGGTGTGGCCCTTGGCGGTGAGCACCACCGGCGCCAGCGATCCGAAGCCGTAGTAGCCGACGGTCTGCAGCACCTGGAAGATCCACCACATCACCGTCCGACGCCGCTGGTCGCCCCGGAACATCTCGCCCAGCGGCACCCTCCGCTCGGGCACGGTCTCCGCCTCCGGTACCGACGGCAGGCTGGCGCCGGTCTCCCGCGCCACCCGCTCCTCGACGCCGGCCACGATCCGCTCGGCCTCCGCGCCGCGCCCGTGGACCGCCAGCCACCGCGGCGACTCCGGGAGCCGGCGCCGCATCAGCTGCAGGAACGCGGCCCCCAGCGCACCGGCGGCCAGCAGCCAGCGCCAGCCCTCGATTCCCAGCACCTGGTGGGCCGCCACCAGCCGGGCACCGAGCAGCGCGGCGACCGGGACGCCGACGAAGCCCAGGGTGTACGCCCAGGCGAGGTAGCGGCCGCGCACCGCCCGCGGCAGCAGCTCCGCGAGATAGGTGTCCACCAGCACCAGCTCCGCGCCCAGCCCCAGGCCGGCCAGGAACCGCCCGACCAGCAGCCACCGCAGATCCGGGGCGAAGGCGCACCCGAGCGAGAACGCCGCGTAGAGCCCCAGGTTGGCCAGGAACATCCGGCGCCGCCCCCACCGGTCGGCCAGCACCGAGAGCACGTTCGCGCCGACGAACATGCCGAGGAACCCGGCGGCGATCACCGCGGACTTCGCGGTGTGCCCCAGGTCCCACTGCTCGGCGAGGACCGCGGCCAGCACCCCGCCGAGGAAGAGCTCGTAGAGGTCGAAGAAGGCGCCGATGCCGACGACGAGGGTGATCCGGCGGTGCCAGCGGGACGGCGGCAGCCGGTCCAGCCGGGCGGCGACCCGGTGGCCGACGGGGGGTCCCCCGCGCCGTTCGGGCGTGGGTGAGGCGGTGTCCGTCACAACGGCCCTCCCTGAGCATGCCGGGCGTACGGCTCAGGACCGTACTCCTCCAAGATCAGCAAGCGGAAGACCGCATCGGCGGCCCCCGGACGGCGGGCGGAGCCGCGGGGCCCGTGGATACCATGCCGGGGTCAACCGAACGGTCCGGGAGGGGCTCCGCGTGACGGCGAAGCAGGACGCGCCACGGCTGTCGGATCTCATGCCGTGGTCCGTGCCGCCGCTGCGGCTCGGCCGTTCCTGGGTGCGGGCGCCGGATCCGGCCACCCTGCGCGCCCGTTGGGCGGCGCTGGTCGACGCCGAGGACGCGGCGGCCCGCGAGCGGCTCTTCGGGCCGTCGCGCGCCCGCACCCTGCACACCGCCGTCGGTCAACTGCCGGGTCAGGCCACCGGGACCGGGCGGCTGTACCGGGCGAGCGGGCCGTGCCCCGAGCCGGTGCGGATCCTGCACGGCCCGTTCGACCAGCAGTGGCTGCTGCCCGACCACCGGCTGATCGACGCGGCCCGGCCGGAGCTGTGGCGGGTGGCGGACGAACGGCAGCTGTACGCGGTCGGATCGGGGGCGGCGCCGGAGCCGGCCGGCCCCGCGGTGGTGTGCTCGGCGCTGCTGCCCGACGGCTGCGCACCGGCCGGCCGCCCCGGGCGGATCCATCCGCTCTACCGCCGCCCCGGCGGGCAGGAGCCGAACCTGCCACCGGGCCTGCTCGCCCTGCTCGGCCGCCGCCTGGACCGCCCGGCGGGCCCGGTGGACCTGCTCGCCTGGATCCTCGCCGCCGCCCGCCACTCCCCCGACGGCACGGTGGTGCCGCTGACCGCGGACCCGGAGGTCTGGGACCGCGGAGTCGCGCTCGGCACCCGGCTGTTGTGGCTGTTCACCCGGGGCGGCCACGCGCCCGGGGGCGGGCCGGCCGACTCCGGTGAGCGGCCGCGGATGCCGGGCGGCCGCCGCCCGTACGTGCGCTCGCCGCTCCCCGCCCGCGGGCTGCCCGAGTCCCTCGGATACGACCCGGAGGGGGAGGCGCTCCTGCTCGGCGGCGGCCGTATCTCGCCGGTGCCGAAGGGGGCGTGGGAGTTCCACGCGGGCGGGGTACGCGTCCTGGAGGCGTGGTTCGCCCAGCGCACCGGCGCGGCGGCGGACGGGGCACCGCCGCCCGAGGCCGGTTCGCTGGCCGCGCTGCGCCCCGCCGACTGGCGCCAGGAGTGGACCTCGGAGCTGCTGGAGCTGATCACCGTTCTGGCGCTGCTGGCCGAGCTCCAGCCGCGGCGCGAGGAGCTGAACCGGCACACGGCGGACGGGCCGCGGCTGACGGCGGACGGGCTGCGGGCGGACGGCGTGCTGCCCGCGCCGGTCTCCGCGTACCGTCCGGCGTCCGTCCTCGACCACCACGAGGAGGGCCCGGAGGGCCAGTTCGCGCTGCTGTGAGCCGGCTGCTGTGCGCCAGTGGGTGCGCCCCCGCGGGAGGTCTCGCGCGGGGTGCGACGCCGCCGGCCGGTCAGCCGGTGCCGGAAGCCGCGGACGCCTTGTACGCGTCGAGCACCCGCCCGATCATCCGCGCGAAGATCTCGTCCGGATCGCCGGCCGGTGCGCCCTTCGCCAGGGCGCGGGCCACCAGCGGATACCGCCCGGTGCCGACCACCGTGCGCAGATAGCCGGTCTGTGCCGCGCGCCGCGCCTCGGGGCTGTGGCCGGACTCCTTGGCCCGTTCGGCGGCCGCCTGCTCGGCCGACGCCATGGACAGCACCGTGCCGTTGACCATCGAGACCAGCTCCAGTTTGAGCCCGTCGTCGAGCCCTGAGCCCTCCAGCGCGGCGAGGCAGTACTCCATGTAGCGCAGGGCGTTGGGACCCAGGAAGCTGTGCGACAGTACGGCGCCCGGCAGCCAGGGGTGGCGCCGTATCATCTCCCGTTCCTGATGGGCGAGTTCCAGCAGATCGGCGCGCCAGTCGCCGGAGGGCCGGTCGGGCAGGCGGTACTCACCGCCGACCAGATCGACCATCAGGTCGACCAGATCGCCCTTGCTCGGCACGTAGTTGTAGAGCGACATCGTGGCGCAGCCGACCGCGGTCGCCACCCGGCGCATGGAGACCGCCGCGAGCCCGGACTCGTCGGCGATCCGCACCGCCGCCTCGGCGATCTCGTCTCGGGTGAAGGCGGGCCGGGGGCCGCGGCCCGCCCGCTCGGGTCGCGCCCAGATCACCTCGGGTCCGGCCGCGCGGCCGCTTGCTGCCATGGATCGATCACCTCACCACCATCCTAGTTACGTACAACGTACGCAGTAGTGGGTCCGGGCACGAAAAAACCACCCGTCACGACGTGACGGGTGGTGCTGGGCGGACCGGTCGGGCGGGGGCGGGCCGGCCGCCCGGTAAGCCGCTGGTGAAGCGGGTCAGCCATGCCCCCCGAACAGCGAACGCCGCAGCCTGCGCAGCGGCGCGAACAGCGACACCCTGGCGCCGCGGCCGTTCCTCGAACGCGCGTGATCGCGCGCGGTGAGCTCCTGCATCAGCGAGGTCGCGCCCTCCGCCTCACGCTGCGGGATGGCGGGTCCACCCAGCACCGCGAGATGGCGGTCGAGACGTGCGCTGGACGCACTGCTCCCACAATTGACGGCAGGGACTCTCGCCCTGCTACGCACTGTTATCTGTTCCATGAATCTCCCCACCCTTACGAGGGCACCCGGCCCGGGCAGGGTAACCCTATCTCTCTTGGCGGACACGCGTGCAGACCGGTCAACGGATTCACCTGCCTCGCCTTGACGTTGACGAACACCATACGGAATGTCACGTACAAGGCGCGTACCAGGGCGAGTTGAGGGACCGTCGGGCGTCGGCGGGGGTCTTCGACCGCCGTCGACGGGGCGCCGGAACGCCCGGGGAGAGACCGGGATCTCACGACCCCTCCCCGGCGCCCGGTGTGCGGGTCGTCACGCGGTGGCGGCGAACACCGGCTGATACCCGCCGGACTGACCGGCGGCGGTGGGGTGGTAGGACTCGTCGACGGGAAAGGTCACGCTGCGCAGCCAGGCGCTGCCCGAGCACAGCTCATGGCCGGCGAAGGTGGCGTTGACGTCGCCGAAGGCGAAACCGTGGTCGGCGGCGCGCTTGGCGGTCACGCCGTTGATGGCGTCGGCGGCGGCGTTGATCGCGGACCGGGACTTCTCGGAGAGGCCGCCCACGCAGCTTCCACCGAGTTTGTAGAAGCGCGGATAGCCCAGGACCACCACGCGGGCGTTCGGGGCCTTCTGGTCGATCGCGTCGTACACGGTGTCGAGCCTGCCGGGCAGGGTGTTGTCGATATAGGTCCTGGCCTGCGCGACGCGGGCCAGGCAGGCGCTCTCGCCCTGGAGCGCGCAGGTCGTCATGGTGTCGGCGAAACCGGCGTCGTTGCCGCCGATGGTGATGCTGACCAGACCGGTGGAGGCGTTGAGCGGGCCGAGCTGACCGTTCACCACATCACCCGTTCGGGCTCCGGAACAGGCGGTGAAGGCGAACGAGGAGGGGGAGTGCGCGGCGTTCCAGAGGGCCGGATAGGCCTTGGTGCTGCGCTTGCAGGAGCCGCTGGCGCTGTCATAGCTGCCGGCCCCGACGCCCGAGGAGTACGAGTCTCCGAGGGCCACATAGCCGGTTGCGGTGGGGAGTTGGGCGGACGCGGCGGCGCTCGCGCCGGTGAGCGCGAGCGCCGTGGTGACGAAGAAGGCGGACGTCAGGGCCGCGAATCGGGACAGTCTCATGGAACCTCCCTTAGCAGGGTCTCTGCCATATCCGTCGTAGCAAGGTTCGCGGACTGTCGGAAGCGTTCATGTCAAAAGTCATTTCGCAGTTCACGGCAAATCTCCTGATTGGGGCGGATGTTCCCTGCCATGTCATTGCTTTGCCGTGACGTGCATATGACATCCCGACAGAACCCTTGCCGCCCGTGCTCGAAGCCCGCGAATCTCTTTGACGGGCGGTCAACGGTTCAACGGACTCCCCCGCCGCCCCAAGGTGCGTACGAACCCGTACGCAACCCCCTGCGCGCGCACCACGGCGCGCCACCGATGAGGAGGACTCCCTCGCGATGGCAGTGATGCGTTCCACCACATCCCGTACCACCACCCCGCGGCGTTCGACCACGCTGCGGATCGCCACCGCGCTGGTCGCGACCACCGCGGCCGCCGCCCTGGGCACCCTCGCCTTCCCCGCCCACGCGGCGCCCGCCGAGGGCACCGTCGTGGGAGCCGGCGCCCCGGACGCGGTGCCCGGCAGCTATATCGTCACGCTGAAGCGCTCGGCCGGTCTCAAGGCCGCCTCGGCCGACGGCAGAGGCCTGATATCCGAGTACGGCGGAACGGTGCGGCGGACCTACACCGCCGCACTCAACGGCTACTCCGCCAGGCTCTCCGCGCAGGCGGCCAGAGCGCTGGCCGCCGACCCGGCGGTCGACAAGGTCTTCCAGGACCGCACCGTGCACGCCCTGGGCACCCAGACCGACCCGCCGTCCTGGGGCCTGGACCGGATCGACCAGGCCAAGCTGCCGCTCGACAAGAAGTACAGCTACCCCGACAGCGCGGGCGCCGGCGCCACCGTCTACGTCATCGACACCGGCGTACGCGTCACGCACCAGGACTTCGGCGGCCGGGCGGTGAACGGCTACGACGCGGTCGACAACGACAACGTGGCGCAGGACGGCAACGGCCACGGCACCCATGTCGCGGCGAACGCGGCCGGCACGGCGTACGGCGTCGCCAAGAAGGCGAAGGTCGTGGCGGTGCGGGTGCTGAACAACTCCGGCTCCGGGACCACCGCCCAGGTCGTCGCGGGCATCGACTGGGTCACCAGGAACCACAGCGGCCCGTCGGTGGCGAACATGTCGCTGGGCGGCGGCCCGGACGCGGCCCTGGACACCGCCGTGCAGAAGTCCATCGACAGCGGGGTGACGTACGCCGTCGCCGCCGGCAATTCGGGGGCCAACGCCCAGAACTACTCCCCCGCCCGGGTCCCGGCGGCCCTCACGGTCGGTTCGACCACCTCCACCGACGCCCGCTCGTCCTTCTCCAACTACGGCTCGCGAGTGGACCTCTTCGCGCCCGGCAGCTCCATCACCAGCGCCTGGAACACCGGCGACTCGGCCACCAACACCATCTCCGGCACCTCGATGGCCACCCCGCATGTGACCGGTGCGGCCGCGGTCTACCTGGCCGGTCACCCGACCGCCACCCCGGCGCAGGTCGCCACGGCCCTGACCAACGGCGCCACCTCGGGGGTGGTGACCAACCCGGGCAGCGGCTCGCCCAACAAGCTGCTGAAGATCGTCCCGTAGGGGCGAGGTGACCCCTCGTGCCCATAAGGGCCCCGGGCGGCGGTGCGCCGTCCGGGGCCCGGCACGGCTCCGGACGACGGGCGCGGGTGGCGCGGCGTCAGCCCTCGTTGGAGCGAGGGCCGTGGATGAGGCCGTACATCAGGAAGGCGGTGGCCGCGACGAACACCGCCACCAGCAGGATCACCAGCGTCGGCCGCGTCCCCAGGCCGAGCAGGCCGGCGCCCAGGAGGCCGCCGGCGAACATCGCGGTCACGGAGGACAGCCGGCGGGCCCCGGCGTGCGAGCCGTACCCCAGCTTCCTGTCGTGCCCCAGCGGCGACCCGCTGACCAGGGCCGCCATCGCCCGGGTCTCCACGGTGGTCGTGAGGTCCGGGGCGGCGGCCCGCATGCTGGTGACATTGCGCATGCCCATCGCCACCGCCATCAGTCCGACGACGACATGGCGCCGGCCGAGCACCGGCCAGGGCCCGTCCTCCCAGGCCGCCACCGCCGCCGCGAACAGCAGCGCCGCCTCCGCGACGAGCGCGGCCGGGAACCACGGGCGCTGCTCCGCGGCCAGCGTCGACTCCATCCGGGCCCCGAGCGCCGCGCCCAGCAGGAAGGCGCCGATCGAGACCGCCGTGGCGGCCACCGGCAGCCCGCCCTGCCCGGCGATGCCGAAGCCGAGGAAGAGCAGATTGCCGGTCTGGGTGGCGGTGAAGACCTGACCGAGCGTCAGAAAGCTGACGGCGTCGAGCACACCGGTGGCCACGGTCAGCCCCACCATGATCACCGTGAGCGCGGCCCCACTCGGCGGCTCCACCGACGCGACTCCTTCCACCGGGCTTCTGACCTGGGGGCGTGTCCGGTGGATCAGGGTCGGATCGGCCCCAGCGCTTGCTCCCCCAGTCTCCGGACGGCCGGTCCGCCGGCCCGCCATTGCGCCGTCTGTGGGCGGCCCGCAGGTGTCCGCACACCCTGTCGGGTTGCGTAGGTTTCCGGCCTTCTTCGTGTCTTGACGGTGCTCTGGGCGTTGCGCGACATTGAGGCCCGGCATCCGGCGGTACGGGGGGCGAAGCTGCCAATGCGCACCGACACCATCGACGGCAAGGACTCGTACGAGTCGCCACCACCCGAAGAGCGGCCGGCGGGCGCCGCCGTCTCGCTGCTCGCGGGAGTGGCGGTCGGAATCGGCGGGGTGGGGGCCGTACTCGCGCTCGCCGACATCGGCTCGCCGCTGCGCGCGCCGTTCACCTTCTTCTTCCTGCTGATGGCGCCGGCCGCGGCGATCGCCTCCGCACTGGGCCGGACCGATCCCCTGGGCCGCGCGGTGGTCGCCGGCGCCGGTGCGCTCGCCGTCGATCTGCTGGTGGCGCAGGCCATGCTCGCGCTGCATCTGTGGTCGGTTCGCGGCGGGGTGCTCGCGGTGACGGCGTTCAGCGGCGCGGTGCTGCTGTGGAGCGCGCTGCGGCACCGGTCCGGACGCGCGCCCCGACGGCGGGCGGGCTGAGGTGGATGTCGCGGTGTACCGCCCCGGCCGGCTGGCCGAGGCCGAGCGCGGCGCCTGGACCGCCCTGCAGGCCGAGGCGCGGTCCCTGGGGGCGCCGCAGTTGGCGAACCCGTTCCTGGCCCCCGAGTTCGCGCTGGCCGTGGGTCGCTCCCGGGGCGGGGTACGCATCGCCGTGGTCCACCAGGACGGCGCCCCGGCGGCGTTCCTGCCCTTCCAGCGCTCGGCGCTCGGTGTCGGGCGGGCGATCGGGCTGGGCGTCTCCGACGCGCAGGGGCTGGTGCACCGGCCCGGATTCCGGTGCGGCGCCCAGGAGCTGCTGCGGGCCTGCGGACTGTCGGTGCTGGAGTTCGATCACCTGGTGGCGGGCCAGCGCACCTTCGAGACGCCCTCGTTCGGGCGGCACGCCTCGCCCGTCATCGACGTGGACCAGGGCTTCGAGGCGTATCTGGCCGGGCTGCGGGCGCGGTCGCCGAAGTTCACCCGGACCACCCTCGCCAAGGAGCGCCGGCTCGGCCGGGACGTCGGACCGGTGCGCTACGTCCACGACGAGCGCGACCCGGCGGCGCTGCGCACGCTGATGCGCTGGAAGTCGGCCCAGTACCGCAGGACGGGGCGCGGCGACCGCTTCGCGCACCCCTGGATCGTCCGGCTCGTGCAGCAGCTGTTCCACAGCCGTACGGACTCCTTCGCGGGTCTGCTGTCGGTGCTGTACGCCGGTGAGCGGCCGGTCGCGGCGCACTTCGGGCTGCGCTCGCCGTCCGTGCTCGCCTGCTGGTTCCCGGCCTACGACCCGCAGTTCGCGAAGTACTCGCCGGGCCTGGTGCTGCACCTGCGGATGGCGCAGGCGGCGGCCGCGGACTCGCCGGCCTATCTCGATCTGGGGCGCGGGGCGAAGGACTACAAGGACTCCCTCAAGACCCGTGAACTCCTGGTGTCCGAGGGGTGGGTGATGCGGCGCCATCCGGTGGCCCTGGGGCACCGGGCCCGCCGTGCGCCGGTGCGTGCGCTGCGCAACGCGGTGCTCGCCCGGCCGGAGCTGTTCGAGCCGGCGGACCGCCTGCTCAAGCGGGTGGGGCGGCTCCGGTCGGGGCGGTGAATTCGGTCGGACCCCGCGCGCCCGGAAATTCCGCCTTATACGAGACGGCGCAGGAGAGGCGTACGCCGGTGCATGAATATTGGCGTACATCAGTGCGTACCGGCCAATTGCGCCAAAGGGTATTTGGCGTGGAACTTCTTGCCTTACAGTCCCAATCATCAATACCGTCGCACATCCACCCGCATCGGACGATCATCGCAAGGCGGCTCTAGGGGAGGGCTCGGCGACACGATGGAGCGCCCGGTGCGGTGCGCGGTTGGGGGGGTCCCGTGCGCTCGGTCCCGGTTTGCCGATCACGGCTTGCCGGGTCCGAAGCACGAGCCGCGCGTCCGGAACACGCATGCCAGCTCGCCCTGCCCGCACGGCGCCACCGCCGTGCGGAGCGGGGTGTGAACCCCCCTTTCGACCCGGATATCCAGCACGGGCCGCCCGGGGGAGGGCGGCCCACCGGACGAGAGGGAAATCAACCCATGAGCTCGTTCCTTCGCCCGGCCGACGCGGATGAACCGCCGCTGACGCTGCTGCCGGACCAGGCCGTCTACCGTCCTGTTTCCTCACATCTGGCCATCGCACCGGCCGTCAGCGTCGTCATTCCGGCGATGAACGAGGCGGAGAACCTCCCGTACGTCTTCAAAACCCTGCCGGACTGGATTCATGAAGTGATCCTGGTCGACGGGAACTCCACCGACGACACGGTCCGCGTCGCCCGGAAACTGCGGCCGGACGTCACCGTCGTACCGCAGCGCGGAAAGGGCAAGGGCGACGCGCTCATCAGCGGTTTCGCGGCCTGCACCGGCGAGATCATCGTGATGGTCGACGCGGACGGCTCGGCCGACGGCGGCGAGATCGTCAGCTATGTCTCGGCGCTGGTGTCCGGGGCCGACTTCGCCAAGGGCTCGCGGTTCGCCAACGGCGGCGGCACGGACGACATGACCCCGGTCCGCAAGCTCGGCAACCGCGTGCTGACCGCCGTCGTCAACGCCAAGTTCGGCGCCCGCTACACCGATCTCTGCTACGGCTACAACGCCTTCTGGCGGCACTGCCTGGACGAGATCGCCCTGGACTGCGCGGGGTTCGAGGTCGAGACGCTGATGAACATCCGGGTGGTCAAGGCCGGGCTGCGGGTGCAGGAGATCCCCAGCCACGAGTACCACCGCATCCACGGCGTCAGCAACCTGCGGGCGGTGCGCGACGGCCTGCGGGTGCTGCGGGTGATCCTGCGCGAGCGGGGCACCCGGCGCAAGCGGGTCGCCCGGCCGGCGCTGATCACCGGGGACGCCCTGTGAACCCGCGGAGACCGGCGGTCGGCCCGGCGCTGCGGATCTCCGTCGTCATCTGCGTCCACACCGAGGACCGGTGGGACGACATCCTGGCCGCGGTGGAATCCGTCCGCGCACAGTCCCATCCCGCCCATGAGCTGCTGCTGGTGGTGGACCACCACCAGCGGTTGCTCGACCGGCTCAGGGGGCGTTTCGGCGGCGCCCACAGGGGCGCGAACGCGCCGGGCGCGCCGTCAACTCCCCTGCTGATCATGGCCAATTCGGGACCCCGCGGACTCTCCGCGGGGCGCAACACCGGTATCGCCGCCGCCGACGGCGAGGTCATCGCCTTCCTGGACGACGACGCGGTGGCCGAGCGGGACTGGCTGCGCCACTTCGCCGCGGCGTACGCCGACCCTGCGGTGATGGCGGTGGGCGGACGCACCGAACCGGCCTGGGAGTCCGGCCGCCGCCCGGTGTGGTTCCCCGAGGAGTTCGACTGGGTGGTCGGCTGCACCTACCGCGGTCTGCCGCCGGGGAAGGTGCGGGTGCGCAATGTGCTGGGCGGCAACGCCTCCTTCCGCAGGGTGGCGTTCGACCTCGCCGGCGGCTTCGCGACCGGGATCGGCCGGGACGGCGACCGGCGGCCCCTGGGGGGCGAGGAGACCGAGCTGTGCATCCGGATCTCGCGGCTGATACCGGACGCGGTGCTGCTGATCGACGACCGGTCGGTGATCCACCACCGGGTGCCGGCCGAGCGGCAGCGGTTCGGCTACTTCCGCAGCCGGGCGTACGCCGAGGGGCTGTCCAAGGCGCTGGTGGCGCGGAGTGTCGGCACGCGGGACGGGCTGGCGTCCGAACGCCGCCACACCGCCCGGGTGCTGCCCGCCGGGGTGCTGCGCGGGGTACGGGACGCGCTGCTGGGCCGGCCCGGCGGGGCCGGCCGGGCGGGCGCGATCGTGGCCGGCACGGCGGCCGCGGCGGCCGGCTACGCCTGGGGCACGCTGCAGGCACGCCGGAGGCGAACTCCCCTTCCCGGCACCCGGGTCGACGGGCCCGGCGGCGACGGGGCGGCGACGGCCGCGGCGCACGAAGGGGCGGCGGTATGAGCGGCAGACCGGGGCCGGTGCCGATCCTGATGTACCACGCGGTGACCGTGGCCCCGACACCCGCCGTACGGGAGCTGTCGGTGACGCCCACCGCGTTCGAGGAGCAGTTGGCGGTCCTGGCCGACGGCGGCTTCACCCCGCTGACCGTGGCCGCGCTCGCGGCGGCCTGGCGGGGCGGCGGCCCGCTGCCGGACAGACCGGTGCTGATCACCTTCGACGACGGCTACGAGGGCGTGTACCGGCACGCGCTGCCGGCCCTGGCCCGGCACGGCTTCCCGGCCACCCTCTTCGTCACCACGGGCTGGCTGCGCGGCCCGTACGGCACCGGGGGCGCGCTGGACACCATGCTCGACTGGGACCAGGTGCGGAAGCTGGCCGGAGCCGGGGTGGAGATCGGCGGGCACAGCCACCGCCATCCCCCTCTGGACGACCTCGGCGACGAGCGGCTGCGGCACGAGGTGCTGCGCTGCAAGGAGATCATCGCCGATGAGGTCGGGACGGCGCCCGAGTCCTTCGCCTACCCCTACGGCCACTGCGACCGTAGGGTGCGGCGGACCGTGCGCGGGCTGGGGTTCCGGCAGGCGCTCGCGGTGGGCAATACGCCGGCGGCCCGTCGTCAGGGGCCGTACGCGCTGGCGCGGTTGACGGTGCGGCGCGACACCGACACCGAGGAGTTCGCCCGGCTCGTCGAGGGCCGCGGGCTCGTCCGCGCCTTCGCCCGGGACCGGGTGCTCACCAAGGGGTACGCGGTCGTCCGCAGATCACGACAGGCGGTCCGGCTGTGCACGCCGGGCCGCTGACGCCGAGCCCGCCGCGGCATCCCCGCGGCGGAAGAAGGGGCAGTTGAGCCGGTGTCCGACACCACCACCAGGGCCGAGCAGCGCACGGAGGAAGGGCCACCGCGGCCGGGCGGGCGGGACGGCGGCAGTCCGCTGTTCCGCAACGCCTATGCGCTGATGCTCAACACCGGCGTCTCCGGGCTGCTCGGTCTGGGGTTCTGGCTGGTCGCGGCCCGTTTCTACAC
Source organism: Streptomyces sp. NPDC033270 (assembly GCF_055576575.1). Taxonomy (NCBI): domain Bacteria; kingdom Bacillati; phylum Actinomycetota; class Actinomycetes; order Kitasatosporales; family Streptomycetaceae; genus Streptomyces; species Streptomyces sp. NPDC033270. The sequence goes on from NZ_JBVIRA010000014.1 coordinate 112,893, forward strand.
GGAGTCCGCGGTCGGCCAGGGCTCGGCGGCGATCGCCGCGATGAAGCTGCTGGCGGGGCTGACCGCGGTCACCCTGACCGGCGCGCTGGCCCGCTTCATCCCGGTCTCCGGCCGCACCACCCGGCGGCTGGTGCTGCGGACGTACGGGGGCAGTTCGGTCGTGGTGGCGATCGCCGCGACCGGCTTCCTGCTCACCCTCGACCTGTGGGGCCTCTCCTACCGCTTTCTGCACGGCACCCTCAACGGCCTGGGATTCGTCCTGGCCGTGGTCGCCTGGTCGCTGCTCACCCTCCAGGACGGGGTGCTGACCGGGCTGCGCAGCGCGCTGTGGGTGCCGGTGGGCAATCTCGCCTTCTCCGCGGTGAAGCTGGGGCTGCTGGTGGCCTTCGCCGCCGCGATCCCGACCGCCGGGGTGTTCGTCTCCTGGGTCGCGGCGATCGCGGTCTCCGTCGTCCCGCTCGCCTGGCTGGTGTTCCGGCGGCTGATCCCCCGGCACGTACGGACCACGCGGCGCACCGCCCGCCCCCCGTCGCTGCGGGAGGCGGGCCGCTTCCTGGCCGGCGACTACACCGGCTCGCTGTTCTCCCTCGCCGTGGTCTACCTCGTCCCGGTCCTGGTGGCCTCCCAGGTCGACGCGGCGGACAACGCGTACTTCTACATCGCCACCGCCATCGGCGGCACGGTCAATCTGCTGGCCCTCAACATGGGCGCCTCGCTGACCGTGGAGGGCGCGCACGATCCGCCGCAGCTCGCCGCCAACACCCGGGCCGCGCTGCGGCGGATGGCCCGCATCATGGTCCCGGTCTGCCTCGCGCTGTTCGTCTGCGCGCCCTACCTCCTCGGCTTCTTCGGGCCGGGGTACGCGGAGGCGGCCACGCCGCTGCTGCGCTGGTTCGCGGTGGGCGCCGCGCTGCGCGTGGTGATGGAGGTCCACTTCGCGGTGCTGCGCGCCCAGAGCCGGACGTCCGGACTGGCCGCCCTGCAGGGCCTGCTGTGTGTGCTGGTGCTCGGGCTGACGCTGGTGCTGCTGCCGCGGATGGGGCTGACCGGGGCCGGCGTCGCCGAGATCGCCAGCCTGGCGGTGATCGTCGCGATCGCGAGCGGACGGCTGCGCCGGGTGCTGAGCGGGCGGGTGGTGACCGCACCGCCGGCCCGGATCCCCGCGGACGGTCTGCCTCCGGACGGCGACCTGGCGGATCTGGCGGTGTACGGGGATCTCGGCGACGGCGTCAGGGCGTACGACCAGGCCTCCGGCGCAGGCCCGGCCCCGGCCCCGGCCCCGGCCACCAAGGCTCCCGGCGGCGGCGCACGCTCCCCCGGCTCGGGCAGGCGTCCCGCCGCGGTCGGATGGGCGCTGCTCGCCGCCGCGCCGGCGCTGTTCTGGCTGCCGCTGCGCGGCATGGGCGACGCCGACCTGGACCGCATGACGGGGCTGGGCCTGATCTCGGTGCTGCCCGCGGCGACACTGGCCGGCGTCGTCCTGCTGGTGGCGGCGTACGCCTGGGCGCTCTGGCTGCCCACCCCGCGCCGCACCCTGCTCACCGCCGTACTGGTGCTGACGGTGGTGTCCCTGCACGCGCTCCCGGCCGTGCTGGAGACCGAGCCGCGCTTCCCCACCGCCTGGCAGCATCTGGGCTTCCTCGACCACCTCGGCAGGACCGGCACCGCGGTACCGGACCTGGACGCCCGCTGGAGCTGGCCCGGCTTCTTCGCCGGGGTGCAGTTCCTCGCCGAGGCGTGCGGCGTCACCGACTTCACCGAGGTCCTGCGCTGGTGGCCGCTTACCCTCCAGCTGCTGTACCTGGCCCCGCTGTTCCTGCTCCTGAAGGCGGTACGGGCGAGCTGGCGGGCGAAGTGGTGCGCGGCCTGGCTGTTCGCGCTGTGCGGCTGGGTCGGCCAGGACTACTTCTCCCCGCAGGGGTTCACCTACCTCCTCTACCTGGTGTTCGTGGCGATCGTGCTGGTGTGGTTCCGTACCCGGCCGATGGCCGTGGCGGCGGGGTCCGGGCGGCGGCCGGGCGAGGCGGAGCCGCACCCGGCGGGCCGCGCCCAGCTCGCGGTGCTGCTCAGCACGCTGATCGTGCTGTTCGCGGCGGCGGTGGCGGCCCACCAGCTCACCCCGTTCGTGATGCTCGGCGTGCTGACCGTGCTGGTGCTCGTCCGCCGCTCCTCCCTGCGCGGTCTGCCGCTGCTGCTGGGCGTCCTGGTCGCGGCGTGGGTGGGGTTTCTGGCCGAGCCGTACTGGTCGGGCCACTTCGACGAGCTGTTCGGCGGGCTCGGGGGCATCGGCGGCAATGTCTCCTCGTCGGTGACCGACCGGATCGGCGGCGGCGACCCCACCCACAAGCTGGTGCGGTACGCCCGGGTGGCGCTGGCGGGCGGGGTGCTGGCGCTGGCCTGCCTCGGGGCGCTGCGGCGGCGGGCGGCGGGGTTCACCGAACGCTCGCTGCTGACCCTGGCGTTCGTGCCCTTCCTCGCGTTCGGGATGCAGTCCTACGGCGGCGAAATGGCGCTGCGGGTCTTTCTGTTCGCGCTGCCCGGCGCCTGTGTGCTGGCGGCGCTGGCGCTGTTCCCGCGCGGTACGGACGCCCGACGGGGGCTCGGGCCGCTCGCCGCGCTGCTGACGGGGCTGCTCCTGGCCGGCGGCTTCCTCGTCGCCCGCTGGGGCAACGAGCCCTTCGAGCGGATCCGGCCGGGCGAGGTCGCGGCGATGGACCACGTCTACGCGCACGACCGTCCGACGGTGCGGCTGCTGTGGCCGAGCCACGACCCCGTCGACAGCGTCACCCCGGCGATGCCCTGGGGCGCCAGGGACATGGAGCGGGTGCAGTACGAACCGATCCCGGCGCCGCGCGACCCGGCCCGGGTCGGCCCCCTCGTCACCGCCCTGCGGGACGCCGGACCGCAGTCGTATCTGATCGTCAACCACGGCCAGTCGGAGGCGCTGCGGCTGGACTCGGGGTATCCGGCGGACTGGGAGCGGCGGCTGCGCACCGCCCTGGACCGGCGTGACGACCTGCGGCGGGTGCTGTCCAACGAGCATGCGGCGGTGTACGAGCCGGCGCGGCGGCCGGCGGGCGAGGTGGCCCCGCCCCGTCCCGGTCCGGCCGGCCCGAAGGTGACCTGGACGCCGTGGACGGTGTTCGGCGCGCTGGCGCTGGGGGCGCTGGTCGCGGTGCTGGCGGCCCGCGAGGTGCTCCGGGTGGCGACGTCGCCGAGCGCGCGTCAACGGCACTGGATCCAGGGGATGTTCTGGTTCGCGATGCCGTTGCTGCTGGTGTTCCTGGCGTCGCTGGTGCAGCGGTTCATGACGCTGTCGTAGGGACGCGGAGAGCCGGGGGCCGGGGCGGGCAGCCGGCCCTCCTCGCGCCCCGCCTTCAGGAGCGGTCCACCCAGCGCACCTCGAAACCGCCCAGGGTGAGGGCCTCCCCGTCGACCGTCGCCGTGCCGCGGCGGTCGGCGGTGTTCACCAGCAGTGCGGTGCGGTCGTCGGCCAGCCCCAGGATCCTGGTATCGCCGGTGTCCAGTTCCCGCGGCCGGGCCGTGGGCGGGAAGGCGCGGGAGAAGCGGGACAGCAGCGTCATCATCGGCAACTCCCGCCCCCCGTCGTCCTGTTCGGTGCTGGACCACAGGCAGCCGGGGCAGTTTTCGCCCTCGGTCTCCGGGTTCCAGTAGAAGCCGCTGGTGGCGCCGCCCGCCGCCATCTCGACCAGCGCCGTGGCCTGCGCGGCGACGCGGCGCCGCTCGCTCCAGCCGGCCCGCTCTCCCCCGCCGGCGCGCGCGCCGTCGTCCGTGATCTCGACGTACCACTCGGCCCACCACAGCGGCAGCCCGGTCTCCTCGCGCAGCCACCGCCCCACATCGGCGAACTTCCGGGCGGCGGTGAACGGACCCGGCGCGTAGCGGTCGTCCTTGCTGTAGCTGGAGCCGTCGACGACCACGAAGTCCGCGCCGGCCCGGTGCCGGTTCCAGTAGTCGAAGGCGTCGAGCGTGCGCTGGTCGATGCTGCCCCACGGGCCTTTGAGGCGGGAGGCGTAGGTGTCGTCACCCGGCACATGGCTGTCCATCACCAGATAGGGCCCGCCCACCTGGTTCCTGCCGTCGGCCTCCTTCAGCTCCTTGTGGACGAGGTTGTACAGGCGGGTGTACCCCTCGTAGTCCCAGCGTCCCTTCGCGTCGTCGAAGAAGCCCTTGAACTCGTTCCAGACGACGAAGTGGCGGACGTCCGGATAGCGCCGGGCGATCTTTCCGGCGAGGGCCGCGAAGTCCGCGTAGTGCGCCGGGTCGGGGGCCTTCTCCAGGGCGTCCCAGTCGGTCCCGCCCGCCGTGCCGCCCTTCATCCAGTCCGGCGCGCAGCACAGGGTCACCACGGGGGTGCCGCCGGTGTGCCGGATCAGCGCGATCCGGCGGTCCAGGTCGGCGAAGTCGTAGCGGCCCGGGCTCGGTTCGGGGTTCTGTGCGCCCCAGCCCATGATGTGCTGGTTCTGCGGCATCGGGTGGTCGGCCAGCAGCCGGGCGGCCCGGTCCCGGGCCGGCTCGGCGCCCTGGTCCGCGCTGAACTGGGTGTGGGTGAACCCCCAGCCCACGGCCGGCCCGGCGGCCCGCGACGGCGAACGCCCCTTGGCGTCGCGGTCCCGCTGCCCCGGAGCGGTGCACATGACCAGCGTGACCAGCGCCATCGCCAGCGCGGCCACCCCTGCCACGACGACAAAGCCCGTTGTCTGACGTTCCCCACCATGACGTCGCACAAAGGGAGATTAGCGGGCCAACCGGCTGGTAAACCCGGTTTTCGGGTTACCGGTCCCGTTCCGTACGGCGAAACACCGGAGGCGATAATTCGTGTACGCGACGGGCGGCGGTGGCAGATCATGGCGTCATGTGTGCCGATCACGTCCAGCCGTCCGCCGCGGAGGACTCCCTTCCGCTCCGCCTGACCCTGGACGACAGCGATTCGCCGTCCGACGTCATCGATGCGCTCTTCCTGGGACGGTTCGCCAACGGCGAGCAGCCGTACTCCCGCAGCCGGTCGGTGGACCGGGTGAAGTCCGGGCTGACACTGCTGCCACCGGGCGCACGGATCGTGCGGTCGGCCAAGGACGAGGACCGCAGCGCCACCCTCGCCGAGGGCGACGGCTACACCCTGCTGGTCTCCCGCTGGAACCGCGGCGCCGACGTGACGGTCACCGCCGTCACCGACGAGCTGGCCGAGAAGGTGCTGGGGCAGGCCGCGGACGGCGCCGAGGACGCGCCGGAGCCGCAGCCGGAGAACGTCCCGATGGGCTTTTGGTACTTCTCCCCGCGCCGCGGGCCGCACCGCACCTCCCGGCAGATCTCCGCCGGGACCTGGCAGGAGATCCGGCCCAACTACACCGCGCCGGTGGCCGATGCGATGGACCGGCTGATGAAGGTGGTGCCCGCCGAGATCGCCGGCCGGCTGCTCCTGCTGCACGGCCCGCCCGGTACCGGCAAGACCTCCGCGCTGCGCACCCTGGCCCGCTCCTGGCGCGACTGGTGCCAGGTGGACTGCGTCCTGGACCCGGAGCGGCTGTTCAACGACGTCGGCTATCTGATGGACATCGCGATCGGCGAGGACGACTCCGCCGGAAAGGGCCGCTGGCGGCTGCTGCTCCTGGAGGACTGCGACGAGCTGATCCGCGGCGAGGCCAAGCACGCCGCCGGCCAGGCGCTGTCGCGGCTGCTCAACCTCACGGACGGGCTGCTGGGCCAGGGGCGCAACGTCCTGGTCGGCGTCACCACCAACGAGGACCTGGAGCGGATGCACCCGGCGGTGGTGCGCCCCGGCCGCTGTCTGGCCCGTATCGAGGTCGGCCCGCTGACCCGCCCCGAAGCGGTCAACTGGCTCGGCGCGGACCGCGGCATCGGCCGCGACGGCGCCACCCTGGCCGAGCTGTACGCGCTCCGGCGCGGCACCGGTCCCGCGTCGGTCCCGGCCCAGGACGCGGGAGCCGATGCGGGGCTGTACCTCTGAGACTCCGGAGCACGCCCTGGTCACGCCCTGGTCGGCTCACATACGGTGCGCGCGAATATCGGCTGGCGCTCCGTCGCGCACCCATCGCTAGGGCCTTTCCGACCCTGCCCCATCGGCCCCTCCGGGGGCGGAGCCTAGAACCCGCCGGGCGTCGGCCGGATCTCGAAGCCCCGCAGGCCCTCCGGCGCCTCCTGGCGTACGGACACCGCGTCGACCAGCGCCGTGGCAGGGCCCTGGTGCGCCCACTCCACCAGTTCCCGGACCCGCTCGGGCTCCCCCTCGAACACGGCCTCCACCGTTCCGTCCGGGAGGTTGCGCACCCAGCCGGCCACTTCGTGCGCGTCCGCCGTGCGCCGGCAGGTGTCGCGGAAGAACACGCCCTGCACTGCTCCGGAGACCACCACCCGTCTGCGGATCACCGTATGCCACCTCGTCAGCTCGCCCAGCGGTACGAGCGCAGATATATCCCCGGCCCGCGCTCAACGGGCGGCGCCACGCCCGGACGGCGTACGGCTCACCGAGCGACCCGCGGCCTCGGCGGCGCGGGCGAAGCGGACGGCGTCGAGGACGGCCGCCGCGCCGACGTCGTTGTTGAAGTACGCATAGACCTCGGCCTGGTCCGGCCAGGTGTCGGCGATCCGCCGCACCCAGGTGGCCAGCGCCTGCCCTCCGTAGCGCGGGGAGGGCTGCGCACGGCCCTCGTGGAAGCGCAGATACCCCCAGCCGGCGGTCCGCCAGAGCGGTGTCACGGGCCGGGAGCCCCGGTCCGCCCAGCACAGCGCGGCGCCCCGGCTCTCCAGTACGGTGCGGATCTCCTCGGTCCACCACGAGTCGTGGCGCGGCTCGACGGCCACCCGGGTGCCGGCCGGGAAGCAGCCGAGGCAGTCGTCCAGCAGCGCGGCGTCGGCGTGCAGCGTGGGCGGCAGCTGGAGCAGGACGGGGCCGAGCCGCGGGCCGAGGGCCGCGGCTCGCGTCATCAGCCGGCCGACCGGCTCCGCCGGCTCACTCAGCCGCTTGATGTGGGTCAGATAGCGGCTGGCCTTGACGGCCATCACAAAGCCGGCGGGGGTCCGCTCCCGCCAGTCGGCGAAGGTCCTCTCCTCGGGCAGCCGGTAGAAGGCGGCGTTGCTCTCGACGGTGGCGAACTGCCGCGCGTACTCCTCCAGCCACAGCCGCTGCGGCCGGTCCGGTGGGTAGAGGACCTCGCGCCAGTCCTTGTACTGCCAGCCAGAGGTTCCGACGAGGACGGTCATGCCGCAGATGCCTGCCCGGTGCCGGGCGGGCCGTACCAGCCCGTCGCGGTGTCGCCGGGGCGGGGTCTTGCACGGCGGGGAGGTTACGGCCAATGTGGTCGGAATCGCCCGTGGCCGCCCGGTGGTGGCCGTGGGCCGTCGACGCGTTCCGTCACACGTCTGGAGTGAGCGTGGCTTCCTTCGTACTGCCCCATGCCCTGCACGGTTCGGGCTCGCACAAGGTCTTCGCCGTGCACGGCTGGTTCGCCGACCGGTCCGCCTTCGACCCGGTCCTGCCCGATCTCGACCGGGACGCCTTCCAGTACGCGCTGGTCGACCTGCGCGGCTACGGCGAGGCGCGGGGCGCGGACGGCGCGTACACCACGGCGGAGGGCGCGGCCGATGTGCTGGCGCTCGCCGACCGGCTGGGCTGGGACCGGTTCTCGGTCGTCGGCCATTCGATGGGCGGCAGCGTCGCCCAGCGGGTGCTGGCCGCGGCACCGCACCGGGTACGCCGGATCGTGGGGGTCTCGCCGGTCCCCGCCTCCGGATTCCCGATGCCGCCGGAGCAGTGGGAGCTGTTCTCCGCCGCGGCGCACACCCCTCAGAACCGGCGCTTGATCATCGACCTCACCTCCGGCGGGCGGCGCCCGGCCGCCTGGCTGGACCGGATGGTGCGGCGGTCGTTGGAGCGCAGCGAGGCGAAGGCGTTCCGGACCTGGCTGGACTCCTGGGCCGGGGAGGGGTTCGCCGACGAGGTCGAGGGCTCGGCGGTGCCGGCGCTGGCGGTGGCCGGGGCGCTGGACCCCGCGCTGAGCGCCGAGTTGATGCGGCAGACCTGGCTGCGGTGGTTCGCCGGCGCCGAGCTGGTCGAGCTGCCGGCGGCCGGGCACTACGCCATGGACGAGACGCCGCTGGAGCTGATCCGGGCGGTGGAGGACTTCCTGCGGGCCGACGGCGGCGACGACGGCAACGGCGGGCGGACGGCGGCGGGATGACCGGGCCCGCGGATCCGGACGCGGGCGCCGCCCCTCAGGGCGCGCCCGCGATATCCGGCGAACCGGACGCCGTGCCGGACGTCTTCGACCCGCGCGGCTACGCGGACGGCCTCCCGCACGCCGCGTACCGGCTGCTGCGCGACCGGTACCCGGTGGCCTGGCAGGAGGAGCATGAGGTGCTGGGCTGGCCCGCCGGCCCCGGCTTCTGGGCGGTGACGCGGCACGCGGACGTCGTACGGGTCCTCAAGGACGCGCGCACCTTCTCCTCCCATCGGGGCGCCACCCAGATCCGCGACCCCGACCCCGCCGACCTGCCGTTCATCCGCCGGATGATGCTCAACCAGGATCCCCCGGACCACGGGCGGCTGCGCCGTCTGGTCAGCCGGGCCTTCACCCGCGGCCGGATCGACCGATTCGAGGCGGCGGTACGTGAACGGGCCCGCCGGCTGCTGGCCGCGGCGGTCGACACGGCGCGCACCGGGGACGGCGTCTGCGACCTGGTCGCCTCCGTCACGGACGACTACGCGCTGCTCAACCTCGCCGATCTGCTCGGTGTGCCGCCCGGTGAGCGCGGGCTGCTCCTGGACTGGACCCGGCGCGTGATCGGCTACCAGGACCCCGACGAGGCGGGCCCCGCGGCGTCCGGCCCGGACGGCCGGCCCGCCGATCCGCGCTCCCCGGCGATGCTGCGGGACATGTTCGCCTTCGCACGGGAGCTGGCCGCGCACAAGCGGCGGCACCCGGGCGACGACGTGCTGACCGTCCTCGCCTCGGACCGCGAACTGGCCACGCCCGAACTGGAGATGTTCTTCTTCCTGCTGACCATCGCGGGCAACGACACCGTGCGCAGCGCGGCCCCCGGCGGCCTGCTGGCGCTCGCCCGGCACCCCGACGCGTACCGTGCGCTGCGCACCGGGGCGGTGGGCGCGGCGACGTGCGTGGAGGAGCTGCTGCGGTGGCACCCGCCGGTGCTGACGTTCCGCCGGACCGCGGCGCAGGACACCGAGCTGGCCGGCCGGCCGATCCGCGCCGGCGACAAGGTCGTCGTCTTCCACGGCTCGGCGAACTACGACGAGCGGGTCTACACCGGTCCGCACCGGCTGGACCTGGCCCGCACCCCCAATCCCCATGTCTCGTTCGGCGACGGCCCGCACGTCTGCCTGGGCGCGCACCTCGCCCGCCTGCAACTGCGGGTGCTGTACGAGGAGACGGCCGGCCTGCTGCCCGCCCTGGCGGTCGCCGCCGCGCCGCGGCGGCTCGTCTCGAACTTCATCCACGGTCTGAAGTCGCTGCCGCTGCGGGTCGACGGGGTGGCGGGCGCGGCCGGTACTGGGGTCGACGCCGCGGCCGCCGCCACGCCCTAGGTACGACCGCCATGACCGCCATGACCGCGTATGCGCTCCATTAAATCAACGTAAAATGTCTGATGGGGCCGGGCCTTGATAACCGCATCGTCCCTCCGGTTATGGCGCGGCGGGGAGAAATGGCTCACCTTGGTCGTTCGAGGCCATGGCGTACGCTGGGGCCCATTCGTTGGCATGAGGCACGGGGGCGAATCGCATGCATGGCAATGCGGAAGATGACTGATCGGTTATCGGCTCTCACCCGCAATGAGCCGGCTCCCCCGAAACCCCCTGCCGTACCGGAACTCCCAGGGTTGCTGCGCGCCTGGCGGGCGCAGGCGGGACGCAAGCTCGGCAAAGGAAAACCCCTGACCCAGGCCGAGGTCGCGGCCGAGTTGGGCGTGAGCGTGCGGTGGTACCGCGATGTCGAGCGCGGCGGGCTGGGGCGTATGTCGCCCGACACGGCGGACCGTCTGGGCGAAGTGCTGGTACTGGGGCCGGACGAGCGGATGGCGCTGCGGCGTTTCGCCGCGGGAGGCAGACCGCCGACGCATGCGACGGGCGCCCTTCCGACCGGTGCCCTGCAGGCCCTTCTCGATATGCAGATGCCGTGCCCCGCCTATTGCACGGACAGCGTGTGGGACCTCGTCGCGTGTAATCAGGCGATGAAAGAGTGGTTTCCCTGGGTGCACGAGCCGGGAGCAAACCTCCTGCGCTGGGCGCTGGCTTCCCAGGAAGCCCGGGAACAGTTCGTTCACTGGCACGAGCACGCCGCGACCTATCTGGCACAGCTGCGGTTCGCGCTTGCGGCGATGCCCGGAAATGCGGAACTCGGCGCACTCCGCGACGAACTCCTGCGCACTCCGCAATGCCGGCGGCTGTGGGAAGAGGAGCCGCGCGTCGTCGCCTATGGAGACGGCCATCGTTTCGAGTTCCGGCTGCCCCGTTTCGGCGGGAAGCAGATCAGCGTCGTGTCCCACGTACTGGTCCCCGCCTACCACCAGGATCTGCGGTTCGTCGTCCTCACCCGGGCCGAAGGCGGCGGGGGCGGCTGACGCCTCACGGGCGCCGGCCGCCCCCTCCTCCGCGACGCCGCGGAGGAGGACGTGCCGACTACGCGATGGCCGGGGCCGCCTCCGCGGCGGGCCGGCGTTCGTCGACGGCCCGGTAGGCGAACCACGGGAGGCAGAACTGGGTGACCGGGCCGACGCACAACGCGTAGAGCACGGTGCCGACCCCCACGCTGCCGCCCAGGAGCCATCCGATGATCAGGACCGTGATCTCGATGAGGGTGCGGATGAGCCGGATGGACTTGCCCGAGCTGGCCGACGCCCCCGTCATGAGGCCGTCACGTGGTCCGGGGCCGAAGCGCGCCCCCACATAGATGCTGATCGACAGCCCGTTGAGGGCGATGCCGCCGATCAGCAGCATGATGCGCACCGGAAGCCCGAGGTCCTCCGGGATGAGGGAGAGACCGAGGTCGGAGGAGAACGCCAGCACGATGATGTTGGCAATCGTCCCGAACGTGGGCTTCTGCTTGAGCGGTATCCAGGTCAGCAGCACAAGGACACCGAGCACGGCGCTGATGGCGCCGAAGCTGAGCGGTGTGTAGTTCTCCAGGCCTTCGTACAGCACGCTCCAGGGATTGACCCCGAGTGAGGCCCTGACCATGACGGAGAGGCTGAACCCGTACAGGGCCAGACCGATGAACAGCTGGGGGATGCGCCTGAGCGGTTTCTCCCCGAAGCGGACATAGGCGAGGGGTGGTGTGTTCTTGCCGGTCGCGGCCATCTGATGCTTTCCGGGTGGGGTGAATGCTCATGTGCCTCCGCAGCGGCGGCACATGAAGGGCGGAACAGGGGACGAAGCGTCGAGTGGTCAGGCCGTGTGCATGTACGGGGCCCAGACCAGCTGGCCCTCCTTGAGGGCCGCGCTGTAGCCGATGAAGTCTTCGGACTGCTGGGGGAAGTCGTCTCGGTAGTGGGCTCCGCGCGACTCCTCGCGCATCAGCGCCCCCTCGACGATCAGCCGGGAGGCCAGCAGCAGGTTGGACAGGTCCGTGGCGGTCTGCACCTGGCCGGCGGCGCGGGAGCCGGTGGTGAACGCGAGCCGCCCGGCCCGCTGTTCGAAGGTCTCCAGCAGGCCGAGCATGGTGGTCAGACCACGGCGGGTCCGCACCGGGCCGGCGTGCCAGTACATCGCCGTGCGCAGGTCCTGCAGCACCGTTTCGGGGGTGTCGCCGCCCTTGTGCGAGGGCAGGTTGAGCGAGCCGATGACCTCGATCTCGCCGCCGGCGGCCTTGTCCTGGCACTCGGCGGCGGCGTTGCGACCGGCGATGCGGCCGAAGACCAGGCACTCGGAGAGGCCGTTGCCGCCGAGCCGGTTGGCTCCGTGGATGCCGCCCGCGGTCTCGCCGGCCGCGTACAGGCCGGGGACGGTGGTCTCGGAGCGGGAGTTGATGAGCAGACCGCCCATGAGGAAGTGCGCGGTGGGGCGGATCTTGAGCGAGGTGACGCTGCGGGGGTCGAAGCCGGCCTGGACGAGCCGTTCGTCGAGCGCGGGGTAGGTGGTGGGGATCAGGTGGGCGCAGGCGGAGATGTCCAGCCGGACGGCGCCGTCGTCGAACGCCCGGCCCTCGATGATCTCCCGGTAGATGCCGCGGGACACCACGTCGCGGGTCGCCATCTCGCCGCGCGGGTCGTGGCCGAGCATGAAGCGCTCGCCGTCGCGGTTCAGCAGCAGGGCTCCGTCGAAGCGGAGGGCCTCCTCGACCAGGCTGCCGTCGAAGGTCAGGACTCCGGAGGCCAGGCCCGTGGGGTGGAACTGCAGGAACTCCATGTCGATGACGCCGGCCCCGGCGGCGAGGCCCAGGGCGATGCCGTCGCAGGACTTGTCCATGGAGGCGGCGGAAGGGGCGTACATCGAGGCGCCACCGCCGTCGGCGAGGATCACCCCGGCGCCGGGTATCACCATGCGTTCCAGGGTGTCCACGGCCGTGGCCTCGAGACCGTTCACATGGCCGTCGGCGTCGCGCAGGACCTTCGTGGCGCGCACACCGGAGACGATGCGAATGCGGCCGTCGGCCACCAGCTCACCGAGGCGAGCGGTGAGCACGCTTTGGATGTGGAAGCCGAGACGGTCTTCGAGATAGACGCCGCGCGGAGTTCCGCAGCCGCCGAACGGTCGGGTGGCGAATTCCCCGTCGGTGTCGCGCTCGAAGGCCAGGCCAAGACCCTCCAGCCAGTGGACGAGGTCGCGGGCGCCTCTGCATAAGGTGTCGACCAGCTCGGGGTTGTTGGCGTGCGAGCCACCGACGATGGTGTCCTGCACATGTGCCGCCACGCTGTCGCCGGCTGCGACGGCGGCATTGAAGGCGTGGGTTTTCCAGGTGCATCCCCCGGTGGAGGCCCACTTGTATTTCTGGCTCTCGTACAGCGTTTTGGTCACCAGAATGACGTCGGCGCCGTTTTCGGCTGCTTCAATGGCCGCGCTGAGACCAGAACCACCCGCGCCGACTACAATGACCGTTCCCATACCAAGTCTTCCTTCGTTGAGAGTGAGTGCTGTGCGCGGGCAGGACTGCATGCCCGAATTGCAAGAGGGGGGACCCGTGCGTCTGCGGGCTCCGCAGGTGTCACCCGCGGAGCCCGCTCAACCGCACTTTCCGGTCGGGGAATCCGCGCTCAATACGAGGACGTCGACGACCGAGAGCCGCCGCGCCGCTTCGTCGACGGCTCCGGTGAAGGTGTCCGCGTCCATGCCGGGAATCCTCAGTACGCGGATCAGGGCCGAGCCCGATGCGTCGCCCACCAGCCGCCCGGCACCGTTGCCGCAGGTGGGCGAGTGGATGATGCCGTGCTCGTCGGACAGCACCAGCTCCCCGGCGCGCACCTGCCGCATCCCGTCCTCCGCCCCGGGGCCGTCGGCCGGCCCGTAGGTGACGCTGCGGCCGATCCGGTCGCTGTCATAGACCTGGAAGCTGCACAGCGTCGAGTACTCGATTTCCATGCAGACGTCCACGACCGGATGGATCGGCCGGTAGGCGTCCCGGCGCATGATGCGCAGCGCCTGCTTCAGCGGGGTCGACACACCACTCGGTTTGACGTTCATCGCCGCATAGAAAGACCGGTAGGCCTCCCATAGCGGGTTTTCCCGAATGGATTCCTCCGTTTGATGGGTCGCCTTGAGGCGGGTGAGAACCCTGCGCTCCGTGTCCGCAAAACCGACCGGCCCGTAGGGCGCGCTCGGCACGAGCAGAAAAGCCGTCATCAATTCGGGACTGCCGCGCAGGGCCGCCGATGCGTCGAAGGCGTGTGGCCCGCTCTGCGGTGCCGAAGGGGCCGCCGGTATGCCGACGCTATCCAAAGGAACTCCAACCACTAACAGCGTGGGATTCGATCTTGATATCGCCTCAATGATCTTCCCGGAGAGTATTGGCGCCGGTACTGCCCGGTGTCAACCGGCAAAAAATTGCCGGTTGTTGCCAAGCCGAATCGGCAAATTTTTGCACCTCTGGATGCCGGGAGAAGCGGCGCATCGTCTTCCGCTATTCGTGGAGAGTTCAACTTCCCGGAATCCACCATGGGTTGCTCTCCACTGCCCTCTTCCCTAAGGAGCTTGGACGAATGGCCGTCATGCCGCACCGGCGCCGTGCGCGCGCCACCGCTCCCGCGCGGGCCCGTCTCGGCGGCCCGCCCCGCGCCGGATCAGCGCGTCCGCCCCCGCGGCTTGAGGGGGCCCGGCGGAAGCTCGGGGGCGGTGAGCCGGTCGCCGTCGTAGCCCAGGACCTCGCCGAAGCGGGTGCCGACGGCCCAGTCGTCGCGGGCCCGGGCGATATCCTCGTGGGACCGCCCCACGAAGTTCCACCACATCACGATCTCCTCCTCGAACGGCTCCCCGCCCAGGAGCAGCAGACCGCTGTCGGAGTGGGCGCGCAGCGGGAGTTCGCCGCGGCCGCAGCCGAGGTAGAGCAGGGCGCCGGGGGTCAGCCGGACGCCGTCGACCTCGGTCTCGCCGGAGATGGTCAGGGCCGCGTACTCGAAGTCGGGGTCGAGGGGCAGCCGGGTGTCGGTGCCGGCGGTGAGCGCGAGGTCGGCACCGACCAGCGGGGAGTAGGTGGTGCCGGGCGAGGTGGCGCCGGCGAGTTCGCCGAGGATCACGGTGGCGGTCAGGCCGCCACCTCCGGTGATCAGCGGGAGGTCGGTGTGGTGCTCGAAGTGCGGCGCGGTGTCGCGGTGCGCGTCGGGCAGGGCGACCCAGAGCTGGGCGCCGTGCAGCAGGGGGCCGTGGCCGTGCGGGGACTCCTCGGAGTGGGCGATGGCCCGGCCGGACGTCATCAGGCCCAGTTCGCGCGGGCGTACGGTCTGCAGGCTGCCGAGGCTGTCGCGGTGCAGCACCTCGCCCTCGTGCAGCCAGCTGACGGTCTGCAGGCCCATGTGCGGATGCGGCGGCACCTGCATTCCGGGCTGGTCGACGATGTCGTCCGGCCCGTAGTGGTCGACGAAGCACCAGGCGCCGACCATCCGCCGGCCGAGGTTGGGCAGCAGTCTGCGGACGACGGTGGACTCTCCGAGCGGCACCTGCTTGCCGGGCTGGACGTCGCGCACCGGGCCCGTACGGCCGGTGCCGCCGCACAGGCTGGGCGAGGGTCTGAGGTCGAGGTTGCTCATGGCGTCACGATAGGCGGGGCGCGGTGCGCGGCCGGGAAAGGCGCACGCGCCGCCCCGGCCTGACCTGCCGTCATTCATACAGCTCGCGCAGGCGTACGGACAGGCACGTGACACAGCCCTCCAGCTTCTCGAACTCGCCGATGTCCACGACGACCGGCTGATAGCCGAGATCGGCGAGGAGCGCCTCGCTCTTGGGCGCGCCGGCCGCCATCAGCAGCCTGCCGTCGCCGAGCAGCACGACATGGGCGCCGGACGCCTCGGGGACGGGAAGGAAGCGGGGGAAGACGGAGGGGTCGTCGACCAGGGGCGGGTAGCCGATCACGGTGCCGTCCGGGAGGGCGGTCACCGCGGATTTCAGGTGCAGTACGCGGGTTACCGGTACGGCGACCACACGGGCGCCCAACGGCTCGAAGACGGACCGGAGTTGGCGCACGCCGTCGGCGTTGGTGCGGCCGCCGCGGCCGACGTAGACGGTGTCGCCGACCTTCAGGACGTCGCCGCCGTCCAGGGTGCCGGGCGAGCGGATCTCGTTGACGGAGCAGCCCAGCGCCTCGACCGCCGCGCGGGCGTCCGGTACCTCGGATCTGCGCTGGTCGGCGCCGGGGCGGGCGAGCAGGGCGACATTGCGGAACATGACCATGGTGTCCTCGACGAAGACCGCGTCGGGGCAGTCGTCGGCGGGGGCCACCTCGGTGGTCCGCCAGCCGTGGTCGCGCAGCGTCTGTACGTAGGACTCCCACTGGCGCAGGGCGAGCGCGGGATCGACCGGGCGCCGGTCGATGTGGGTGACCAGGCCGTCGGCGAGGCGGGGGCCGGGGCGGCGGACGAGGGCCTGTTTGCCGGGCATACGGCTCCGTTCGGATACGGGTGGGCGGGGTGCCGGGCCGGTGGGTGGGGGGCGGGCCGGGGCGGGGGCGGTCAGGCGCCGGCGCCGTACGTGGCGCGCAGCGCGTTCTCGACGGCGGTGAGGGCGGCGCGGTGGTCCAGGCCGAGCCGCTGGGCGCGGCGGGCGTAGCTCTCGGCGGCCGCGGCGGCCTCCCGGTCCGCGGCCTCGCCGGCCGCCGCGATGAAGCTGCCGTTGCGGCCGCGGGTCTCGATCACGCCGTCGGTCTCCAGGGCGCGGTAGGCCTTGGCCACGGTGTTGGCGGCCAGGCCCAGGTCCTCGGCGAGGCCGCGGACGGTGGGGAGCTTGTAGCCGACCGGCAGGGCGCCGTCCCTGGCCCGGTCCGCGATCTGCGTGCGTACCTGCTCGAACGGCGCGACGGCCAAGGCCGGGTCGATGGTGATGACGAGGGTCGAGACCTGCGGGGACACGGGGCGCTCCTGGTACTGGTGGTGGGGCGGGCGGGTGCGGGGCCGCGTCCCGGGGAGGCCGGATGCGTGGCGCGCTCGTACCCGTTGGTGCGCGTGTTTGTCTCATTCATTGTGCGCCAGGAGCGCCTGGCGTGCCGGGAGGTTCCGGAGCCTGTCGCTTTGTGGACACGCCTTGGCGCCGCGCACCCGGCCACGCCCCGTCGGGCAGGCCTACAGCCGCAGGGTGGTACCGGTCGTGCGCAGCCAGGCGTCCATGCCCAGGGCCAGTTCGGCCGCGGGGCGGATGTCGCTGGTCGCGCCGTCCGCGGTGGCCTCGGCGAGGGCGCCGGTGTCCAGCAGTGGTCGGACGGGGGCGTCGCGGTCGGCGGCCAGGTCCTTCAGCTCGGCGCGCAGCGCCTCGGCGTAGCGCGGGTCCTGGGTGCTGGGGTACGGGCTCTTGACGCGGTCGGCGACCAGGTCGGGCAGCACGTCGCGGGTGGCGGCGCGCAGCAGCGACTTCTCCCGGCCGTCGAAGGTCTTCATCGACCAGGGGGTGTTGAAGACGTACTCGACGAGGCGGTGGTCGCAGAACGGGACCCGGACCTCCAGGCCGACGGCCATGCTGGCCCGGTCCTTGCGGTCGAGCAGGATCTGCACGAAGCGGGTCAGGTGCAGATGGCTGACCTCGCGCATCCGGCGCTGGAGGCCGGTGTCGGAGTCGAGGTAGGGGACTTCGGCGAGCGCCTCGTGGTAGCGGCGGGCCTGGTATCCGGGCAGGTCGATCTTGTCGAGCAGGCCGGGGTCGAGCAGCGCCTCGCGCACCGCGTCGCCGCCGGCGAAGCGACTGGCGATGCCCGCCGCGATCCAGGGGAAGGTGTCGGCGTGCACGGCCGCGGGGTCGTGGAACCAGCGGTAGCCGCCGAAGACCTCGTCCGCGGACTCCCCGGACAGGGCGACCGTGGACTGCTCGCGGACGGCCTTGAACAGCAGGTACAGGGAGGTGTCGCCGTCGCCGAAGCCGTTGGGCAGGTCGCGGGCGGCGAGCACCGCGGCGCGGTGACCGGGGTCCATCAGGGCGGCGGTGTCCAGGACGATGTCGCGGTGGTCGGAGCGGACGTGCTCGGCCAGGGCGTGGGCGTACGGCCCGTCGGGCGTGCCGCGCAGGTCGTCGGGCCGGAAGTGCTCGGTGTAGCCGGCGAAGTCCACGGCGAACGAGCGCACCGGGCCGCCGCCTTGGGCGGCCAGCTCGCCGGCGGCGAGCGCGGTGATGACGGAGGAGTCCAGGCCGCCGGAGAGCAGGGTGCACAGCGGCACATCGGCGATCAGCTGGCGGGCGACGATGTCGTCGAGCAGCTCGCGGATGTGGGCGACGGTGGTGTCGAGGCCGTCGGTGTGCTCGCGGGCCTCCAGGGCCCAGTAGCGCCGGACGGTCAGCCCGCCGCGGCTGACGCGGACGAGATGGCCGGGGCGGACCTCGTGCATGCCCTGGTAGACGGCGTGCCCCGGCGTCTTGGTGAAGCTGATCAGCTCGGCGAGGCCCTCGGCGTCGACGGTGGGCCGCACCGCGGGGTGGGCGAGGATCGCCTTGGGCTCGGAGCCGAAGAGCACTCCGTCGGGGGTGGGGTGGTAGTAGAGCGGCTTGATGCCCATCCGGTCGCGGATCAGCAGCAGTTCCTCGGTGCGGGGGTCCCAGAGCGCGAAGGCGTACATGCCGTTGAGGCGCTCGGCGCACGCCTCGCCCCACTGGAGGTAGGCGTGCAGCACCACTTCGGTGTCGCTGTTGGTGCGGAAGGAGTGGCCCAGCCCCGCCAACTCGGCGCGCAGTTCGCGGTAGTTGTAGACCTCGCCGCTGTACGTCGTGACGACCAGGGTGCGGCCGTCGTGCTCGGCGGTCATGGGCTGTGCGCCGCCGTCGATGTCGATGACGGCGAGCCGGCGGTGGCCGAACGCGGCGTGGGCGGCGAGCCAGCTGCCGGCCGCGTCCGGGCCGCGGCAGGCCATGGTCGCGGTCATCGCCTCCAGCGTCGGCCGCTGGGTGGTCAGGTCGTTGTCGTAGGAGATCCATCCGGTGATTCCGCACATGTTCGCGGCTCCCTCCATACGTGGGCGGCGGGCCGCCGCGTCCCGGCGACGGCCCGCACGGCCACCGTACGCCCGGATAGTTGCATGGGCCACTTATGTTGGGCCGGGCCCGTCCGGAATGAGCCACCCGCTTACCGCGGTGCGGAAAAGCGGAGGCAAACCGCGCCCCGTCCACCGGAAAAGGGGCGGCAAAACGGAGCATCGGCGCGTACCGTCCGCCTCCATGACGCTCACCGTGCGCGACTTCCGCCCCGCCGACGCCAAGTCCGTCGCCGACCTGCGACGGGCCGGCGTGCCCCATCGGCTCAGCACTCCGCAGGGGGTCGCCTGGGAGGTCTCCACCGCCTGTGCGGCGCAGCGTCTGCGGCTGTTCGTCGCCGAGCTGGACGGCCGGATCGTCGGCTCGGTCCGCGCGGCGCTGCTGCCCGGCAGTCGCGTCCCGGGCCGGGCCGCGGCGGCCTTGCACGTCCACCCCGGCCACCGCGGCCGGGGCGCGGGCCGGGCCCTGCTGGCCGCGGCCGAGGAGCACCTCGCGGCGGCGGGCGCCGACCGCCTCTTCGTCTGGGCGCTCGACGAACCCGGCGCGCACGCCTTCGCCCGGCGCCACGGCTACCGCCGCACCCGCCCGGTCCGCCACCTCCGCCTCGATCTCGCGGCGGTCGGGCTGCCGCCGCTCCCGTCCGCCCTGCCGGCCGGTGTCCGGCTGCTCACCGGCGCGGAGCAGGAGGCCGACCCACGCCCCCTGTACGCGGCGGCCGCCGAGGCGGACGCCGAGGCCGGCGCCGACGAGCCGGGCGATGTCGCGAGCGACGCCATGGCCTACGAGGACTGGCTGCGGCACACCTGGGAGCACCCGCATATCGACCTGGACCTCACCTCGGTGGTGACCGTCGACGGCGAGCTCGCCGCCTTCAGCCTGGCGGCGACCGACGGCCTGGGCCGCTACGCCTCCGCCATGACCGGCATCCGCCGCGCCTTCCGCGGCCGGGGCCTGGCCCGCCTGGCCAAGACCGCCTCCCTCCACCGCGCCCGCGACCACGGCTGCACCGAGGCGTTCACCGGCAACGACGCCGCCAACACCCCGATGCGCACGATCAACCGGCGCCTCGGCTACCGGCCGTTCGCCGAGGAGTGGCGCTACGTACGGGAGGTGGGGCGAGGCTGAGGCCGTCGGGTGACGGGGCATCGGGTGACGGGGCGTCGGGCACATCCCGCCCCCCGAGCCCGGCGCGGGCCCACCGCTTCGATGCCCGGTTCCTCCCCGCCTTCCTGTGGCCCCGCTTAGCCATGCCTTAAGCCCACCATAAAGATCCTCAGGATCGTCCTTCGGGCCTCAAATCCGCTGTTCAGCGGGGCTAGCGTGCTTCTCGCAAGGCGGCGTTGCGGGTCGTCGGCGCCGTACTCCGGGGGGCGGCGCGGGCGCACGCATCCCGACCCCCCACCACATCGCCGCCCCTTGCCCCCTCTCGACGCAACGGATGAAGGAGACCCCCACGATGACCGCTCGTCGCAAGGCCACCGGGATCGCGCTGGTCGGTATCGCCCCGCTCGCGCTCACCGTCCTGACCGCGAGCCCGGCGGCCGCGCACGGTTCGATGTCGGATCCGGTCAGCCGGGTCTTCGCCTGCTACGCGGAGGGGCCGGAGAGCCCGCGGTCCGCGGCGTGCAAGGCCGCCGTGCAGGCCGGTGGGGCGCAGGCGTTCTACGACTGGAACGGGGTCCGGGACGGCAACGCCGGCGGCAAGTCGAAGGAGAAGATCCCCGACGGCAAGCTCTGCAGCGGCGGCGACGCCGCGTTCAAGGGCCTGGACCTGCCGCGCGCCGACTGGCCGTCCTCCAAGATGCGGGCCGGCAAGCACACGTTCCACTACAAGGCCACCGCCCCGCACAGGGGCTCCTTCGAGCTGTACCTCACCAAGGCCGGCTATGACCCGACCAAGCCGCTGAAGTGGTCGGACCTGGAGGCGAAGCCCTTCGCGAAGGTGACCGACCCGACGCTGACCAACGGGGAGTACGTCTTCGACGGAAAGGTGCCGGCGCGGTCCGGGCGCCATCTGATCTACAGCATCTGGCAGCGGTCGGACAGCCCCGAGGCGTTCTACACCTGCTCCGACGTGGTCTTCGGGAAGGACAAGGCCGGCTCCGGGGGCTCCGCCGCGGCGCCCGCGCCGACCGCCTCCGCGCCGACGGACACCCAGATCGCCGCGGGCGCCGAGAAGGCGTCGGCGGATCTGCGCCAGCACAGCCACCAGGGGGCCGGCGCGGGCGGCCACGACCACGCGGCACCCCAGGCCGGCGCCGACCGGCCGGCACTCGCCGGAGACAACGGCGCCGCGCACGACGGCAACGCCGCACGGCCCGACGGGGGCACCAAGCCGCTCGCCGGGCAGCGGCTGGCCGAGACCGGTGGTGACGGCTCGACCGCCCCGATAGCCATCGGCGGCGCGGCGGTGCTGGCCGCGGGCGCCGGGGTGCTGTTCGCCACCTCCCGCCGCCGGGCCGCCCGCCACCGCGGCTGACCCGGCCCCGTACCCCGGCATCCGGCCCCTCCGGGGAAGCGACGCCGCCCCTCGTGGACCGGGGGCGGCGTCGCGCCGTTGCGGTCCGTTCAGGGCAGCGGTTCGATGATGTCGTTGGCGACGTGCTGGTAGATGAAGGAGCTGCGGCAGTCGACGACTTCGCGGCGCTTGAAGACCTGGTCCATCAGCAGGGTGTGCAGCCGGTCGACGTCCGGGACGGCGACATGGACCAGGAAGTCGTCGCCGCCCGCGACGACGTAGACGCTGAGCACTTCGGGCAGCGAGGTCAGAAAGGTCTTGAAGCGCTCGATGACCTCGCGGTTCATGGGGCGGATGCGGATGGTGAGCAGCGCCTGTACGGGGCGGTTGAGGGCGCGCAGGTCCACCCTGGCGCGGTAGCCGGTGATCACGCCGCGGGCGCGCAGCGCTCGGACCCGCTCCAGGCAGGTGGAGGGCGCGATGTTGAGCATGCGGGCCAGCTCGCGGTTGGTCTGCCGTGCATCGCGCTGCAGTTCGCGGACAATCGCCGAATCAATGTCGTCCATGGGAACCATGGTGGCCCAGCTGCCGAATTTCGTTCGGCCGGAGACCATATCGATCAACCAGACGGTTACCTTCTGCGACTGTGACCGTACAAGAAACATCCCTTGCCGCCCCTGAACGGGCGGATATACGGCGGCTGGGCATCGGCAGCGGTACCGCGTTGTGTGCCGGTGCGGTGCTCGGCCCCGGTGTCCTGACCCTGCCGTCCCTGGCCGCCGCCGCGGCCGGCCCCGCCTCGATCCTGGCGTGGGTGGTGCTGCTGGCGATGTGTGTGCCGGTGGCCGCCTCCTTCGCGGCGCTCGGGGCGCGGTTCCCCGACGGCGGGGGCGTGGCCACGTATGTGCACCGGGCGATCGGGCCGCGGGCCGCGGCCGTGGTGGGGTGGTGGTTCTACGGCGCGGTGCCGATCGGCGTCGTCTCGGCGGCCTGGATCGGCGGGAAGTACGTGGCCGACGCGGCCGGTTGGGGGGAGGCGGGGGCGTATGCCGTCGCCGGCGCGGTGCTGGCGGGGTCGCTGGTCTCCAACGCGGTCGGGCTGCGGATGTCGGGCCGGGTCCAGCTGCTGCTGGGCGGGCTGCTGGCGGCGGTGCTGCTGTGCACGGTACTGACCGCCGCGCCGCAGATGTCCGCCGCGCACTTCACACCGTTCCTGCCCGGCGGCTGGCCGTCGGTCGGGGCGGCGGCCTCGGTGCTGTTCTTCGCGTTCGCCGGCTGGGAGGCGGCCAGCCATCTGTCGGGCGAGTTCGCCGATCCGCGGCGCGACCTGCCGCGGGTGACGCGCCGTACGCTGCTCGTCATCACCGTGCTCTACCTGGGGCTCGCGGTGGTCACGATCGGTGTGCTGGGCCCGGCGGCGGCCGACACCGACACCCCGCTGACCGAACTGCTCGCCCGGAGCGTGGGCTCCGCCGCCCGCCCGGTGGCCGCCGCGGCCGCGCTCTTCCTCACCTTCGGGGCGGTCAACTCGTACCTGGCCGGGGCCTCCCGGCTCGGTGCGGCGCTGGGCCGGGACGGCGCGGCGCCGCGCCTGCTGGCCAAGGGCGGTGCGCCGGGCGAGGTGCCGCGGCGCTCGCTCGCGGTGCTGGGCGGGACGGCCGTGGCGGTGGGGGCGGCGGCCGGATGGGGCGGCGCCGATCTGGACCTGCTGATGAGGGCCACCGCCACCTGCCTGGCGGCGGTGACCCTCGCCGGACTGGCCGCCGCGCTGGTGCTGCTGCCGCGCCGCACTCCCCTGTGGTGCGGCGTGGTGGCCAGCTCGCTGCTGACCGCGGCGGTCCTGGCCTTCTCCGGATGGCTGCTGGTGATCCCGGCGGTGCTCGCGTGCGCCGCCTGCGGTTTTCTGACGCTGCGCCGGGGCCTGCGCTAGGCCCTGGCCCCCTCGGACAACCCTTAGGCGACGTCCGGTGGGTCGCGGTCGGGGCCCGGCCGCGACCCACCGGACGGGCCCGCGGAGCGGTTCCCGCGCGGCGTCGGGGTCACCGGCTCAGGCGGCGCAGCAGGCGGGTGTAGCCGTTCCAGCGGGCGGGCCGGGCGACGGTGCCCGTGCAGGCCCGCTCGGCGCCGTCCAGGCTGTCCTCCAGGACGGCGTCGTGGAAGTGCCGGTAGGCCAGCGGCCAGGTGAGCCGGGCGAGGCCGTGGGCGCGCATGGCGAGGGTGTGGCGCAGCAGGGTGCGGTCCGGTGCGAGCGGATGGACGGTGTATTCGTGGAAGCCGTCGAAGCCGCGCGGCCCGCTGAAGGTGAAGCGCACCCACCGGCCCGGTTCGTACGCCGCCACGGTGTAGCGGACCGGGCCGTGGCCGCCGGCCACTCCCGGCGCCAGCGGCCCGTCGAGCAGCATCGGGGGCCAGTCGCCGCGCGGCCAGAGGCGGTCGCCGTCGCCGGACAGGCCGTCGATCAGCAGGCCGGCCTCGGCCGCGGGCACCGGCAGCTCCCGCTCGTGCACGTTGTAGACGCCCATGGGCGCAGACCTTTCCGGTCTCCCCGTCCGCCGTTCCGGCACCGCGGGCGCGTCGGCACGCTGCGCCGGCGCGTTGCCGCGAGAGGTTTCAGAGAGACCTTTCTAGAGAGTGTCCTCTAATATAGTGGAGAGTACCCTCTAGAACATGGCCAGGCCACCTCGTTTCGAGACCCCGCAGCTGCTCGACGCCGCCGTACGACTGGCGGCCGAGTCCGGGCCCGCGGGCGTGACCATGTCCGCGGTCGCGGCGGCCGTCGGCGCGACCAGCGGGTCGCTCTACCACCGCTTCGCCGGCCGCTCGGCGCTGCTGGCCGAGGTGTGGCTGCGGACCGTCGAGGGCTTTCAACAGGGGTACTTCAAGGCCCTGGAGTCGTCGAACGACCCGCGCGCCGGAGGCCGGGCGGCCGCCCGGCACGTCGTGGCCTGGAGCCGCGCCCATCCGCAGGAGGCCGCGCTGCTGCTGTACGGCGCCCATGAATTCGGGCGGGACGACTGGTCGGACGACCATCTGCGGCGCGCGAACGAGGGGAACATGCGGGTGCGGGCCTCTTTGGCGGCGCTCGCGGGCGCACTGGGCGTCCACGGCACCGAGAGTCTGGACCGGGTGTCACTCGCCGTCGTCGATGTGCCGCTGTCGCTGGTACGCCGTCATCTGCGCGGCGGAACGCCGCTGCCGCCGCACGCCGAGGAGTTGGCGGAGGAGTGCGCCGAGGCGCTGCTGGACTTCTGAGACCGGCGCCTCCGGCGCCACCGGAGAGGACGGCCCGGCCCGCGGGTGGCAGGCCGGGCCGGCTCCGGTCAGCCGGAGAGGCAGGTGGTCGGGGTCGCGTGCGCCGGGTCGAGGGCGTTGGCCGTCTCGTGGAAGGCGAGGCGGTCGCCGAGCCCGATGGCCAGATGCTCGGAGAGGTCGGCCGGACACAGGTCCTGGAGCAGGACGTTGCGCACGTCGGGGCCGTCGAGGAAGCCGCTCCGGTAGGGCGTGACGACCTCGTCGTACTTCGTCGCGATCACGGTGTAGTGCACCCCGGGGACGGTGTCGCCGCCCTCGTTGAGGCGGTTGAGGACCTCGGAGCCGACGATCTGGTCGGTCAGACCAGGGGTCAGCCCTTCGAGGTGGCCCTTGGCGCCGGGGAACAGGTCCAGCAGCCGGGTCAGGCCGTCCAGGTCGGTGCCGTGGTTGTCGGGAGCCAGTCCGACCAGCGCGTTCACCTTCTTCGCGCCACCGTGGAACTTCAGGTACACCCGGGGCATCATGCCGCCCTGCGAGTGGCCGACCAGATCGGTCCTGCTCGCCCCGGTGGCGGCCAGCACCCGGTCGACGTACGAGGCGAGCTGCCGGGCGGAGGCGTCCACCGGGCCCAGGCCGTGGAAGAGCGGGACGCCGGGCAACTGGCCGTAGTCCAGGGAGAAGACGCAGTAGCCGCGGGCCACCAAGTAGGGCGCGAGGCCGAGCCAGTTGTCGACGGAGTTGCCGAACGTGCCGTGTACCAGGATCACCGGCCGGGGGTGGGCGGCGGAGGGCTTGCAGGAGTAGTTGTTCCAGCCGCTGCTGACGGTGGGGGCGGCAGCGGCCGGGGCGGTGGTGACGCCGAGGGCCAGGGCGAGGGCGGGGAGGAGGGTGAGCGTTCGTGACCAGCGCAGCTTCATACGATGCTCCTTGCGGGGGTGAGGGGACTCCGAAGTGCTCCGTGAGCCGTTCACCTGCGATCCGGATCGCAAGGGCCAACGCAGTTGACTGGCAAGTAAGTTACGGCCGAGTAAGCAGGGTGTACCAGCGGTGTGACGGTGAAGGAAACAACACGCAATCTTCACCGTATGCCCAGATCGTCCGGCGGCGGGTTCCCTCCCGCGCCGTGTCCTGCGCCTCACTCCTGTGCCGCGGCGGTGCGGCTGTCAGTCCCGTCGCCTACAGTCGGTAATGCCTTGACCAAGGAGTGAACGGGGGGTGCGCACATGGAGACCGCACGGACGGCGGATCCGGCCGGGATCGAGGAGGTCTCGTCGGAGGAGGAACTGCGCGAACTGATCGGCGAGCCCACGTCCCACGCCGCTCACAAGACCCGCCATCGGCTGCACGACCTCGACCGCGAGTGGCTGGCGCGCTCGCCGTTCTGCATGATGGCCACCGCGGACGCGCGGGGCTGGTGCGACGTCTCCCCCAAGGGCGACCCCGCGGGCTTCACCCATGTCCTGGACGACACCACCTTGGTGATCCCGGACCGCCCCGGCAACAGGCGCGCGGACGGCTTCTTGAACATCCTGGCCAATCCCCGGGTCGGGCTGAACTACCTCGTTCCGGGGCGCGGTGACACCCTGCGCATCAACGGCCGCGCCCGGCTGCTGCGGGACGCCCCGTTCTTCGACGCGCTGACAGTCAAGGGCCACCGCCCGCGGCTGGCGCTGCTGGTGGAGGTGGAGGAGGTCTTCTACCACTGCTCCAAGGCCCTGCTGCGCGCGCAGCTGTGGAAGCCGGAGACCTGGCAGCCGGACGCGCTGCCCTCGCGGGCCCGGATCGTCAGGAGCCTTGAGGACCAGGACAGATCCCTGGAGGAGCTGATGGAGCACTACGGCCCGCGGTATGCGGAGCGGCTCTACGACTGAGGCCGGTGGCCGGCTCCGCCGAGGGTGGCCGCGGGACGCACGGCACCGGTGCCGAAGCGCGCCCTGGCCCGGTCGGCGGCCGCCTCGATGCGGTGCGCCTTGTCGTCGGACGGGTCGAAGGTCAGCTGGTGGGCGGCGAGTTCGGCGCGGCAGAGGTCCTCGGCGCGCAGTGCCACGGACCGCACCCGGGCCCGCTGCAGCCCGAGCGCGGCGTGCAGCGCGTAGGCCGCCCCGGTCAGCGCGGGCCCGTGAGCGGTCGGCTCGTCCAGCCGCCGGGTGCGGGTCGTCGTGGAGCGGTCGGCGTAGCGGACGGTGAGGGTGAGCGCGCGGGCCACCTGCCCGCTCGCGCGCATCCGGGCCCCGAGGCCGTCGGCGAGCGAGAGCAGCGCCCGGCGGCGCCTGGCCGGATCCAGCTCGTCGTGGACGAAGCGGTGTTCGGCGCCCATCGAGCGGGCCGCGGCATTGGGCACGACCGGTGTCGGATCGATGCCACGGGCTCGTTCGTACACCATCCGGCCGGTCTTCGCACCGAGGATCCGCTGCAGGGTCGCGGGCGGTGCGGCGGCGATCCGGCCGACGCTGTCGAGCCCGTACGCGGACAGGGCGCGCGCGGTCGCCGGGCCGACGCCGAGCAGCGCGGACGCCGGCCGGCGGTCGAGGAAGGCCGCGACGGCCGCGGCGTCGTCGGGGACGACCCGGATCTGCCCGGGCGCCGCCCCCTGGGCCGCCATCCGGGCGAGCAGCGGGTTGGCGGCGATCCCGATCGTGCAGCGCACACCGTGCCAGGCCAGCGCGCGCAGCCGGATCAGCTCGGCGATACCCGCCGCGTCCCGGTCGAAGTAGCGCAGCGCGCCGCGGACGTCCGCCAGCGCGGCGTCCGGCGGCAGCGCCTCGATCATCGGGGTGAACTGCGCCAGCAGTGCCAGCAGCCGCTCGAACTCCGCGGCGCCGACGGGGGCGTCGCCGGCGGCCCCGAACCGTACATGGAGCATGCCCGGCGGCCGCGCGGCGCCGGGGGGCTCCAGACCGGGGGCGCTCATCCCGCGCTCCCCGGGCTGGAGTGCCACAACTTGCGGCCGGTGGCGGCGCGTTCGCCCGGGGGCTGGAGGTCGGCCCAGGGGTGCAGCTCATAGCCGGTCTCCAGCCGGATGGTGCGGCCCGGGGTGCCGGCGGCCTCGGTCTCCTTGCCGGGTTCCGCGCCGGACTCCTTGTCCGTCCCGGCCGCCGGGGGCGCCCCCTCCCGGACGGGGCGCGGGGGACGGTCCGGCCCCTCGGCGAGCCGGGCGGCGACCGCCTCCAGGCCGCCCTCGTGGCGGAGTTCGGCCAGCTCGGCGAGGTTCCAGGCGGCCGCGCCGACCACGCTGAGGCTGCGCGGCCCGCGCCGCTGGACCGTCCCGCGCACCAGCAGCAGCCAGGAGTGGAAGACGGTGTGGGCGCAGGCCTCGTGGCTGTCCTCGAAGAAGGCGCAGTCGACCAGCCCCGTGCTGTCGTCGAGGGTGGTGAAGATGACCCGGTGGCCGGAGCGGATCGGCGGTGTCTGGGTGGCCGCCTTGGCGCCGGCCACCAACACCGTCTCGCCGTGCCCGGCGCTTTGCAGCAGCCGGGCCGGCAGCGCGCCCAGCTCCGCGAGGAACTCCTGGTGGTCGGCCATCAGATGGCGGGAGGCGTCCATCCCGAGGACGCCCAGCTCGGCGCTGAGCCGTTCGACGTCGTCGAGGTCGGGCAGCCCCACCGGCTGGACCGGATCGGCCTCCCCCACGCTCCCGGCTCCGCCCGCAGTGGCCCCCGTCTCCTGCCCCATGCTCAGCGTCAGCTGGCCGCCGGACGCCTGCCGTCCGTGATGGTGCAGCTCGGCGACGTACAGCAGCAGATCGCGGCGGTTGGCGCCGAAGGCGTCCAACGCGCCCACCCGGGCGAGGCGTTCGGCCACCGGGCGGGACGGCCGGGCCCGCTGCCACAGGTCCTGCAGGGAGCGGTAGGGCTGCCCGGCCGCGATCCGATGCGCCTCGGCCTCGCTCATGCCGTGGACGTCACCGAGGGCGAGCCGCAGTCCCCAGACACCGCGGGAACCCTCTACACCGGACACCAGTTCGATCCGGTGGGCGACCGCCGAACGGTTCACGTCCAGCGGCAGCACCGGCACCCCGCGCCGCCGCGCGTCCGCCAGCAGCAGCCGCTTGGGATACATCCCCGGGTCATGGGTGAGCAGCCCGGCGTAGAAGGCCGCGGGGTGGTGCGCCTTGAGCCAGGCGGACTGGTAGGTGGGCACCGCGAAGGCCACCGCATGCGCCTTGCAGAAGCCGTACGAACCGAAGGCCTCGACGATCTCCCAGGTGCGGGCGATCACCTCGGGGGCGTACCCGCGCCGCTCGGCGCACCGGGCGAACCAGGCGCTCACCCGGCCCCGCAGCTCCGGATCCGACAGCGCGCGCCGCTTCTCGTCCGCCTCGTCCCGCGCGCAGCCCGTCATGATCCGCAGCATCTCGATGATCTGCTCGTGGAAGACCACCACCCCGTAGGTCTCGCGCAGCGGTTCCTCCAGGTCGGGGTGCGGATAGCGGACGGGCTTGCGGCCGTGCCGGGCCTCGACGAAGGGCCGCACCATGTCGGCGGCGACCGGCCCCGGGCGGAACAGGGAGATGTCGACGACCAGGTCGTGGAAGGTGGCCGGCTGCAGCCGTCCGATCAGGTCGCGCTGGCCCGGCGACTCGATCTGGAAGCAGCCCAGGGTCTCGGTCGAGCGGATCAGGTCGTAGGTGGCCGGGTCGCCGGGCGGCACCTGCGCGGGGTCGTCGAGGTCGAGCCGGCGCCCCGTGGCCCGGCCGATCTCGGCGACCGCGTGCGCCATCGCGGACTGCATCCGCACGCCCAGCACATCGAGCTTGAGCAGCCCCATCTCCTCCACGTCGTCCTTGTCGAACTGCGACATCGCAAAGCCCTCGCCGCTGGTGGGCACGACGGGCGTGCGGTCCAGCAGCGTGGCGTCGGAGAGCAGCACCCCGCACGGGTGCATGGCGATCCCGCGCGGCAGCGCGTCCAGCGCCTCGACCAGCCGCCACAGCCGTTCGGTGCCGGCCTCCCGCACCCCGCGCAGCTCCGGCAGCTCCGCCAGCGCCGCCCGGGCGTCGCGGGCGCGGATGTGCGGGAAGGCCTTGGCGAGCCGGTCCACCCGCGCCGGGTCCATGCCCAGGGCGGCGCCCACGTCCCGTACGGCGTGCCGTACGCGGTAGGTCTCGGGCATCGAGACCGTCGCGACCCGCTCCGCGCCGAAGCGGTCGAAGATCGCGCGGTAGACCTCCAGCCGGCGGGCGGACTCCACGTCGATGTCGATGTCCGGCAGCGCCGCCCGCCGTTCGGACAGGAAGCGCTCCATCAGCAGCCCGTGCGCGACCGGGTCGGCGTGTGCGATGCCCAGGAGGTGGTTGACCAGGGAGCCGGCGCCGGACCCGCGGGCCGCGACCCGGATGCCCCGCTCCCGTATGTCGTCCACGACCCGAGCGACCGTCAGGAAGTACGAGGGGTAGCCGAGCCGTTCGATCGTGCGCAGTTCGTCGTGGAGCCGCGCCCAGCGCCCGCGGTCGCGGTCGTAGCCGTGCAGCACCATGCCGGCGGCGCAGCGCGAGCGCAGCACCCGGGCGGCGGTGCGGTGCTCCGCGCCCACCAGCCGGGGCTCGGGGAAGTGGATCCGGCCGAGCCCGATGTCGTCCTGCGGGTCCACCAGGCACTCGCCCGCGGTCTCCTCGGTCATGGCGAGCAGGCGGTGCGCCAGGCCGCGCCGGAAGCCGGCCGCCTCGGCGACCCGTTCGGCGACGCGGCTCATCGCGGCGGTGTCCTTGAGCCAGCGCTCGCCGCCGTCGAGGGCCTCGGGGCGGCGCGGGTCCACCGGCACCAGGCGGCGGGCGGAGTCCAGGACGTCGGCCACCGGGCCCTGGCCGGGGTCGGCGTAGCGGACCGCGTTGGTCAGCACGGCGCGGACGCCCTGGTCGACGGCGAAGCCGAGGGTGCGGGCGGCCAGCCGCGAGGAGCCGGGGCCGCCGCCGGACCGGCCGTGGTCGACGACCTCCAGGCGCAGCGCCTGGCCGTACAGCTCCCGCCAGGGGGTGATGAGCCGGGCGGCGCGGTCCGGGCGGCCGGCGGCCAGCGCCCGGCCGACCTCGGAGTCCGGTCCCAGCAGCACGGTCAGTCCGGCCGAGGCGGACTCCAGGGCGCTCCAGGGGAGGACGGGCTGCTCGGCCCGGCCCGCGTGGGCGGCCGAAACCAGCCGGCACAGGGCGGCCCAGCCGGCCGCTCCGTCGCGGGCCAGGAAGACGGCGCGGGCGGCGGACTCGTCGAGGAAGGCGCCGCCGCGCACCGGGGTGCGCCGTCGCGCGGTGGCCGCGGCGGCCGCGGGGTCCGGTACGCGCTCCGCCACGGCGAGTTCACTGCCGAACAGCGGGCGGATGCCGGCCTCGGCGGCGGCCTTGGCGAAGCGTACGGCGCCGGAGAGCCCGTCCCGGTCGGTCAGCGCGAGGGCGTCCATACCGCGCTCGGCGGCGCGCTCGGCGAGCCGCTCCGGATGGGAGGCGCCGTAGCGCAGGGAGAACCCCGAAGCGGTGTGCAGATGCGTGAACCCGGGCATCCACACCTCCTGCACCTCATCCGCCCCCCGGCCGACCCTGTGTCCCTCGTTCCTCCTCTCCACCATAACCCGGACATCGAACATTCGTACGAACGCCACGCCGGGGCCGCCTCCCGCCGTCCGCCGATCAGCCCCACCCGGTCTGCGCACCCTCGCCGCCCACCGGAAGATGAAGGAGCAAAAGCCTCATAACGGCGGCACAGGTGTGGCGAGGAGCGACGCATGCCCACGACGGAGGACCGCACCCGCACCACCTTCCTCGGGGAGGTGAAGAGCGCGGTGACACCGCACGCCTCGCTGCTGGTGCTCGGCGTCCTGGGCCTGATGATCGCGTTCATCGCGTCCTACGCCGGAGCCTTCCACCGGCCCAAGCCGGTCGACGTGCCGTTCGCCGTGGTCGCTCCCCCGCCCGCCGCCGGACAG
Organism: Streptomyces sp. NPDC033270; assembly: GCF_055576575.1. Lineage (NCBI taxonomy): Bacteria > Bacillati > Actinomycetota > Actinomycetes > Kitasatosporales > Streptomycetaceae > Streptomyces > Streptomyces sp. NPDC033270. The sequence continues at coordinate 144,161 of NZ_JBVIRA010000014.1, forward strand.
CTGGTGCGCAAACTGGACCGCCTGCCCGGCTCACCGCTGGACCCGCGCACGGCGGCGTCCGAACGCGCGGCGCGGCGCCAGATCGAGGACCGGACGATCGACGGCGCACTGATCGTCGACCCGCGCGGCAGCAGCGACCGGCTCCTGGTGGCGAGCGGCGGCGGCGCCTCCCTCTCCCAGGCGGTCGAGCTGGTCGTCCGCGCGGCCGAGAAGGCCGAGCGGCGCACCGTACGCACGGTGGACGTGGCCCCCACCGACCGGGACGACGCCCGCAGCCTGTCGTCCTTCTACCTCGTCGTCGGCTGGTGCGTCGGCGGCTATCTGTGCGCCGCGATCCTCGCGATCAGCGCCGGGGCGCGCCCCTCCAACGGGCACCGGGCGGTCATCCGGCTGGCCGCGCTGGCCGTGTACGCGATCGCCGCCGGGCTGGCCGGCACGATCGTCGTCGGACCCGTCCTGGGCGCACTGCCCGGCACCTTCTTCGGACTGTGGGGCCTGGGCGCACTGGTCGTCTTCGCGGTCGGCGCCACCACCCTGGCCTGCCAGGCCCTGCTGGGCATCGTCGGCATCGGCCTGGCGATCCTGCTGATCGTCATCCTCGGCAACCCGAGCGCGGGCGGCGCCTACCCCTACCCCCTGCTGCCCCCGTTCTGGCGGGCCATCGGCCCCGCCCTCCCGCCGGGCGCGGGCACCTGGACGGCGCGTTCGCTCGCCTACTTCCGCGGCGCGGCGGTGACCTGCCCCCTGCTGGTGCTCTCCGCCTGGGCGGTGGCCGGCACCGCGCTCACCCTGATCCTCTCCGTCTTCCGCAAGCCCGGACGAAAGCCCGCCACCCCGCCCAGGGCCTGACCCATCGGACAGGCCCTGAGAACCAAGGAGCCCCGCCATGACCATCCCCGCCGACCAGCTGTCCGACCCCGCGGTGCGCGCCCTGGTCACCGCCCTCAACAGCAACGACGAGCAGGCGTTCTTCGCCGCGCTCACGCCCGACGCGACGATGTCCGACGACGGCTCCGACCGGGATCTGCGGCAGTGGTCCGACCGGGAGATCTTCGGGTCGCGCGGACACATGGACGTGGAGTCGGAGTCGGACGGCGGGCGGTCCTTGGTGGCGAACTACCGCAACGACACCTGGGGGGCGATGCGTACGCGCTGGTCGTTCACGGTGGCGGACGGCAAGGTGAGCCGCTTCGAGACCGGGCAGGCCTGAGGGCGGGCACGGGCGGGCGGCGCCGCCCGGACGGGGAGCCGACCCGGATCGGGGACGGGTGAGACGGCACCGGCCCGAGAGGTAAGCCGGCCCCGGGCGGGGCGCCTCTTACCCCGGCCGGCGGGCCGGGCTGCCCGGAGGCCGCCTCCGGCCCTCCTCTTCGGCCAATCGACGGAGATCGAAACCCTCCCGAACGACCGGTCGGCGGCCGGATTCCTCCCTTCCGGCCACGAACGGCTCATGCCACGAGCATGACGGGCGGGGCATCCCCGCTGGCCGCACACCGGGCAACCCGCCCCCCTTCGTCCACCTCCGACTCGTTTGCGCCATTACCCTCAGCTTTCATTCAACGACTCAAAGCGATCGCCTGATGCACGATCAGGGTGCTTTTCGGTGCGCGGTTGGGCCAGACTCCGGTCCGGCATCTACACCTTCGAGCACAAGGGAGTGTTCTTCATGCGGTACATCACTGGGGCGGTCGCGTTCGGCGCGGCGCTGGTTCTGGGCACGCTTGCCACCACCGCACAGGCCGTCGCCGCCCCGGCGCAGCCCGCGCGGTCCGGTGGGCTCTACGCGCCGTCCGAACTGGTGCTGACCGTCGGTCAGGGCGAAAGCCGCGCGACCGCCACGGTGCAGCGCGCGGTGACGCTCAGCTGTACGCCGGTGGCGACCGGCAGCCACCCGGCCCCGAAGGCCGCCTGCACCCAACTGCGTGCGGTGGCCGGCGACTTCGGCGCGGTGACCAACACCACGTCGGGGCGGATGTGCACCAAGGAGTGGGCACCGATAGTGGTCACCGCGGACGGCGTGTGGCAGGGCAAGCGAGTGTCGTACACCTACACCTTCGCCAACTCCTGTGCGATGAACGCCGGCAGTGGCTCGGTCTTCGTGTTCTGACCGATGCGGCCCAGGCCCCGGGCGTCGGACGGCGACGCCCGGGGAGGGCGCCGGGAACCGCAGAAAAAGGAGGGTGTGTCGGGTTCCCTTCGTCCCTCTGTGGCCCGGT
>NZ_JBVIRA010000014.1:146386-213216 GCF_055576575.1 Streptomyces sp. NPDC033270
TGGTTTCGCGGGGGGGAGCGCAAATTTCGGGTGTGGAGGACGGCGACGCCGGGGGGGCATCCCTCCCCAAGAGCAAGGGGTGTTTTCGGTGGCCCGCTGCCATGCCGTGGGCACGGCGCGCCGTACCTGTCAGCCGATCTGCGCGCCGTAGGCCTCCAGGGCCTCCGGCACCGGCTGGAAGAAGGTCTCGCCGCCACCGGAGCAGTCGCCGCTGCCGCCGGAGGTCAGGCCGAGCGCGGACTCGCCGTCGAAGAGCGCGCCGCCGCTGTCGCCGGGCTCGGCGCAGACGTCGGTCTGGATCAGGCCCTCGACGGTGCCCTCCTGGTAGTTGACGGTGGCGTTCAGCGCCTTGACGGTGCCGTCGTGCACCTGGGTGGTGCTGCCGCTGCGCTGCACCTTCTCGCCGACGGTGGCCTCCGCGGCCTTGGTGATCTTCTGCGTGCTGCCGTTGTAGAGGTCGACCTCGCTCGGGTGCGGGGTGTCACCCGTGTACTTGGCGAGGGAGTAGTCGTCACCGGGGAAGCTGGACTTCTCGGTGGTCGCGATCTCCGAGCCGCCCTGCTTGTCCGACCAGCTCTGGACGGCGTTGCCGCAGTGGCCGGCCGTCAGGAAGTAGGGCTGACCGTCCTTGACGACGTTGAAGCCGAGCGAGCAGCGGGCGCCGCTGCCCCAGATCGCGTCGCCGCCGCCGATGAAGGGGGTGAACTCGCCCTTGCTGCGGCGGAGTTCGACCTTGTCGCCGAGGGACTTGGCGACCTGGGCGAGGCGGCCCAGCTCGGCTCCCTTGACCGTGCGGTCGGCGGTCACCACGACCTTGTTGCTCCGCGGATCGATGCCCCAGGAGGTCCCGGGGATGGTCGCCTTGGACTTCAGTGTCTGCCGGGCCGAGTCGAGCTGCGCCAGCGTGTGCTTGACGAGTCTGGCCTCTGCGCCCTTGGCCCGTACGGTCTCGGCCGCCGCCTGGCTGACGACGTTGACCACCAGCTTCTCGGCCTTGGCGTCGTAGAACGCCCCGGCCGTGCCGGTCTTGAGCTGGGACGCCAGGGTGGTCGCCGCGGCGGAGCTCAGCTTGGCCACCGTGGGGGCGGGGGCCGCGTTGGCGTTGGCCAGGGTGACGGTGGCGGTGGCGGCGAGCGCGAGCGCTCCCGCGGCCGCCATTACGGCGCGCCGGTTGGGTATGCGTCGATGCTTCAACTCAGAGCCTCCCGTGGGGGGATGGGCCCGGACTGTGGGGAGTGGCACGGGCCCGGAGAGTGAGGTTCGGGACACGGATGGATCCGCCCCGCGGAGTAGCGCCTCGGGGGAGTCGCGTCCATGCCAACGTGCGGAGCCGAGTATTCCCATCCGTCTCACTCGTGCACAAGACCGAGTTCCGGTCTCACGTCCGGGAGTTCACGTTTTCATCACATCGCCACCACACCGATATGCGCGTACCGCGCTCCTGAGTGCGGACATCAGCGGGCATGCGGGGATCGCGGCGGTGCGCGAAGTGTGAGGACCGCGTCTGGCCGGAAAACAGCCCCCTCCGACGAGGAGAGGGGGCCCAGGTCGTGTCCGACGGGAGCCGTGCCTACAGGCGTGCGCTACCGCTCACGGCAGCTCCTCCGCCTCCGGGAGCTCCTCCAGCCGCACCGACAGCACACCGTCGGCCTCGGCGTCGAGGCCGCCCGCGGCGGGCGGGCGCGGCTCCTCGGTGGCCGGGCGCGGCTCCTTCGGGGCGGCCCCGGCGGCCGGCTGCCGCGCGCTCTGTCGTCCGGCCGCCGCCTCGGCCTGCGCGGTCTGCGCCTGGGCCTGCAGCCCGGAGCGCTCCAGGAACCGCAGCAGCTCCACGGGGAAGGGCAGGACCAGGGTGGAGTTCTTCTCGGCGGCGACCGCCACCACGGTCTGCAGCAGCCGCAGTTGCAGCGCGGCGGGCTGGTCGGACATCGCCGCGGCGGCCTCGGCCAGCTTCCTGGACGCCTGCAGCTCGGCATCGGCGTTGATCACCCGGGCGCGCCGGTCCCGGGTCGCCTCCGCCTGGCGGGCCATCGAGCGCTTCATCGTCTCCGGCAGCGAGACGTCCTTGATCTCCACCCGGTCGACGGTGACCCCCCAGCCGATGGCCGGGCTGTCCATCATCAGCTCCAGCCCCTGGTTGAGCTTCTCGCGGTTGGACAGCAGATCGTCCAGTTCGCTCTTGCCGATGATCGACCGCAGCGAGGTCTGGGCCATCTGGGAGACCGCGAAGCGGTAGTCCTCGACCCGGACGACCGCGTCGGCGGCGTCCACGACCTTGAAGTAGACCACCGCGTCGACCCGGACCGTGACGTTGTCGCGGGTGATGCCCTCCTGGGCGGGCACCGGCATCGTGACGATCTGCATGTTGACCTTACGCATCCGGTCGATGCCCGGAATGATCATGGTGAAGCCCGGTTCCCGCACCGCGGACGCCAGCCGGCCCAGCCGGAGCACCACCCCGCGTTCGTACTGCTTGACCACGCGCGCCGCGGCAACGAAGTACACCGCGCCGGCGCACGCCAGACCCACCCCCGCCGTCACCAGTTCTTCGACCATCACGGCTCCCTGATGTGTGCCGTATGCCGTCCGATTCGGGCTTGCTTCCCATGGTATGCCCGGCCCGGAGGGGGGTCGAGGCGCGCGGCGGACGCGGTCGGGCCCCCGTCCGCATTGGGGTCTCCCCTGCTCGACCGGAGTCGAGAGCTCGGGGAAGGACGGGGGCCCCGCATCACCGGACCCAGGCCTGGGGATCGCGGCGGTGCGCAGGAACGGATATCAGCCGGTCGGCGTCAGTAGACGCTCACGCCGTACGCGCTGAGCGCCTCGGTGACGGGCTGGAAGAAGGTGGTGCCGCCGGACGTGCAGTCGCCGCTGCCGCCGGAGGTGAGGCCGAGCGCCGTGCTCCCGGAGTAGAGGGGGCCGCCGCTGTCGCCGGGTTCGGCGCAGACGGTGGTCTGGATGAGTCCGGAGACGATGTCGCCGCCGCCGTAGTTGACGGTGGCGTTCAGCGCGGTGACCCTGCCGCTGTGGATGCCGGTGGTCGAGCCGCGGCGGGTGACCGTCTGGCCGACGCTCGGGGTGCCGGCGCTGGTGATGTCCTGGCTGCCGACCGTCCCGGGGTGGGCCACGGAGGTGTTGGTGTACTTCACGATGCCGTAGTCGTTGCCCGGGAAGCTGGATCCCGCGGTCGGGCCGATGCTCGTGGTGTGCGAGGAGTTGGTGTACCACGGCGGATTGCCGTCGGTGCAGTGACCGGCCGTCAGCAGGTAGTAGGTGCTGCCGCTGCGGACGTTGAAGCCCAGCGAGCAGCGCCAGCTGGGGGCGTAGATGGCGTCGCCACCGGAGACGAACTTGCGGAAGGTGCCCGCGATCCGGTCGATGCGGACCGCCGCGGCGTTGCCGCCCGCGGCCCGCTCGATTGTGGCGATCTCGGCCTGGGAGACGGTGCGGTCGGCGGTGACGACCAGGGTGTGGGTCGCGCTGTCGACCCGCCAGGCGGTGCCGGCGACGTCCGCGGCGCGTACCGCGTTGCCGGCGGCCGTGAGCTGGGCGGCGCTGAACGTCTTGGCGGGGGCGGGGTTCTGGGCGTTGGCGGTCGGGATGGCGATGGCTCCGACGGCCACCAGTCCGGACGCCACGGCGATCAGCCGGGTGCGTCTCGCTACGCCGCTGCGGGGGGTGGTGCGCTCGTTCCTCACTGATTCCTCCGAGGGGGATCGGGGGGCCGCGGGTGAGCGGCCCGGTGAGGCGCAGCCGAAGGGCACGCGGGAATCCGCACGTTCGTTTCAGCGTGCCCCTGACAAGCGCTGAGCGGAGTTTCGGGCGCCCCGACCCCGCCGCGCAAGAGGGACGTCGGGAATGTTTCGCCCCGGCACCCGGCCGGCCGCCGTGCCACCGCCCCCCAACACTCCGCCCCGGCAGCCTCGTTGACGGCTGCCGGGGCGGCGCTGACCCCCTCGGTCGGCGATGGGACGCATCAGCGGACGATTCGGTTCCGCCCCCCTGGAGAAGTGGGCACCGGCGCCTCGGCGATCGCGACGTCGCAGATCAGCCCGCCGGAGATCAAGTGAGCCGCGCGCCCCTCGCGCACCGGCCAATTGCCGTCATCACTCGATATCACTCGATCGGGTACCGACCGTGATGTTCTTCATACTGTCAGTTCCCGTACAGGGCGCGGAAGCTGATGGCGCGCCACCCTCTTTGCACCAGATGTGTCACGAACCCCCCGTGCGGCGGCTATCCACTTGGCACACCCTCCGCCTCATGGACGACGATAGGGGCGGACACGCAGACACCGCGGGTGAGAGGAGGCGTCAATGGGATCGGTGCGCAAGGCGAGTGCCTGGCTTGGCCTCGTCGACGACAGTGATGACGAGCGCTACTACGACGACGACTACGCCGAGGGACCCCATGCCGGTGACTCGGGCGGCAGCAGCCCGTGGGTGACCGACCCCCGGGTCCGAGTGGCCGACGCGACCGCCCAGGACCAGGGGACCCGCATCGCCACGGTCACCCCGGAGAGCTTCCGGGACGCCCGCGGCATCGGCGAGCTCTTCCGGGACGGCGTCCCGGTGATCGTCAACCTGACGTCCATGGAGCCCGCCGACGCCAAGCGCGTGGTGGACTTCGCGGCCGGCCTGACCTTCGGCCTGCGCGGATCGATCGAGCGGGTGGCCACCCGGGTCTTCCTGCTCACCCCCGCCGACTACAAGGTGCTCAGCGGAGAGACCCACGACCACCGCAACGGCGGATTCTTCAACCAGAGTTAGCGGGCGGGGCCGCTCACCGGAAGGCGTCCAGGCCGGTGAGCGCCTTGCCCAGCACCAGCTGGTGCATCTCGACGGTGCCCTCGTAGGTGAGCACCGATTCGAGGTTGGTCGCGTGCCGCATGACGGGGTACTCCAGCGAGATGCCGTTGGCGCCGAGGATCGTGCGCGCCGTGCGGCAGATCTCGATCGCCTCCCGTACGTTGTTCAGCTTGCCGAAGCTGATCTGCTCGGGGCGCAGCCGCCCCGCGTCCATCCGCAGCCCCAGATGGTGGGCCAGCAGGATCCCCTTGTGCAGTTCGACGGCCATGTCGGCGAGCTTGGCCTGGGTGAGCTGGAAGCCCCCGATCGGCTTGCCGAACTGCTCGCGGACCTTCGCGTAGTCCAGCGCCGCCTCGAAACTGGCGCGTGCGGCGCCCATGGAGCCCCACACGATGCCGTAGCGGGCGTGGCTGAGGCAGCCGAGCGGGCCGCGCAGTCCGGTGACCTCGGGGAGCACCGCATCGGCCGGCAGCCGTACGTCCTCCAGGACGAGTTCGCTGGTCACCGAGGCGCGCAGGGACCACTTGTGCTTGATCTCCGGGGTGGAGAAGCCCGGGGTGCCGGCCGGGACCACGAAGCCCCGGATGCCCTCGTCGGTCCCGGCCCAGACGACCGCGACACCGGCCACCGAGCCGTTGGTGATCCACATCTTGCGCCCGTTGAGCACCCAGTCCGTGCCCGCGCGCTTGGCGTACGTGCGCATCCCCGCGGGGTCGGAGCCGTGGTCCGGTTCGGTCAGGCCGAAGCAGCCGATCACCTCGCCGGACGCCATCCGGGGCAGCCACTGCTGCTTCTGCTCCTCGGAGCCGAAGCGCCAGATGGCGTACATGGCGAGCGAGCCCTGGACGGAGACCAGCGAGCGGATGCCGGAGTCGGCGGCCTCCAGCTCCAGGCAGGCCAGCCCGTACTGGACGGCGGAGGCGCCGGCGCAGCCGTAGCCCTTCAGGGACATGCCCAGCGCGCCGATCGAGCCGAGCTCGCGGGCCAGTTCGCGGATACCAGGCAGCTCGCCCGCCTCGTACCACTGGGCGATATGCGGCAGGACGCGGTCGGCGGCCCACCGGCGGACGGTGTCGCGGACCGCACGGTCCTCGTCGGTGAGCAGATCGTCGATGCCCAGGGGGTCGCCGGGGTCGAACGGCGGGACCGTCGAGGACTGTGCGGACGGCTGTGCGGACATGGCGGGCCTCCGGCGGGTTCAGCGCTCGCGCGAAAAACTAGCAGTGGTAGTTATAGCGCGTCCGACGGTACGGCCCGGGGTGCCGCGCGGCAAGGGTCACCGCCGCGCGGTGCGGCTCAGCCGCCGGACCTCGCCGGGGCGGGCTCGCCGGCGCCCGACACCGCGCCCTCGCCCTGGGTGGTCTCGCCCTCGGTCTCCGCCCGCTCCGTGGACTCCGCGGCACGGCGCGGCAGCCGCAGCGCGATCGCGGCGCCGACCAGCAGCAGCAGCGCGCTGGCGACGAGGGTGACGTGCAGCCCGCGCACGAAGGAGTCACGCGCGGCCTCGCGCAGCGCGTCCCGGGCGGCTCCGCTCAGGCCCGCGGCCACCTTGTAGGCCTCGCCCAGGGAGTGCGCGGCCGAGGCGGAGGCCTTGCCGGGGACGCCGTCGACATCTGTCAGGCCCGGGGCGTAGGCGGCGTTCATCACGCTGCCGAGCAGGGCGACGCCGATGCCGGCGCCGAGCTGGTAGGAGGTCTCGCCGATGGCGGCGGCGCCGCCGGACTGCTCCGCGGGGGCCTCGCTGAGCATCGATTCGTACGCCCCGAACAGCGTGGACTGGAAACCGAAGCCGAGCAGGACGAAACCGCAGGCCAGCAGCCAGGGGCGGTCCTGGCTGCTCATCGCGGTCAGACACAGCACCGCGACGGCGGTCAGCACGAAGCCGAGCGAGACCATCGCACGCGGGCCGAGGGCCTGCAGCATCTTCGAGCCGGTGAGGCCGGCGGCCATCGCCGCGAAGACCAGCGGCAGCATCCGCAGCCCGGTCTCCAGAGGGCTGAGGCCGAGCACCAGCTGGAGGTACTGGACGGCGATCAGCTGCAGGCCCACCAGCGCGAGCATGGCCAGCACGATGCAGCCGACGGAGGTGCCGAACGCGGGCCGGGCGAACAGCCGCATGTCGATCAGCGGGTGCGCGCGCCGGCGCTGGCGCCGTACGAAGAGGATCAGCAGCAGGGTGCCGAGGACGATGGGCAGCAGCGTGGTCGGGCCCACCACGGCCATACCGCTGCCGATCCGCTTGACGCCGAGGACGATGCCCAGCACGCCGAGCGCCGCGACGACCGCGCCGATCACGTCCCAGGGGCCGTTGCGCTCACCGCGTGACTCCGGCAGCAGCCACCGGCCTATCAGCAGCATCGCGGCCATCATCGGGATGTTGATGAGGAAGACCGAGCCCCACCAGAAGTTCTCGACGAGGAAGCCGCCCAGGACCGGGCCGACCGCGGCGCCGACCGCGGCCACCGCGCTCCAGACGCCGATGGCGACCGCGCGCTCGCGCCGGTCGGGGAAGACCTGCCGCAGGATCGACAGCGTCGCGGGCATGATCATCGCGCCGCCGATGCCGAGCAGGGCGCGGGCCACCATGAGGATCTGGGGGTTGGGCGCGAGTGCCGCGGCGGCGGAGGCCAGGCCGAAGAGGCCGTAGCCGAGCAGGAGGATGCGGCGGCGGCCGACGCGATCACCGAGGGTGCCGAAGAGGATCAGCAGCGAGGCCGCGATCAGCGGATAGACATCCACGATCCAGAGCAGCTCGACCGGTCCCGGCCGCAGGTCCTCGGTGACGGAGGGCACGGCGACGTAGAGGATCGTGGTGTCCAGTGCGACGAAGAGCAGGCTGACACACAGCACGATCAGCACGGTCCAGCGGTTCACACCGCCGCCTGAAAGCCGGGGAACACCAGCCGTCCGTCCACTGCCGGACGCGGTCGTCCCGGACATAGCACCTCCAGTCATGCTCTCGCGGCCACGGATCAGGGCGCGAAAAACGCCCCGGTGGAACCGGCGGCACGGGCGAGTTGAGACGTCAGACTACGCGAGTCGCCGAAGGTGCCGCGTGGCTCACCTCACGATGAGACGCTCATCGCAGCGCCGTCCGTTCCCCCACCCGCGGTCGGTGGACGTTCTTCGGCCACCTGGATAATCGTCCGGATGAACGACCTTGCCTCGGTCGGGGTTCCCGGCCGGATACTGCGCGAGGGCCCCGCCGTACGGGCCGCGCTGCGCCGTGCCGCGCCCGCGCTGGCCGCGTACGCGGCGATCCGGCTGCTCGGCCTGGCCGTGCTCGCCCTCTGGCCGGCCGCCGACGGCAAGAACTGGCACACCCTGCTGACCGCCCGCTGGGACTCCCTCTGGTACACCCGCGTCGCCGAGCAGGGCTACGGCTACGCCGTCCAGCTGCCCAGCGGCGACGTCCACTCCAACCTGGCGTTCTTCCCGCTGCTGCCGTGGCTGGAGCGGGGCCTGTCGGCGCTCTCGCCGCTGTCGCCGGCCGACGCCGGGATGGCGGTGGCCTGGCTGGCGTCGCTGGGCGCGGCCTGGGCGCTGTACGCGACCGGTGAGCGGCTGCACGGGCCGCGGGCCGGGATCGCGCTGGCGGCACTGTGGGCCGCGCTGCCGGTCGGCGTCGTGCAGTCGATGGCGTACTCCGAGTCGCTGTTCACCGCGCTCGCCGCCTGGAGCCTGTACTGCGTACTGACCGGGCGCTGGGTGAGCGCGGGGGTGCTGGCGTCACTGGCCGGGCTGACCCGGCCGGTGGGTGCGGCGGTGGTGGCGGCCGTGTGGATCACCGCGGTGGTCACCCTGCGGCAGGAGCGGGCCGGCGGCATGCGGCTGCGGGCGGCGCTGCGCCGGCACCGGGGAATGCTGACGGGCGTGCTGCTGGCGCCGCTCGGCTGGTGCGGCTTCTTCCTGTGGGTGGGCGTGCGGCAGGGCTCGCCCACCGGCTATCTGGACGTCCAGGGCGGCTGGGGCAACGGCTTCGACGGCGGTGTCGCGTTCGGCGCCTTCGTGGCGGACCTGCTGTCGGGCCCCGCCTTCGCGGCCGGCCTCGCACTGCTCGCCGGCGTCGGCCTGGTGGTCTGGCTGTATGTGCGCGGCGTACGACGGGGCCAGCCGCCGCCGCTGGCGGTCTACGGCGGGCTGGTACTGCTGCTCGCGCTCACCGCCAAGGGCTACTTCGGCTCCAAGCCGCGGCTGATGATGCCGGCCTACCCGCTGCTGCTGCCGCTGGCGGCGGGGCTCGCCAACTGGCGCCCGGCGCCGCGCCGGCTGCTCATCGGGCTGGTGGCCGCGGGATCGGCGGTCTACGGGGCGTTCTGGCTGAACGGATCGGGACCCCCTTGATCATCTTCCGGTCACGCCGACCGGAAGATCCCGCTCCGTGGCCCGCGTCCCGGGGGAAACATCACACGGCGCCCGGGCAAATGACGGATAAACTCCGCGGGAGAAAAGCAGATAAAGCGCTGAGCACGCCGACACGAGAGTGTCCGGAAGGGATTGGGAATCGCTATGAATTCCCATCCAAATCCCTGAGGCGAAGCCTCGTTTGAGACGCATTCCACATCACATCGTCATTACAAACCGCACAGTTTGACCAAGCACCTACATCACACGCGGTAACGTCGATTGAGTGCGTACCGATGAGAAGCTCGACCAGATGGAGGAGCGCCCGACCGATCGCGCCCGGCCACCGCAGATGACCCGGACCCGCCAATGGCTGTTCGGCGGCACGCTGGCGGTGTACGCGGCGATCGTGGTCGGAGTGCTGACCACTTCATGGCTGGTCGCCTTCGACTGGCAAGTCATGTTCTTCCGGCCGTACAAGCAGTGGCCGGAGCTCCATGCCTTCCTCGACTACTTCGTGGTGCTGGGCCAGCGCGGCCCGACCGCGGTGGCGGTGGCGGCCTGGCTCGGCTGGCGCTGCTGGCGCCAGCGCAACCTCCACCCCCTGCTGGTGCTCGGCGCCTCGCTGCTGCTGCTCAACATCACCGTGGGCGCCGCCAAGCTCGGCATGAGCCGGCTCGGCCCGCACTACGCGACGACCGTCGGCGCCAACGAGATGTGGCTGGGCGGCGACATATTCCCCTCGGGCCACACCGCGAACGCCGTGGTCACCTGGGGCGTGCTCGCCTATCTGGCGACCACCCCGCTGCGCCGCCGCACGCTGTCGGTGATCGCCGCGCTGGGCGCGCTGGGCGTCGGCATGACGACCGTCTACCTCGGTACGCACTGGGTCAGCGATGTGCTGCTGGGCTGGGCCGCGGGGCTGCTGGTGCTGCTGGCGATGCCCTGGCTGGAGCCCGGCATCACCTGGGTGGAGGACCGCCTCATGGGCATCCTGCTGCGGCTGTGGCTGCGGTTGCGCCCCGATTCGCTGCGCGGCCCGCTGCCGGCCGGTTCGCTGGCCCCGGGGGTCTCCCGCCAGCGCATCGCCTCCGACGGCGAGGTGCTCGTACGCGAGACGATCGGCGCCGGCACCGGCGGCCGCTCCGCCGGCCACGCCCCGGAGAGCTGGCCGCACCACCCCTCGCGCCCGTACACCATCCGTTCGGAGCGCACCCCGGTCACGCCGGCGGGCGGCAGCCGGCGGCCGCCGCACGCGGACCGCGTCCCACGCACCACGCCGCTGAGCCCGACGTCCGGGCGCGGCCGCAACTCCGGCGGCTGACCGGCCCCCACCGACCGCGGGGCCGGTACGCACACCCCCGCCCCGCAAGCCAAGGCCCCGGGCGCTCCCCCCTGGAGGGGGCGGGGGATTGGTTGTTCGCGCGGGGGGATTCGCCCCGTCAGTTTCGGTTCACCGCCCCCCCCCCCACCCCACAATTGGGACGGCCGGCGAGGTACTCCATGGTGATGATCGCGCCCGGCGGCAACGAGCGGACGGTGGTCCAGCCGCGTGCCCTGGCCCGCTCCTCGGCGTCCTGCCGGTCGAGGCCGACATACGCCCCGATGTCGTCCTGCGGGTTGTTCGGAAGGTTCGGTAGATCAGACATGTCAGCCACCGTAGGCGCCCGTTCCGGCCCGCGGAAGGCCCGTCGGTCGCACACCTCGGTGTCTTTCCGGTCCGTCGATGGTCACACTTGTGTCACAGCACAGGTTCGGGCGTTTGCCGGAACTTCCGTCACCCGTACGCGCCGTGCGATGGGGCAACCGGGTGGAATATAAAACCGGCCTAATTCCACCTTGATCAAATACGGAACGAGCACCTGCGCACCGGGCGACGCGACGCACGCCGGTTCGGAAATCAACCCGCCGGCAACGACGGATTCCCTTTACCCGACGCCGTTTATCGACCGTCCGGAAATTGGCCAACGAGACACACTCCGCACACATTTCCCGCACATCGCCCAGAGCGCGGCCCGCCGCCCCTCCCCCGGCGTCCGCCCGTCGGCCCACCCCTCCGGCCACCGGCCCTCGGGCTCCGGATCCGCGCCGCCCCGCGGCCGAGCACGCGGACCGACGTCGGGCGCCGCCGCCGGTGGCCGCCGTGCGCGGGCCACCGCAGCGGACGCCCCGTCAGCTCCCGTCCGGTCCGGTGACCCGTACGGCCAGGTCGTTGTCGAGGGTGTAGTACGGGCCGACCCTGACCTGGCCGGCCGCGCACCGCACCGGCAGCGCCGGGTAGCTGAAGACCTGCTTCTTGTCCGCGACATCGTCCAGCAGGCGGGCGATCCGGACCGGCCGGGCGCCGTCGGCGGGGCGCAGCCACAGGTCCCAGGGTTCGCTGCCCCGCTCCCAGTGGGCGGCCAGTTCCTCGTAGGGCAGCGTGAAGCCGAACTCCGGGCCGTCGACGGTCAGCGGGACGGTGACGGCGGCCGGGACGTCGCCCGGCCGCCCGGGTATGCGCCGGGCGCGGGCCTCGGCCCGGGCGCCGGCGGCCGGGACGGCACCGTAGAGCCGACCGGAGACCGTCATGCCGTCGGGCCCCACGTGGATGTCGCCGGCCTCGGCGTGCGGCCCGCGCAGCCAGCTGCGCAGCGCGAGATTGCCGAACTTGGTCGCGTAGGGGATCCGTACGCCGAGCCGGCCGATGCCCGCCAGTGGACGGCGGTCCACCAGCGAGCGCAGATCGTTGACGCCGGGCAGCAGGCGCCGGGGGTCCTGGCCGTCGCCCAGGTCCGCGTAGGCGTTCCAGCGGCCCTCGGCGAGCGCGACGGTGCTGGGCAGCACGGCGCGCAGCCGGCCGGCGCCGTTCGGGCCGAGCGGCAGGCGCACCTCGTCGTCCGCGCCGTCGCCGCCGCGCAGCCGCAGCACCAGCGCCGCGCTCCAGGCGGCCGGGGTGCCCTCGGGGGCGGTCAGATCGAAGGTGAGGCCGCCCGCGGAGTCGGCGATGCAGTCCGCCCGCAGTTCGCCGGGCGCACTCGCCCCGCCGGCCCGCCCCCGCGGCGCGGCGGAACGCCGCTCACCGCCTTCGCCGCCCGCGCCCGCCGCGGCCGTGGGTTCCTGATCGATGGCGGCCGACTCCTTCGTCTCGTCTCCGGTCGCGGTCAACTGGCTCGACCCGGTCATGCCGTCCGCACCCCTCCCAGCACGGTGCGGGCCGCGTCCTTGGTGGCATAGGCGCCGCTGAGCAGCGCGCCCCGGGCGCGATGCAGCCCGCCACGCAGCCGGTTGGCCCGTCGGCGCGCCAGCAGCTCGTCGAAGAGGGCCTCATAGCGGCCGGCGACCCGGTCGGGGTCGAAGCGGGCGGACGCGGCCAGCGCGGCGCGGCCCATCCGCTTGCGGGCGTCGTCGTCGTTGATCAGCGAGAGCAGCGAGCCGGCCATCGCCTGCGGGTCGCCGACCGGCACCAGCCTGCCGTCCACCCCGTCGGCGATGATCTCGCCGGGCCCGTGCGGGCAGTCCGTGGCCACGACCGGCAGACCGCACCGCATCGCCTCGACGATCGTCATCCCGAAGGACTCCAGGCTGGAGGAGACCGCGGCGATCGAGCCCTTGGCCCACTCGGGCTCCAAGGGGTTGGCCGGGCCCATCAGGAAGACGTGGTTGTACAGGCCGAGTTCGTCTATCAGAGCCCGCAGCGCGGCCTTCTCGGCCCCGCCGCCGTAGATCCGCAGCCGCCAGTCGGGGCGCTCCGCGGCGACCTGCGCGAAGGCCCGGATGAGGACGTCATAGCGCTTGACCCGGGCGAGCCGGCCGGCCGCGACCACCCACTTGCCGCTGCCGTCGCAGGGCGCGAGGGCGGGCGCGGGCACGCTGTTGGGCACCGCCTCGATGCGCACTCCGGGCAGCCGCAGCCCGCTGCGGTAGGCCCGGGCGTCGGCCTCGGTGACGGTGGTGACCGCGTCCAGGCGCGGATAGGCGCCGCGCAGCGCCAGTTTGAGCGCCCGGCTGTGGGTGTCCAGGGTCAGATGCTCCTGGCCGATGCGGACCGGCCCCCGGCGCGTCTGCCGGGCGATGTGCACATTGAGTCCGGGCCGGGTCCCGACCACCACGTCCGCCTCGGTGCGCCGCAGATGCTGGGCGATCCGGCGGTCGGTGAGCTCGCTGTACTGGGCGAAGCGGCCCTCGGCGGCGGGGAAGACCCTGGCGGGACGGGCGTGCGCGGGGTCGGCGCCGTCCGGGCCGGACTCCCGGATGTCCACGAGGTGCCGCAGCGCGACGCGGGGGCCGAGGTCGAAGACCGGGGCGTCGCGGTGGCGCAGCACGGAGACGATCTCGACGTCGTGCCGCTCGGCGAGCGTGCGGGCCAGATTGAACGTCGTGCGGATCGTCCCCCCTATCCCGTATGCGTTGTGAATCAGGAATGAGATGTGCATCCGTCCCCGCGTCCCCTGGTCTTCCGGTCGTTCCCGCGCTGCCCGCGGACGACGTCGCGCTCCCCTCCCGATGGCACGACGCGTCCTGTTCACTGCAGGGGAAGACCGCGAAACGGGGTTCCAGGTTGGGGGCTTTCGCCAAGATGTTCCGAAAGAGTTAGGGCATCGGTAGCGAAAGCAGGGAACCTTCGGGCCACAGTTCCCATCCCTCCTCCGAGGCCGCATGCTGGTGCTGCCCCTTGTGGCCGGGGCCGGCCGGCCCGGGAAGCACCAGCCTGGTGCCGACCCGCAGCCGGTTGGGGTTGCCGCCCACGATCGCCCTGTTGGCCTTGTAGAGCGACCGCCAGCCGCCCTTGACGTGGTGGGTGCGGGCGATCTCGCCGAGCGTGTCCCCGCGCCGTACGACATAGGTACGGGCCTTGGGGAGCAGGCCGTAGCGCCTGGCGCACACGGGCCAGGCGCCCCAGCCCTGGGCGGCCTGCACCTTCTTGGCGATGTGGATCTGCTCGTCGCGGGTGGCGAGGTCGGCCCGCCGCGCGTAGCGGAGCCCGCCGAACGCCTCCCAGGTGGGCTGCCAGAACTGCAGGCCGCCGTAGTAGCCGTTGCCGGTGTTGGTGCGCCAGTCGCCGCTGCTCTCGCACTGGGCGAGGCAGCCCCAGGGCCACTGGTCGTCGGCGCAGGCGTGCCGCTTCTTCCCGCCGCCACCGTCGCCACCGCCGCCACCGCCACCGCCGTCCGGCCCCGCGCCCGCGGCGGCGCCACCGGGGAGGCACAGGACCACGGCCGCGGCCACCGCGGTGAGCAGCCCCGTGGATCCCACGCGGCGCCGTGGCGCCGAAGAGTTGTCCGACATAGCCGGTGACGGTAAGCAGCCGTCCGCCGCCGACCGCCGCGCCGCGCCCTCCACGCCCCGGTCCCACCCGCTCCGGTGTACAAAACGCCGCCAACTGCGCCACCTTCTACGCGAAAGCTGGCGGTAAGTGACCGGTTCCTGGGCGCCTTTCCTTGGTTTTCCGCTGTGCGGGGATTGGTTCGATTCTGTTCCCGTCGTCGCGTGACTCCTGCCGCAGGTCACCCGTTGTCCTTGTACGAGCCGGGAGACCGCCCGGCAGACGCACAGAGATCGAGGAGCCACCCGTGCCGCGCATGCTCGACGTCAGCGACGACGTTCGCGCCGAGATCGGCGACGAAGAAGCCGACCGCCTGCTGGCCGGTGGCGACGCCCCCGGCAGCTACGACTGCACCTCCTGCCGCACCCCGGGCGACAGCGAGCAGGAGCGCACCAGCACCGTCCTGTTCGTGGGCGAGGAGACCGCGGTGCTCGCGTTCGCCCACGCCACCTGCATCCCCTCGCAGGTCGTCCCGGTGTCGGAGGAGCAGCTCCAGGGGGCCGTGCGCTCCATCACCGGCGAGGACCCCGCCGCCCGTGCTCCCGGACCGGACGCCGCGCCGACCGGCCCGGCCCCCGCCAACGAGCGCCAGGCGACCCTCGGGATCACCTGCGGTCTGGTGCTGATCGAGAACGATTTGCGCCCCGCCCTGGTGGTGGAGCCGGACGGCCCGATCGCCCGCCCGGGCTCCGCCGGTCTGAGCGACGACTTCCTTCCGCTCCTGATGGAGCAGGGCTTCCAGCCGGTGAAGGACATGAACCGGCTCCCCGCCCTCAACCCGGGCTGGTCCGCGCTGCTGGCCATGGGCAAGCTGCACGCCGTCCTGCAGCCCGGCAGCGCCGGCAGCCAGGCCGCCTGGTGGCAGGCCCACCAGCCGCTGGCGGTCTCCGACGGCTGGCGCGCCGCCGCCAACAAGGCCCGGACGGTCCTGATGTACGCCGCACCGGCGGGCACCATCGGCCATCAGCCCCGTGAGGACCTGATGCGGCAGGCGCTGGAGGAGGCCGCCGCGCGGGACGCCCTGGTCGCCGCGGCGATGCCGCTGGCCGGCACCTGACCTTCCCGTGCCACCCGATCGCGGGGGCGGGACCGCCGATTCGGCCGGTCCGCCCTCGCGATCAGCCATTTCCACAGGAAAGCCGCATCCCGCGGCCATCGGGGTCGTTGGCACATACGTGCACGCATACGACCCCTCCTCCCGCGCCCCGTACTCCCACCAGATCCCCGGCATGCGCCCGTCGCACGACCACGGGCCGACGCACACGACTGACCGCGGCTCGGCCACCCCGATCTATGACGCGCTGTACGCCGAATACCGCCGCTCCTTCCGGGCCCTGCCCGGGGACCGTTCGGACGAGCCGGAGACCTCGGAGACGCTGCGCGGCACGGGAAACTGGGGCCGTACGACGGCCTCCACGGGCCACTGGGAGGTCGTGGGCCGCCAGCCGTACCACCCGCGCGGCCACGTCCCGGCGCTGCCGCCCGGCCAGCGCGACGGCCGCCAGCACGGCCGCTGAGCCCCTCCCGGGCCGGCGTCCCGCCAGGCGGCCGCTCCGGCGCCCGGGGCGTCCCGGTGGGCCGGGACGCCCCGCTCGCTACTTCTTCTTGGTGCGCTTCTCGCGCACCCGCACCGAGATGTGGATCGGCGTCCCGTCGAAACCGAACTCCTCGCGCAGGCGGCGCTCGATGAAGCGACGGTAGCCGGCCTCCAGGAAGCCGGAGGCGAACAGCACGAAGCGCGGGGGCTTGGTGCCGGCCTGGGTGCCGAAGAGGATGCGGGGCTGCTTGCCGCCGCGGATCGGGTGCGGGTGGGAGGCCACGATCTCGCCGAGGAAGGCGTTCAGCCGCCCGGTGGGGATGCGGGTCTCCCATCCGGCCAGCGCGGTCTCGATCGCCGGGACCAGCTTCTCCATGTGGCGGCCGGTGCGCGCGGAGACGTTCACCCGCATCGCCCACGGGACCTGGACGAGGTCCCGCTCGATCTCGCGCTCCAGGTAGAAGCGGCGCTCCTCGTCGAGGGTGTCCCACTTGTTGTAGGCGATGACCAGGGCGCGTCCGGCCTCCACGGCCATCGTGATGATCCGCTGGTCCTGGACGCTGATGGACTCCCCCGCGTCGATCAGGACGACCGCGACCTCGGCCTTCTCCACGGCCGCCGCGGTGCGCAGCGAGGCGTAGTAGTCGGCGCCCTCCTGGAGGTGCACCCGGCGGCGGATACCGGCGGTGTCCACGAACTTCCAGGTCTTGCCGCCCAGTTCGATCATCTCGTCGACCGGGTCGCGGGTGGTGCCGGCCTGCTCGTTGACCACCACCCGCTCCTCACCGGCGACCTTGTTCAGCAGCGAGGACTTGCCGACGTTCGGACGGCCGATGAGCGCGATCCGGCGGGGGCCGCCGACGGTCTGGCCGAAGGTCTGCGCGGGCGCCTCGGGCAGCGCCTCCAGCGCGGCGTCGAGCATGTCGCCGGTGCCCCGGCCGTGCAGCGCCGAGATCGGGTGCGGCTCGCCGAGGCCCAGCGACCACAGCATGGCGGCGTCGGCCTCGCCGGACTGGCCGTCGACCTTGTTGGCGACCAAGACCACCGGCTTGCCGGCGCGGCGCAGCAGCTTGACGACGGCCTCGTCGGTGTCGGTGGCACCGACCTTGGCGTCGACGACGAAGACGACCGCGTCCGCGGCCTCGATGGCGAACTCGGCCTGCATCGCGACCGAGGCGTCGATGCCGAGCACGTCCTGCTCCCAGCCGCCGGTGTCGACGACCTTGAAGCGGCGGCCGTTCCAGTCGGCCTCGTAGGTGACGCGGTCGCGGGTGACGCCCGGCTTGTCCTCGACGACCGCCTCGCGGCGGCCGATGATGCGGTTCACCAGTGTCGACTTGCCGACGTTGGGGCGGCCGATGACGGCGAGGACGGGCAGCGGGCCGTGGCCGGCCGCGGCGATGTCGCCCTCGACCTCCTCGAGGTCGAAGCCCTCCTGCGCGGCGAGCTCCATGAACTCCGCGTACTCGGCGTCGCCAAGCGCACCGTGCTCGTCGCCGGTGGGGATCTGGTCGTTCATGAAGTCCGTTCCTCACGCATTCAATGTGCGGCTGCCGCCGCGTGGTCTTCGCGAGTGGTGGGCCGCTCGTCCGCGGTCCACCACTCAAGTGTGGGTCAGCGCCCGGTCAGGCGCCGTGCCTCGGCCAGGTGGGCGGTGAGCCGCTCCTGGATGCGCACCGTCGCCTCGTCGAGCGCCTTGCGGGTGCGCCGCCCCGTGCCGTCGCCCGCCTCGAAGGCGTCGCCGAAGACGACGTCGATACGGGCCCGCAGCGGCGGCACCGCCGACATCAACCGGCTGTGGCGTTCCTTGCCGCCGAGCACCGCCACCGGCACGACCGGCGCCCCGGAGCGCACCGCGAAGTACGCCAGGCCCGCCCGCAAGGAGGCGAAGTCGCCCTCGCCGCGGGTGCCTTCCGGGAAGATCCCCAGCACCCCGCCGCGCTCCAGCACCCCGAGCGCGTCGGTGATCGCCTTGCGGTCGGCGGTGCTGCGGTCCACCTTCAGCTGCCCGATGCCCCGCAGGAACGGGTCCAGCGGGCCGACGAAGGCTTCCTTCTTGATCAGGAAGTGCACCGGCCGGGGCGCGGTGCCCATCAGCATCGGGCCGTCGATGCCGTGCGAGTGGTTGACGGCGAGGATCACCGGGCCGGACGACGGCACCCGCCAGGCGCCCAGCACCCGCGGTCGCCACAGGCCGTACATCAGGCCGATGCCGATCCGCCGGCCGACCACGGCACCCGCGGCGCTCGGGATGCCGGACGGCTGCCCGGCCCCGGCGCCGGCTGCGCTCGGCGCCCCGCCCCGGTCGGTCACCGCGCGAGTCCCGCCTTTTCGGCGCTGACGCCCTCAATGAGGGTGACCACGCACTCGATGACCTGCTCCAGCGTCAGCTCGGTGGTGTCCACCTCGACCGCGTCGTCCGCCTTGGCCAGCGGGGAGGTCTTGCGGGAGGAGTCGGCGGCGTCCCGCTTGATCAGCGCCTCGCGGGTGGCGGCCAGGTCGGTGGCCTCCTTGCCCTTGAGCTCACCGCTGCGGCGGGCCGCCCGGGCCTCGGGGGAGGCGGTCAGGAAGATCTTGAGGTCGGCGTCCGGCAGAACCGTGATGCCGATGTCCCGGCCCTCGACGACGATGCCGCGCGGCGCCGCGGCGGCGATGGAGCGCTGCAGGTCGGTGATCAGGGCCCGCACCTCGGGGACCGCGCTGACGGCGCTGACCGCGGCGGTGACCTCCTGGGTGCGGATCGGGCCCGCGGCGTCCAGACCGTCGACCGTGATGGTCGGGGCGGCCGGGTCGGTGCCGGAGACGATCACGGGCTTGGCGGCGGCGTCGGCCACCGCGGTCGCGTCCTGGACGTCGATGCCGTTGCTCAGCATCCACCAGGTGATCGCGCGGTACTGGGCACCGGTGTCGAGGTAGCCGAATCCCAGCTTGGCGGCGACGGCCTTGGACGTGCTGGACTTGCCCGTGCCTGCGGGGCCGTCGATGGCGACAATCACTGCAGCCGGGGCGGTCCGAGCGGCGGTTTCCACGGTGACGAACACCTTTCTTGTTACACGGGGCGGGGGTCCAAGGCCATGAGGGCCTCGCACAAGGTTACTGGCTCACCCGCACGGCGCCGTCCACGGTCTCATTGCCGGATGGACCAGCCCCGCTCCCGCAGCTCCGCGGTCAGCCCCGGCACCGCCTGCGGCTCGACCATGAGCTGGATGAAGCCCGCCTGCTGACCGGTGGCGTGCTCGATGCGGACGTCCTCGATGTTGACCCCGGCGCGGCCGGCGTCGGCGAAGATCCGGGCCAGCTCGCCGGGCTGGTCGCCGATGTGGACCGCGACGACCTCGTACACGGCCGGGGCGGCGCCGTGCTTGCCGGGGACCCGCTCGCGCCCGGCGTTGCCGCGTCGCAGCACGTCCTCGATACCGCCGGCACCGCTGCCGCGCTTGTCCTCGTCGGCGGACTCCAGGGCGCGCAGGGACCGTACGGTCGCGTCCAGATCGGCGGCGATCTCGGCGAGCACGTCGGCGACCGGGCCGGGGTTGGCGGACAGGATGTCGATCCACATCGCCGGATCGGAGGCCGCGATCCTCGTCACATCCCGGATGCCCTGGCCGCACAGCCGGACGGCGGTCTCGTCGGCGCCCTTGAGGCGGGCGGCGACGAGGCTGGAGAGCAGCTGCGGGGTGTGCGAGACCAGGGCCACGGCGCGGTCGTGAGCGTCCGCGTCCATCACCACGGGGACGGCCCGGCACAGCGCGACCAGCTCCAGGCCGAGGTTGAGCACCTCGGTGTCGCCGTCGCGGGTCGGGGTGAGCACCCAGGGGCGGCCCTCGAAGAGGTCGGCGGTGGCGGCCAGCGGACCGGAGCGCTCCTTTCCGGCCATGGGGTGCGTGCCGAGGTAGCCGGTCAGATCGCAGCCCATCGCCTCCAGCTCGCGGCGCGGGCCGCCCTTGACGCTGGCGACGTCGATGTACGCGCGGGCCACGCCGCGCCGTATGGCGTCGGCCAGCGCCGCCGCGACATGGGCCGGCGGCACGGCCACGATGGCCAGGTCGACCGGCCCCGCGGGCGCCTCGGCGACACCCGCGCCGAGCGCGGCGGCCGTCAGGGCCTGGGCCTGGTCGTGGTCCTCCAGGAAGACCTGCACGCCCCGTGCGTGGAGCGCGAGGGCGGCCGACGTGCCGATCAGGCCCGTTCCGATGACGAGTGCGGTCCTCACTGCGCGATGTCCTTTCGCAGCGCCGCGGCCGCGCCGAGGTAGACATGGGCGATCCCGGCCTTGGACAGGTCGGTCTCGACATGGGCGAGCACCCGCACCACGCGCTCCATGGCGCCGGTGACGGCCAGCTCCTGGGCGCAGATCAGCGGGACGTCCGTGATGCCCAGGGCGCGTGCGGCGGCCGCCGGGAAGTCGCTGTGCAGATCCGGGGTGGCGGTGAACCACACGCTGATCAGGTCGTCCACGAGCAGCCCGTTGCGCTCCAGAACGGCGGTGAGCAGCTCGCCGACCTGCTCCTGCATATGCTCGGCGTCGTCCCGCTCCAGCTGGACGGCCCCGCGGACCGCTCGTACCGCCACGTCACTGCTCCCCTTGCGTCGTGTGCCGCGTTCACGCACCTGTGCACGCACTGATCAGCGTAACCAGCCGCACTGACATTCCGTACACGACGGGTGACCGTACAGCGGGCCGGGAGGGCGGCGCGCGAGTGCGGCGACCGGCCGCGCACCGGCGGTGATCGGCCGGGTGCCGGCCCCGCGCCCGGCGCGCAAACCTGGTGACACATCGCCCCTTCCCCGGTCACAATCGCCGCCATGTCCGCAGCCACCGGCCAATCGGGCCACTCCCTGGTCGCCGAGCACACCATCTACGCGTGCGTGATGGGCTCGCGCGCCTTCGGGCTGGCCACCGCGAGCAGCGACACCGACCGGCGCGGGGTGTACCTCGCCCCGACCAGGCTCTTCTGGGGCTTCGAGAAGCCGCCGACCCATGTGGAGGGGCCCCGCGAGGAGGAGTTCTCCTGGGAGCTGGAACGCTTCTGCCAGCTGGCGCTGCGCGCCAACCCCACCGTCCTGGAGTGCCTGCACTCCCCCCTCGTCGAGCGCCTCGACGGCACCGGACGGGAGCTGCTCGCGCTGCGCGGGGCGTTCCTGTCCCGCCAGGTCCACCGCACCTTCGCCGGCTACGCCACCGGGCAGCTCAAACAGCTGCGGGCCGATCTGCAACGGCACGGCGCGCCCCGCTGGAAGCCCGCCATGCACCTGCTGCGTCTGCTGGCCTGCTCGCGGGATCTGCTCCGTACGGGCGCGCTGACGCTGGACGTCGGCGACGAACGGGAGGAGCTGCTGGCGGTCCGGCGCGGCGAGGTGGCCTGGGACGTGGTCGAGCGGCGGATGGCGCGGCTGTCCGAGGAGGCCGAGGCGGCGGTGTCCGGCTCACCGCTGCCGGCCGAGCCGGACCGGGCCCGGGTCGCCGATTTCCTGTTCCGGGCCCGGCGGACCTCGGCCCTTGGCCAAGGAGCTTCCTCGGCGTCCGGGGCCGCCTGACGGGCCCGGGGTCTCAGGCGTCCCAGGCCGCCCCGAGTGCCAGCAGCTCATCGCGGTACTCGATCCGGGCGGCCCACTCCTCAGGCCAGGCACCGGCACCGAGGTGGGCACCGGCGAAGGCCCCGGTGAGGCAGGCGATCGAGTCGGAGTCGCCGGAGGTACAGGCGGCCCGGCGCAGCGCGGTGAGCGGCTCGTCGGGGAAGAGCAGGAAGCACAGCAGTCCGGTGGCCAGCGCCTCCTCCGCGATCCAGCCGGCGCCGGTGGCCAGGCACGGATCGGCCTCGGTGTCCGGTGCGGCGAGCGCCGCCTCCAGCCGGTCCAGGACGCCCAGGCACTCGTCCCAGCCGCGGGCGGTGAACGCGGTCGGCGACGCGTCCTGGCCGCCCCGCCACAGATCGCCGAGCCAGTCCTCCCGGTAGACGGTGCGCCGCCCGTGGGCGTACGCGCGCAGCAGGCCGGGCAGCTCGGCGGGCCGGGCGCCGTCCGCGAGGGCGCGCACCGCGCGGGCGGTCAGATCGCTCGCGGCGAGCGCGGTGGGGTGCCCGTGGGTCAGCGCCGACTGCAGCTGGGCGGCGCCGGAGCGCTGCTCGGGAGTCAGTCCCGGCGCGAGGGCGACCGGCGCGACCCGCATGTTGGCCCCGCAGCCCTTCGACCCCATCTGACTGGCCTCGGCCCATGGCCGGTCCGGGTCGCTGAGCAGCTCGCAGGCGCGCAGGCAGGTGCCGCCCGGCGCCCGGTTGTTGTCGGGCGAGCGCCACCAGGCGACGTACTCCTCGCGCACCGGGCGTACGAGGCGCTCCGCGGCCGGCTCGCCGCCCGCCATGGCCGTACGCAGCCCGCGCCCCAGTGCCAGCGTCATCTGGGTGTCGTCGGTGACGAATGCGGGGTCGGGCAGCGCCATCCGCCGCCACGGGCCGCACTTGGCCAAGATGGCCGACACGTCGTGGAACTCGGTGGGAAAGCCGAGCGCGTCACCGAGCGCCAGCCCGATCAGCGCGCCGGGAGTCGCCCGCGGGGCCCAGTGGCGGACCCCGGCGGCGACAGCCGCTACAGCTCCACCTCGCGCATCAGCATGCCGACCTCGGTGTTGGTCATCCGGCGCAGCCAGCCCGACTTCTGGTCGCCCAGCGCGATCGGGCCGAAGGCCGTCCGCACCAGCTTGTCGACGGGGAAGCCGGCCTCGGCGAGCATCCGGCGCACGATGTGCTTGCGCCCCTCGTGGAGGCTCACCTCGACGAGGTAGTTCTTGCCGGTGTTCTCCACGACGCGGAAGTGGTCGGCGCGGGCGTAGCCGTCCTCCAGCTGGATGCCGTCCTTGAGCTGCTTGCCCAGGTCGCGCGGGAGCGGGCCCTGGATGGCGGCCAGGTAGGTCTTCTTGACGCCGTAGCGCGGGTGCGTCAGGCGGTGCGCCAGCTCACCGTGGTTGGTGAGCAGGATGATGCCCTCGGTCTCGGTGTCCAGCCGGCCGACGTGGAACAGCCGCGTCTCGCGGTTGGTGACGTAGTCGCCCAGGCACTGGCGGCCGTCCGGGTCCTCCATCGTGGAGACGACACCGGCCGGCTTGTTCAGTGCGAAGAAGAGGTACGACTGGGTGGCGACCGTCAGGCCGTCGACCTTGATCTCGTCCTTCTCCGGGTCGACCCGGACGCCCTGCTCCGTGACGATGCGGCCGTTGACCTCGACCCGCGCCTGGTCGATCAGCTCCTCGCAGGCCCGCCGCGAGCCCATACCGGCCCTGGCCAGCACCTTCTGCAGCCGCTCGCCCTCCTGGTCCCCGAACGTCTTGGGGGTCTTGACCTGCGGCTTGTTGTGCCGGGCGCGGTTGCGCTCCTCGACCTG
Organism: Streptomyces sp. NPDC033270; assembly: GCF_055576575.1. Lineage (NCBI taxonomy): Bacteria > Bacillati > Actinomycetota > Actinomycetes > Kitasatosporales > Streptomycetaceae > Streptomyces > Streptomyces sp. NPDC033270. Next base: position 169,755 of record NZ_JBVIRA010000014.1, read on the forward strand.
GGCGTCGTACTCGCGCGGCCGCGCGGGCCCCTGGCCGCGGCCGCGCTGGGGACCGCCGCCCTTGCCGCCCGGACGGGCTCCCTTGGAGGCGGCGCCCGTACGGGGGCCGCCCTTGGCGCCGCCGCGGGCCGCCGCGCCCCGGCTGCCGCCGCCCCGGCGCTCGTCCTTCCGCTCCGAGGAGCCGCCGGTCCCGCCGGCGCCACCGGTGCCACCGGTGCCGCCCACGTCGTAGCGGCGCTCCTCAGGGCGGGGGCGGCCGGAGCGCTGCTGCTTCTCGTCCTTCTTGTTGCCCGCGCCGCGGTAGTTGCCGCGCCCGCTGTCCCTGTTGTTCCTGCCGCTGCTTCGCATCAATGATCCGTCTGAGAGTCGCCGCTGTCGTCTACGTCGAACGACGGGATACCTTCCGCGGAGTCACCCTCGACCGCGTCCGCCTCCGGGAGGAACGGTGCGAGCTCAGGGAGCTCGTCCAGGCCACGCAGGCCCATCCGCTCCAGAAAGTAATTCGTCGTCCTGTACAGGATCGCACCTGTTTCAGGTTCCGTCCCCGCCTCCTCCACCAGGCCGCGCTGGAGGAGCGTGCGCATCACACCGTCACAGTTGACTCCGCGAACGGCCGAGACACGGGAACGGCTGACCGGCTGACGGTACGCGACCACGGCCAGAGTCTCCAATGCGGCCTGCGTGAGCCGGGCCTGCTGGCCGTCCAGGACGAAGCTCTCCACCGCGTCCGCGTACTCGGCACGGGAGTAGAAGCGCCAGCCGCCGGCCACCAGGCGGAGGTCGAAACCGCGGCCCTCGCGGGCGTAGTCGTCGGACAGCTCGCGCAGCGCGACCGCGACCGCGCGCCGGGTCCGCTGCAGCACCCTGGCCAGGTGCTCCTCGGTCGCCGGCTCGTCGACGACCATCAAGACGGCCTCCAGCGCGGGCTTCAGCGCCAGCTCGGCGACGCCCAGCGCCCCCGTCGGCGCCGCGGAGTCGGCCTCGCGGCCGCCGCCGTCCGCACCGGCCTCGGTGATGTCGTACGCCTCGCCACCGGCCGTGCCGCTCATGCCCGCTCCTCTTCCGCTCGCCCGTCCCGCTCCGCCTCCACGGCGCGCTGCGACGGTTCCTGGTCGAACTCGTCCGTGACCACCGGCTCGGCCCCCTGCGCGCCCGTCCAGCGCACCGTCAGCGCCCCCAGGGCCTCCTCCTGGTCCAGGATCACCACCCGCTCCCGGTAGAGCTCCAGCAGGGCCAGGAAGCGCGCCACGACGGTCAGGGTGTCCGGCGCGTCCGCGACCAGTTCCTGGAAGGTGGTCTCGCCCGCCTCCCGCAGCCGCGCCATCACCACCGCGGCCTGCTCCCGCACGCTCACCAACGGGGCGTGGATGTGCTCGACGTAGACCTGCGGCTTGGCCTTGGGCTGCATCGCCTTGACCGCGAGCCTGGCGAAGCCCTCGGCCCCGATGCTGATGACGACCTCGGGCAGCAGCTCGGCGTGGTGCGGCTCCAGTCCGACCGTACGGGGGTGGCGGCGCGCCTCGTCCGCCAGCCGGCCGCTGAAGATGTCCGCGATGCGCTTGTAGGCGCGGTACTGCAGCAGCCGGGCGAAGAGCAGGTCACGGGCCTCCAGGAGCGCGAGGTCCGCCTCGTCCTCCACCTCGGCCGCGGGCAGCAGCCGGGCGGCCTTGAGATCCAGCAGCGTCGCCGCGACGACGAGGAACTCGGTGGTCTGATCCAGGTCCCAGTCCGGCCCCATGGCCCGGATGTGCGCCATGAACTCATCGGTCACCTTGGACAGCGCGACCTCGGTGACATCCAGCTTGTGCCGGGAGATCAGCTGCAGCAGGAGGTCGAAGGGGCCCTCGAAGTTGTCGAGGCGCAGGGTGAAGGTCGTGTCGCCGCCCTCAGGGGGAGCCTTCTCGGAGGCGGCCGCCTCCTGGGGCTCACCGGCGGCCTCGGCCTCGTCCACCGGCTCCGGCGCGGCCGCCGGCTCCGCAGCCGTCGCCTCGGACTCGTCCGCCGCCTCAGGCGCAGCCGCCGGCTCCGGTGCCTCCGGTGCCACAGGCGCCTCGTCCGAAACCGGCGTCTCGTGGACGACAGGTGTTTCGTCCGCCACCGGCCCCGCACCCGGCCCGCGCCCGAGAGGTCTGCGGGCGCGGGGCGCGGGGGTGTCGTCGTTGGTCGTCGGCATCGCGGTCCATGGTGCTGCGGTCCCGTGCCGGGGGCGACGGGCTGGTCACGCGCGGGATGACCCGCGAAGAAGGCAGGCTATCCCGCGTCGCCCGCGCAAGGGCCGTCGACCGGCCCCGACGCGGCCGAGCCCCACCCGGCGAGACGTTTTTGCACCGCGGCGCCGCCGCCCGGGTACCGCCTCAGCGGCCGCGGAGCCGCCGTACCAGGATGCTGGCGTCGCCCCGCGACTCCAGGTCGGCGAGGACGACGGCGACCGCCTCGCGGACGATCCGGCCGCGGTCGACGGCCAGGCCGTGCTCGCCGCGCAGCACCAGGCGGGCGTGTTCCAGGTCCATGAGCTCCTCGGCGGAGACATAGACGGTGATCTTCTCGTCGTGCCGTTCCCGGCCGCTGGGGCGGCGGTTGGCGCCGCGGCCGCCGCCGCGACGGCGGCCCTGGCCGCCGGCCTGTACGGCGGCCGCGGCGGCGTCCGGACCCGACGGGCCGGACTGGCCCGCCTGGGCGCGGTGGCCCTTGGCGCCGTCACCGTCCGCCTCGCGGCCGCTGTGCTCGGCCGGGGAGGCGACCGCGGGCACCCGGGGCGGGGTGGCCGGTCCGCCGTCGCCGGCCGTCGCCGGGGTGTCCGAGCCGCCGCTGCCGGGGCGCCGCTGCCGGACGGCGGTGGCCGCCTCCGGCGTCTCCGACGCCGGTTCGGGCTCGCCGGCCGGCGCGGGCACACGGGTCGCCTCGCCGTTGGCCGCGGCCGCCGGACCGTTCGTGGTGCGACGGGGGCTGGAGGGCTGCAGCCCCACTCCCCCGGTGGTACGGAACAGTTCGTCGGCGCCCGGCAAACTCACTCGGCGTGACACCGGGCGAGCACCTCCCTGGCGAGCTGGCGATAGGCGGCGGCACCGACGGAGTTGGAGGCGTACGTGGTGATCGGCTCGCCCGCGACCGTGGTCTCGGGGAAGCGGACCGTACGGCCGATGACGGTGTGGTAGACGTGGTCGTCGAAGGCCTCGACGACGCGCGCCAGCACCTCGCGGCTGTGCACCGTACGGGAGTCGTACATCGTCGCCAGGATGCCGTCCAGCTCCAGCTCGGGGTTGAGCCGCTCCTGCACCTTCTCGATCGTCTCGGTGAGCAGCGCGACACCGCGCAGCGCGAAGAACTCGCACTCCAGCGGCACGATGACCTTGTGAGCCGCCGTCAGCGCGTTGACGGTGAGCAGACCGAGGGAGGGCTGGCAGTCGATCACGATGTAGTCGTAGTCGGCCAGCAGCGGCTTCAGGGCGCGCTGCAGGGTCGACTCGCGGGCGACCTCGCTGACCAACTGCACCTCTGCCGCTGACAAATCGATATTGCTGGGCAGCAGGTCCATGTTGGGGACCGCGGTCTTCAGGAGCACCTCGTCGGCCGACATGCCCCGCTCCATGAGCAGGTTGTAGACCGTCAGGTCGAGCTCCATCGGGTTGACGCCGAGTCCGACCGACAGGGCACCCTGCGGGTCGAAGTCGACGAGCAGCACCCGTCGTCCGTATTCGGCGAGTGCGGCACCCAGGTTGATGGTCGAGGTGGTCTTGCCGACCCCGCCCTTCTGGTTGCACATCGCGATGATTTTCGCCGGGCCGTGCTCCGAGAGCGGGCCGGGGATGGGGAAGTAGGGGAGCGGGCGTCCGGTCGGGCCGACGCGTTCGCGGCGCTGGCGCGCGGCGTCCGGCGCGAGCGTCGCGGCGTATTCGGGGTCCGGCTCGTACTCCGCGTCCGGATCGTAGAAGTGCCCCTCGGGCAGGTCGTCGTAGTCGGCGAGACGGGCGGGTTCTCCACTGCCCCGGTCGCCGGCCATGGCGTTCACGTGATGGCCGTCCATACTCTGGTGGGCTGTCGTGGAAATGCTCTGGTGCGTTGCGAAGGTGTGGACCGCGACGGAGCCGACAGCCTCGAGCCCCGAGGGACCCTGGCCCCGTGCAACCGCTCCTGGGTGACCACCTCCGGGAGTAAATGTCGACTCATTCACAAGTCGTCTTACCTCCTTGGATGTGACCAGGAAACTTTATCGATAGGTCAGCGTGGCACCATGCCGACGGTTGGCGACTCTATGGCGTGTCGGGCGTCCGCAGCAACACAATCCACCGGACCCGGCACGATGTGTCGGTAACCGGACCCCCCGATGTCAAGGGCGCAAGCAGTATCGGACCGATGTTTCGGGGGTACGCGAATCGGTTAAAGGGTTACGTTCGCGGCGAGTTGAGAGACGACGTTCCGGAACGGCCCACCTCGCGGCGCACACATGCGACCGGCCGGGCCCTGTCGCCAAGGCCCGGCCGGATGTGCAGCGTTGACACGCTTCGTTGACGCGACCTCAGCCGAGGAGGGTGCGCAGCTCGACGTGCTCGAGACCGTGGGCCTCGGCGACGGACTGGTAGACCACCTTGCCGTCGTGCGTGTTCAGGCCCTTGGCCAGCGCCGGGTCACGACGCAGCGCCTCGGCCCAGCCGCGGTTGGCCAGCTCCACGATGTAGGGCAGCGTGGCGTTGGTGAGGGCGTAGGTGGAGGTGTTCGGCACCGCGCCGGGCATGTTGGCGACGCAGTAGAAGACCGAGTTGTGGACCTCGAAGGTCGGCTCGGCGTGCGTGGTGGGACGGGAGTCCTCGAAGCAACCGCCCTGGTCGATCGCGATGTCGACAAGGACACTTCCGGGCTTCATCTTGGCGACGAGCTCGTTGGTGACCAGCTTGGGGGCCTTGGCGCCGGGGATCAGGACGGCACCGACGACGAGGTCGGCCTCGACGACGGCCCGCTCCAGCTCGTAGGCGTTGGAGACGATCGTCTGCACCTTGGTGCCGAAGATCTTGTCGGCCTCGCGGAGCTTGTTGATGTCCTTGTCGAGCAGGGTGACGTGGAAGCCGAGACCCACGGCGATCTGCACCGCGTTCCAGCCGGAGACGCCACCGCCGATGACGACGGCCTTGCCGGCGGCGACACCGGGCACACCACCGGGCAGCACACCGCGGCCGCCGGCCTGGCGCATCAGGTGGTACGCGCCGACCTGCGGGGCGATCCGACCCGCGACCTCGGACATCGGGGCGAGCAGCGGCAGCGCGCGGCCGGCCGTCTCGACGGTCTCGTAGGCGATGGCGGTGGTGCCGGACTCCAGCAGGGCGTCCGTGCACTCCTTGGAGGCGGCCAGGTGCAGGTAGGTGAAGAGCGTCTGGTCCTTGCGGAGGCGGTGGTACTCCTCCGCGATCGGCTCCTTGACCTTCAGCAGCAGGTCGGCGGTGCCCCAGACCTCGTCGGCGGTGCCGAGGATGGTGGCGCCGGCGGAGACGTACTCCTCATTCGTGATGGACGAGCCGAGACCGGCGTCCTTCTCGATGAAGACCTGGTGGCCGTGGCGGACGAGTTCGTTGACTCCGGCGGGCGTGATGGCCACGCGGAACTCGTTGTTCTTAACCTCGCGGGGGATGCCGACCTTCACGTCGATCACGGTCCTTGAATGAGAGGGTGCAGGAGGAATTATCCCCTCATGCGATGCATGACGGAACTGACCGCGCCGTACGCGGCCCAGCCAGTCTATTGAAGGACCTGCTCTTGTCTAGCCTTGCAAAGCATTAATTTCTGCCAGAGGCACTACCGATTTCGCAGGTCACTCCGGGTGATCTTCGAGGAGACGCTCCCCGACGGCGCGATGGACCCCTGCCGCTGCCGGGTCTCCGAGCCGTTCGAGGGTGTCCGCAATCCGCAGCTGGAGCGTCGCCTGGAGCCGTCCGTCGTCCGCTTTCCGGGCGGTTTCGAGGGCCTCCAGGCAGGTCCGCAACGCCTCCTCGGGCCGTCCCGCGCACTCCTGGACCCGGGCCACCTCCCCCATCGCCCGCGCCTGGCCGGCCGTCTCGCCGAGCCGGCGATGCGTCCTGGCGGCCGCCCGCCACTCCTTGAGCGCCTCGCCCCACCGCCCCGCGCAGACGTACACACCGCCGATCCGGCCGTGCAGCCGCGCCGCCGCACCGGCCTCGCCGCGGGCGAGCCGCAGCTCCAGCGCCCGCCCGAACCAGTCGGCGGCCCGCTGCCAGTCGCCCAGTTCGGTGTAGGTGTCCCCCAGCGACTCCAGCGCCCGCACGGTGGCCACCGGGTCCTTCACCGAACGGGCCGCCTCCAGCGCGCCCCGGTAGCGGGCGGCCGCCTGAGCGGGCCGGCCCGCCTGGCCGTCCAGATCGGCGAGGTTCAGCAGCGCGGCGGCCTTCTCGCGCGCCAGCCCGCGCCGCTCGGCGACCTCCAGGACGAGCCCGTGCAGCGCATAGAGGTCGGGCGCCGCGGCCTTCGCACCCCGGTGCGCGAGCAGCGTCCTGGTCAGCGCGGCCATCAACCGCCGGTCCAGGGTGTCCAGTTCACCGTCCGCGACGGCGATCCGGGCGGCGTCGAGCAGCGCGCCGCGACGGCTGCGCAGCCACTGCGCGGCGGCGCTCGGGGAGCTGAAGCGGAGCGAGCGGGGCAGCCCGGCGACCTGCTGGCGGGCGGGGGAGTTGTCCGGCTCGCCCATCGCCCGGCACGACTGCAGCAGCCGTACGGTCCGCTCCAGCATCCGGGCGCGGGCCAGCTGGATCTCGGCCGGCCGTTCGTGCTCCCGGAGCAGTGCGCGCACCAGCTCATCGAGGCAGCCGGGGAGGCGGTACTGCGGGAGCAGCGCGGCGTCGGGCGTACGGGTGCCGGGGTCCGCGTCGTCCCCGGCGGCAATCGGCCGCAGCAGGCCGAGCGCGGCGAGGTCGCCCAGCGCCGTGGCCGCCGCGGCCACCGAGCAGCCGGCCAGCGCGGAGGCGATCTGCGCGTCCACGAGGCCGCCCGGTGCCAGGGTGATCAGCCGCAGTATCCGCGCGGCGGGCGGCGGCAGCGCCGCGTGGGCGAGGTGGAAGGCGCGGAACAGCGGGCGGGCGCCGCTGGGCAGGTCCTCGGGCAGCCAGACGGCGTCCAGCGCCTGCCGCAGATCGGCGACCGAGGACTTGGGGCGGGCGGCGAGCCAGGCACCGGCCAGGACCAGCGCGGCGGGCTGGCCACCGCAGACCTCGGCGACGCTCTCGGCGGTCCGCGGGTCGACGGTGATCCGGGTCGGTCCGGCGTAGCGGGCGAGGACCTCGACGCAGGCCGCGCTGTCCAGGCCACCCAGGGCGCACGGGCGGACGTCCGGAATGCCGGTCAGCGGCCCCTGGGAGACCACCAGCACCAGGCAGTCCGGGGCGTCCGGCAGCAGCGGCTCGACCTCGTCGGCGCCCGGGGCGTCGTCGAGGAACAGCAGTGCCCGGCGCCCGGCGAGCGCACCGCGCAGCCGCTCGGTCAGCTCGTCGTCCGCGGCGCCCGGCGGGGCGTCCTCGCCGAGGTCGGCCAGCAGGTCGCGGGCGGTGCGCCCGGTGTCGGCCGGCCGAGCGCCCGGCCCGGTCAGCGTCGCCCGCAGCACCCCGTCGGGGTAGCCGTCGGCCAGCTCGCGCAGCAGTTCCTCGGCGAGCGCCGTACGGCCGGAGCCGGGGCGTCCGGCGATCAGCAGCACCCGGCTGCGCGGGCCCTTGCGTCCGGAGAGGGTGTCCAGACCGGCCCGGGCGATGTCGGCGCGCAGTTCCTTGAGCTCACGGCGGCGGCCGGCGAACCCCGTGGCCGGCCGCGCGGCGGCGGGTCCGCTCTGCTCGAAGGGGGTGGCGGGCTTGGGGTGGGGCGCCGGGACGGCGGGGCGGGCGGTGGCCTCGTCCCGACGGGGCCCGGCATCCGGCCGGCCCGGTACCGCCGCGGCGGGCAGGCCCGCCGTCTCCGGCGGGAGGTGCTCCCCGCCCACCGCCTGATCCGTCACCGGTCACGCTCCGTCCACCTGCGCGTACGAGCCCGCCCGCGAGCGCGGACGGGGTCGCCGTCGAGCGTAGTTCACGCCCCGTCACGTCCCGTGCGGAGCACGTCGGTTGGGTCACCCGATCGGATCGGCGGATCATCCGACCGGTACGCCGCCGGGTCGGGCGGCCCGGCGCTCAGGCCTCGAAGGGACGGGCCGGCCACGGCGCGTCGGCCGGCCGCAGCGCGTCGAGCCCCGCACCGCCCTCGGCGGCGATCAGCGCCAGCACCCCCACCACGAGGCAGGTGTTGTGCAGCTCACCGGCGAGCACGCCGCGCACCAGCTCCTCGCGCGGCACCCGCGCCAGCTCCATGTCGGCCTCCTCCTCAAAGACCTCGAACCGCTCCCCCTCGGCCTCGGACAGATCGCGGGCCAGGAAGATCCGCACCGCCTCGTCGCAGCCGCCGGGCGTGGTGTAGACGTCGGTCAGCACCCGCCAGTCCTCGGCCTTGACGTGCGCCTCCTCGTACAGCTCGCGCTGCGCGGCGTGCAGCGGGTTCTCACCGGGAACGTCGAGCAGCCCGGCGGGGATCTCCCACAGCTTGTGGCGTACGGGGTGGCGGTACTGGCGCAGCACCAGCACCCGGCCCTCGCCGTCGAGGGCGAGTACGGCCACGGAACCGGGGTGGACCTGGTAGTCGCGGGTGACCGTGGTGCCGTCCGGCATGACCACCTCGTCGGTGCGCACGCTGGTCTTGTTCCCGGTGAACGGCGTCGTGGTCGCGGTGACCGTCCACTCCTCCGGGGTGTCCTTGATCGCCATGGCGCGACGTCCTCTCTGTATGTGCACAAGCTCGACCAACGCAGAAACCGGGGCACGACCTCCAGAGGGAGGCCGTACCCCGGCAACCGTATCCGCCGCTGGACCGCTTACTTCGCGGCGCCCGTCTTCCGCGCGACCGCGGCCTTCACCAGCCCGGCGAAGAGCGGGTGCGGGCGGGTCGGGCGGGAGCGCAGCTCCGGGTGCGCCTGGGTGGCGACGAGGTAGGGGTGCGTCTCGCGCGGGTACTCGACGTACTCGACGAGCTTGTTGTCCGGCGACGTGCCGGAGAACTGCAGCCCGGCCTTCTTCTCCAGCTCACCGCGGTAGGTGTTGTTGACCTCGTAGCGGTGGCGGTGGCGCTCCTCGACGTACGGCTGGTCGCCGTAGACCTCGCGGACGATCGAGCCCTCGGCCAGCTTGGCCGGGTACATACCGAGCCGCATCGTGCCGCCCATATCGCCCTCACCTGCGACGATGTCCATCTGCTCGGCCATCGTGGAGATCACCGGGTGGGCGGCGGCCGGGTCGAACTCGGTGGAGTTGGCACCCTCGATACCGGCCAGGTTGCGGGCCGCCTCGATGACCACGCACTGCAGGCCCAGGCACAGGCCCAGCAGCGGGACGCGGTTCTCGCGGGCGTAGGTGATCGCGCCGACCTTGCCGTCCACACCGCGGTCGCCGAAGCCGCCGGGGATGCAGATCGCGTCGCAGTCGGAGAGCTGGGCGGCGGCCCCGCCCGGGGTCTTGCAGTCGTCGGAGGCGACCCACTTGACCTTGACCCGGGCCTTGTTCGCGAAGCCGCCGGCCCGCAGCGCCTCGGTGACCGAGAGGTAGGCGTCGGGCAGGTCGATGTACTTGCCGACCAGCGCGACCTTGACCTCGTGGTCGGGGTTGTGGACGCGGTCGAGCAGGTCCGCCCACTGGGTCCAGTCCACATCGCGGAACGGCAGGTCCAGCTTGCGCACGACGTAGGCGTCCAGTCCCTCGGCGTGCAGCACCTTGGGGATGTCGTAGATCGACGGGGCGTCGATGGCGGCGACCACCGCGGCCTCGTCCACGTCGCACATCAGCGAGATCTTGCGCTTGATGGCGGTGGGCACCTCGCGGTCGGCGCGCAGCACGATCGCGTCGGGCTGGATACCGATGTTGCGCAGCGCCGCGACCGAGTGCTGGGTCGGCTTGGTCTTCAGCTCACCGGACGGGCCGATGTAGGGGAGCAGCGAGATGTGCACGACGAAGACGTTGTCCCGGCCGACCTCGTGGCGGACCTGGCGGACGGTCTCCAGGAACGGCAGCGACTCGATGTCGCCGACCGTGCCGCCGACCTCGGTGATCACGACGTCGACGTCGTCGGTCGCCATCCGCCGGATGCGGTGCTTGATCTCGTTGGTGATGTGCGGGATGACCTGCACGGTGTCGCCGAGGTACTCACCGCGGCGCTCCTTGGCGATCACGGTGTTGTAGACCTGGCCGGTGGTGACGTTCGCCGAGCCGTCGAGGTCGACGTCGAGGAACCGCTCGTAGTGACCGATGTCCAGGTCGGTCTCGGCACCGTCGTTGGTGACGAAGACCTCGCCGTGCTGGAACGGGTTCATCGTGCCGGGGTCGACGTTCAGGTACGGGTCGAGCTTCTGCATCGTGACCCGCAGGCCCCGCGCCTTCAGGAGGGCACCCAGGCTGGAGGCCGTGAGCCCCTTGCCCAGCGAGGAGGCGACGCCCCCGGTGACGAAGAGGTGCTTGGTCGTCGAGGATTTGGGCGGCATGGCCAAGAGGGAGCTCCCGTGGTCGCGAGGTGGAGAGGTGCGAGGCGGCGCCGTCCGGAGTTTTCAGGGGTGCCGTCGCTGCGGTTCGGGGGTTCTCGTGCCCACCGGTCCACGGGGTACCAGGCTATCAGCGACCGGCCATGGTCGCTCCCGGCCACGCAGCGGCAATCGTGCGCGGGGCCTCCTTGACCGTGTCACGTGACGGAGGCCACCCGATCGGAGCACCTCACTCGTCGCGAGCGTCGCGCGGATCACCCGCGTGCGTCGTATCCTGCTCGGACACTCGCAACGAGCCGTCCGGGAAGGCACCACCCCCGCCCGATTTCCGGTCCCGCTGCTCGGCGACGTTTCATGGGCAGGACGGACCGATTCACAACGTCCCATGGGGGGCGTGACTCCAGTTCGACGGGAGATGCACGTGGCCGGGCGCATCGAGGACTACGCACTTATCGGCGATATGCAGACCGCCGCTCTAGTGTGCAGGGACGGGACGGTCGACTGGCTGTGCCTGCCCCGCTTCGACTCGCCGGCGGTCTTCGCAGGACTGCTGGGCACAGAGGAGCACGGTTTCTGGCGGATCGGGCCGGTCAACGGTGCCGAACCGCGGCCGGCGGACCGCCGGCGCTATCGCGGCGATTCACTCGTATTGGAATCCGAGTGGGACACTCCGCGCGGTACCGTCCGAGTGATCGACTTCATGCCGCCGCGCGACGGCGCGCCGCAGGTGATCCGCATCGTGGAGGGCGTCAGCGGACGCGTCCCGATGCGCTCGGAGCTGCGGATGCGGTTCGCGTACGGCTGGGTGGTGCCGTGGGTGCACAAGGTCGACGGCCGTACGGTCGCGGTCGCCGGCCCGGACTCGGTGTGGCTGGACACCGAGGCGGAGACCTACGGCAAGGACCTGACGACCTTCTCCGACTTCACCGTCTCGCCGGGCGAGCGGATCGCGTTCACGATCAGCTGGCAGCCCTCGCACCACCAGCAGCCGGCCGTCGCGGACCCCGAGGGGTCGCTGGAGGCCACCGAGGAGTTCTGGCGCGAGTGGGTCGAGCACTGCACGTACCACGGTCCCTACCGTGACGCGGTGGTGCGCTCGCTGATCACGCTGAAGGCGCTGACGTACGCGCCGACCGGCGGGATCGTGGCGGCGCCGACGACCTCGCTGCCGGAGTGCCTCGGCGGCGTCCGCAACTGGGACTACCGCTTCACCTGGCTCCGGGACGCGGCGATCACCCTGTCCTCCCTGCTGCGCACCGGCTACCGCGAAGAGGCGCGGGCCTGGCGGGAGTGGCTGCTGCGCGCGGTGGCCGGCGACCCGGACAACCTGCAGATCATGTACGGCATCGCCGGCGAGCGGGAGCTGGGCGAGAACGAGCTCAACTGGCTTCCCGGGTACGAGAATTCACGCCCGGTGCGGGTCGGCAACGGCGCCGCCGGCCAGCTCCAGCTCGATGTCTACGGCGAGGTCACCGAGGCGCTGCACCTGGCGCATATGACGGGGCTGGCCCGTAACGACTACGCCTCGCTGCTCCAGCTCAAGCTGATCCAGTGGGTGGAGAAGCACTGGGACGAGCCGGACGAGGGCATCTGGGAGGTCCGCGGCCCGCGCCGGCACTTCGTGCACTCCAAGGTCATGACCTGGGTCGCGGTCGACCGCACGGTCAAGCTGATCGAGTCCGGTGACGTCGACGGCCCACTGGAGCGCTGGAAGGACCTGCGCGAGACGATCCACCGGGACGTCTGCGAGAAGGGTTACGACAAGGAGCGCAACACCTTCACCCAGTCCTACGGCTCGCAGGAGCTGGACGCCTCGCTGCTGCTGATCCCGCAGATGGGCTTCCTGCCCCCGGACGACAAGCGCGTCATCGGCACGATCGAGGCGATCCAGCGGGAGCTGGGCACCGAGGACGGCTTCGTGCTGCGCTATCCGACGGCCGGCGAGGGCGTCGGCGTGGACGGTCTGGAGGGCGACGAGGGGGCGTTTTTGGCCTGCTCGTTCTGGCTCGCCGACGACCTGGCGATGATCGGCCGGGTGGACGAGGCCCGCAAGCTCTTCGAGAAGCTGCTCTCGCTCCGCAACGACCTGGGCCTGCTGGCGGAGGAGTGGGACCCCAGGGCCAAGCGCCAGGTGGGCAACTTCCCGCAGGCGTTCAGCCACGTTCCGCTGATCGACACGGCGCTGCGGCTGACGGCCAGCGGGGCCTACGGGGGCTAGCCCGGGCAAATGTGACACCTCGCGGCCGCCCCCGGCAGGTTCCGGGGGCGGCCGCGACGTGTGGGTCAGAAGGGGGTCAGCGTGAGGGTGATCTCCTTCGGGGCGCTGTCCTCGATGTACGAGGCGAAGCCGGCGACGTCGTCGAAGGCGAAGCCGTAGGCCTTGCCGTCCCGGGTCGCGGCGTGCATGGCCTTGGCGTAGTGGTTGGTCAGCCGCTGCTGGTAGAAGGCGGCCGGGTCGGTGGTGGGCTGGCCGGCGTGTGAGGTCAGGGTGGAGCGGTTGAGGGCGGCGCCCAGGACGGCGGCCACCGGGCCGGTGGTGCCGTCGTTGGGGGCGGCGAGGGTGCCGTCGCAGAAGAGGACGTCGCGGGTGGACGGCTTGTCGAAGGAGACGGTGCCGGTGGGGGCACCTCCCCGGCCCTCAAGGCCTTGGGGGACCTTGAAGGTGAGCCGGCCGCCGGTGACCCGGCCGGTGAAGGCGCCCGCGTTGGTGGTGACGGTCAGGTCCTTGGTCGCGTAGGCGGACCAGGCCTCGTCGATGGCCGGGGCGAGGTAGTCCTCGGCGAACAGCCCGCTGTCCAGGCCGTGGCCGGGGGCGATCACCCGCCGGTCGCCGATGACCAGGCGGTCGAAGCCTTCGGCGGCCCGGACGTCGGCGAAGATCTTGGCGCGGGCGCCGTCCTTGAGCGTGCCGGTGGTCTGCTCCTTGGCTCCGGAGAGCTTGATCGCCAGCGGGACGCTGAACATGTCGACCATGGTGGTGTTGCAGTACATCCCGCCGGAGTTGTAGGTGAACTCCGCGCAGTCGTGCAGCACGTCGTAGTTGGGGTCGCCGGAGACCCAGCCCGCCGGATAGGCGAGCGCGGCCTTGCCGTTGCCGTCCTCGACGGCCTTGAACTTCAGCTTGCCGCCGAGCGCGGTGTAGATCCGGCCGGACATCTGGGGCAGCTGGAGGGTCGTGGTGCCGCCGGCGGCGAGCGGTATGGCGTAGTCGGTGAAGCCGTCCGGACCGTTGTCGGCCAGCGCGACGGGCTTGAGCGCGCCGCCCGGGGTGACATGCACCTGCTGGGTCCCGTCGTTGCCGACGATATAGATCCAGACCGAGGAATTGCCGTAGGCCCCCGAGTTGTTGAGGATATTCAGGGGGACCGTCGCGGCCGTCCGTATGTCCCGTGAGGCGTTGCGGGCCACTCCGGGGGTGCCGCTCGCACGGCCGGCCAGGGCGAATCCGGAGGCGGTCGCGGCGCCGGCGGCGAGAGAGCCGAGCAGGCTGCGGCGAGTGATCACGAGCTGACTCCTTGCGGGGTGGTGCGCCGGTCGGCGGGGGCGGGTGCGGCGGCGGTCCCGTGGCCCGTACGGGCCTTCGCGGACGGCTGCACAAAGACGGCGACATGGTCGACGAGGAGCGAGCCACCGGGCCGGGTGGCGTCGGTGGGGGTGGCAGAGCCGGCGACGCCGTCCGGGAAGGCCCCGCCCATCGCGAGGTTGAGCAGCAGGAAGTGGCCGTGGTGGGTGGCCTTGGCCCAGGTGTCGGCGCCCAGCTCGGAGGCGCCGACGGTGTGGAACCGCTGACCGTCGACGTACCAGTTCAGCGACTCCGCGGCGCTGTCGGTGCGGTCGAGCTCCAGCGCGTAGGTGTGGAAGCCGGCCTGGCAGGCGCTGTCCGGGCAGGCGCGGGAGTTGCCCTTGCCCTGGGTCTCGTTGCACGGCCCGCCGGGGTTGACGCCGCAGTGCAGCACGCCCCAGACCTTGTTGATCCCGTTGACGTTCTCCATGATGTCGAACTCGCCGATGCCCGGCCAGTTCCAGTAGTTGCCCCGGTAGTCGGCGCCCAGCGTCCAGAAGGCCGGCCAGTAGCCGAGCGCGTCGGCACCGGAGACGTCGGGCATCCGGATGCTCGCCTCGATCCGCAGCCTGCCGCCGGCCGGGGCGGCGAAGTCGCTGCGCCGGGACTCGATACGGCCCGAGGTCCAGGTGGCGCCGTCCTTCAGCGCGGTGATCTTGAGGTGGCCGGCGCCGTCGAGCTGAAGGTTCTCGGGGCGGTCGGTGTAGGTCTGGCGCTCGCCGGTGCCCCAGTTGGCCGGGCCGCCCGGGTAACCGGTACCGGTGTCGGTGATCCAGTCGTCGGCGGAGGGGCGCGATCCGGCGGCGCCGTCGAAGTCCGTACGCCAGACTTCCTCGAAGCGGGCGGGGGCGCCCTCGGCCTTGGCTCGGGACGGCAGGTCCGACGCCGCGGAGGCCGTCGGGAGGGTGAGGGCACAGGTGGTGACGAGTGCGGCGCTCGCGGTGCGGAGCACCGCTCTGGTGAGGTATCCGGCCCGTATGCCGGACCGTTTTCTCATGCTCATGACATTCTCTCCTCGGCACAGTGGGGGGTCGTGAGGAGTTCCGTGGGGGTACCCGGCGTGAGAGCGCTCTCATATCGTGTGCTGTGAACCCTGCCGACTCGACGGCACACCGTCAAGTCACCGCGTGGAAAAAGGAGTTCGATGGTGTCTGAGCCCAACGGCCCACGGCCGACGCTGGAGGCGGTCGCGGCGCGCGCCGGGGTCTCCCGCGCGACGGTGTCCCGCGTCGTCAACGGCGGTGCGGGCGTACGGGCGGTGGTCCAGGAGCGGGTCCAAGAGGCGGTGCGCGAGCTGGGCTACGTACCGAACAGCGCGGCCCGCACGCTGGTCACCCGCCGCACCGGCGCGGTCGCCGTGGTCATCGCGGAGCCGGAGACCCGGGTCTTCACCGACCCCTTCTTCGGCCGCCAACTTCGCGGCATCAGCCGCGCGCTGGCCGCCGCCGACACCCAGCTCCTGCTGATGTTCGTCGAGCACCGCGCCGACTACGACCGCATCGGCCGCTATCTGTCGGCCGGCCATGTCGACGGCGCGCTGATGTTCTCGCTGCACCACGACGACCCGCTGCCCGCCATGGCCGAGCGCGCCGGCCTGCCCACCGTCTACGGTGGCCGGCCCGGCTGGGCGGGCGCCGACCGGGCGCCAGGGCCGCTGTACGTCGACACCGACAACCGCGACGGGGCCCGCCAGGCCGTACGCCATCTGCTCGACCGCGGCCGCCGCCGGATCGCGGTGATCACCGGGCCGCTCGACCAGACCTCGGCGCTGGACCGGCTCGACGGCTACCGGGAGGCGCTGGGCGCGCCGGAGCCGGACCCCCGGCTGATCGCGGACGGCGGGTTCACCGCGCAGGGCGGCGAACGCGCCATGGCCCGGCTCCTCGACGCGGCACCGGACCTGGACGCCGTCTTCGTCTGCTCCGACCTGATGGCGAACGGCGCCCTGCGCACGCTGCGGGCGCGCGGGCGGCGGGTCCCCGACGATGTGGCCGTGGTCGGCTACGACGACCTGGAGCCGGCGGCCTGGGCGGATCCCCCGCTGACCACGGTCCGCCAGGACGTGGAGGAGATGGGGCGGCTGATGGCCCGGTTGCTGCTGCGGCTGCTGGACCCGCGCAGGGCGGGTGGGGTCGAAGGTGCGGCGGGTGCGGAGGGGGCGGGCGTGGCGGAGCTGGCGCCGGTGATCACGGAGGCGCGGCTGGTGGTGCGGGAGTCGACGTGACGGGGTGAAGGGGTGAGTGGCGGGACGCAGCGGCCGGACCACCCCCGGCCGGGTCGAGGAACGCCGCCGGGCGCCCGCCCACGCGCCGTACCGTGCGACTCCGGATAGCGGACTACGGGTAGCGTTCCTCGCCATGGGGCCGGAAGCACAGATCGAAGCCGAGATCACGGTACGCAGGGCGCTGGAGCTGCCCGCACTGCGGCGCGGGCTGCCGGAGGTGCTGGCCGGCGGGGACCGCCTGGACCGCGCGGTGCGATGGGTGCACGCGGGCGAGGTCCCGCATATCGCCTCGCTGCTCAAGGGCGGCGAGCTGCTGCTGACCACCGGCCTGGGGCTGGGCGCCCGGCCCTCCGAGCAGCGGGCCTTCATCCGCAAACTCGCGGACCGCGAGATCGCCGCTCTCGTCGTGGAGCTGGGCTCCCGTTTCGAATCGCTGCCCTCGGCGCTGGTCGACGCCGCCCGGGACTGCGGCCTGCCGCTGATCCAGCTGCACCGCGAGGTCCCGTACGTCACGGTGACCGAGGCGATCCACACCGAGATCATCAACAGCCACTACGCGCTGCTGCGGCGCGCCGACGAGATCCTGCGCCGCTGTACGGACGTCCTGCTGCGCGGGGGCGGCGCCCCGGAGGTGCTGCGGCTGCTGGCCGTCTTCACCGGCAACCCGCTCTGTCTGGAGGCCCCCGACGGCAGCCCGCTGTACGCGGCGGGCCCGGAGACCGGCACCGAGGGCAGCGGGCCCGCGGACGCCGACCCCCTGCTGGCCTGGGAGGGCCTGCGCGAGCGCGGCGTACGCATCGATGTGCCCGGCGGCGGCCACGGCCCCGACGCGGTCCGCGCCCGTCTCGTCCTGCTGCCCGTCAACGCCCCCGTGGCGCCGGTGCACCGGATCGCCGCCGAGCGCGCCGCCGACCTGCTCGCCGTCGTCATGCTCCAGTCCCGCCAGGAGGAGGTGCTCGCCGCCCGGGGACGCGGCGACTTCCTCGCCGACCTGGCCGAGGGCCGGATCTCCGCGGCCGAGGCGCCCGCACAGGCCCGCCTGCTGGGATTCCGCCCCGGCTCGGACCCCGTCCTCCCGGTCGTCATGCGGCTGCCCGCCGGCCTGCCCACCCCCGGCAGCTGGGCGCTGCTCGCCCAGGCCCTGCGTGAGGAGCTCGCCGCCCCGGGGGCGCCGGTGCTCCTCGGGGTACGTCCCGTGGAGGGCAGGGTCCCGGTGCTCGTGGCGCTGCGCGCCGGCCAGGATCGCGAGGCGCTCGCCGACCGGATCGCCGAGGCGCTGCGGGCCGGTGTCGTCCGCGCGGGCCTGGACCGGCCGACCGCGCACCGCCCGGTGGTCGTCGTCGGCACTGCGGGCGACTGGGCGGCGGCGGGTCCCGGCCTGCGCCATGCGGCACAGGCCGCGGCCGCGGCCCAGGGCCTGCCGGAGCAGCCCTGGTACGACGCCCGCCGGCTCGACATCGAACTGCTGCTGTGGCGGATGCGCGAACACGGCGAGCAGGGTGTGCTCACCGACTTCGTGGAGCGCGCCATCGGTCCCCTGCTCGCCCACGACCGCGGTGCCCGCCAGCCGCTGCTGCCCACCCTGGAGGCCTATCTGGCCAGCGCCGGCCGCAAGGCCGAGACCGCCCGCGACCTCAACGTCAACCGCCAGACCCTGTACGACCGACTGGCCCGCATCGCCCAACTACTGGGCACCGAACTGGACGATCCGCAGACGGTTCTGGGCCTGCGGCTGGCGCTGCGCGCCCGGCGCCATACGGACAAGGCCTGAGGGGCACCCAGGTGTGCTGCTGCCCGTCGTGAACGTCCCGGGAAGGCGCGCCTAGCCTTTCCGACCCTGCCCCCTCGGGCAGGCGCTAGAGCGGCTGGATCGGCTGCGTCAACTCGTCGTAGACGCTGAGTACCTGGGCGACGGTGTCGTTCTCGCTCGGCCAGCCGGCCGCCTGGAGACGGCCCGCGGCCGCGAGCGCGTCCCGGCGCGCGGGATCGCCGAGCAGCGCGAGAACGGAACGGCCCATGGCGCTGGCGTCCCCGTAGCGGACCAGTTCCGCGGCCCGGCCGACCAGTTCCCGGGTGCCCCCGGTGTCGGTGGCGACCAGTGGCACCCCGGCGCGCAGCGCCTCCTGGGCGATCAGCGAGCGCGCCTCCCACCTGCTGGGCAGCACCACCAGGTCGGCGGCGGCGAGCAGTCCGGGCACGTCGTCGCGGCGGCCCAGTAGTTGGACGGGCAGCTGCTCGGTGTCGATCCGCCGCTGCAGCGCGGCCCGTTGGTCGCCCTCCCCGGCGATGGCCACCAGCGGCTGCGGATCGAGCGCGCACCACGCGTGCGCCGCGTCCAGCAGCAGGTCATGGCCCTGGCTGTGGTCGAGGCGGCCGACCGCGAGGAGCAACGGGCGGTCCACCGCGCCCAGTTCTGCGCGCTCCTTGTGGCGCGTGCGGTCGTGGTCCTCCGGCTCGGGCGGCGCGCCATCGGACCGGGGACGTGGAATCGCGACCGGCGCGAGCCGTGCGTCGCGGGCGCCCCGCTCGCGCGCCCGGTCCACGAGGTCGGAGCAGGCGCCCAGGACCACGGCGGCGGCCCGCGCCACCCGCCGTTCCATCAGATGCACCAGCCCGGCTCGCGCGCCCTCGGTGTGCGCCTTGGTGTGCCAGGTGATGACCAGGGGGACCCGTCGCCCTACCCTGGGGCCGCGCAGTCCGCGCAGTGCCATCGAGGCGCGCAGACCGGCCCGCAGGCCGTGCGCATGGACCAGGTCGGCATCCCAGCACGCGCTGCGCAGCAACGCCACACTCGCGGGATCCGTCCGCGGGGGAACGTGCACGTACCGCGCCCCGGCGCCGGTGAAGTCGTAGGCTGCCTCGGCTTCCGGTGTGGCGCAGACGGTCACCCGTACGCCGCGCGCGACCAGCCCGTCGGCCAGTGAGCGGACATGTGCCGCGCTGCCTGCGCTGCCGTGCCCCAGCACCTGGACCGTGCGCAGCGGCGACAGCCCGTGCGTCGAGGTCGGGGTACTGATCACGTGGTCGGGGCTCCTGGGTCGGGGGTGGGGGCGGGAGGGGCCGTACCGGCAGGTCGGCCCCCTGCTGCGGGACGCTCTGGCACGCGGCCGGGCGACCACCGGCCCGCCCGGACAGACGGGCAGCGGCACGGCGCACGCACGCGGAACTGCGCACCGCGCCCCAGGATGCCAGCCCGGCGCCGTCAATTCGGCACCGTCCGCCCGCCGTTCCGGTGGGAAGTCTCACCCCAGCGCTCACCGGATCACCCACATGGGCGACAAACCGCCCGCGCGGGTCAACGGTCCCTTCGGGTGAGTCGCCCCTCCGGAGTGCGCCGGCCGCGGCGATACGGGGCGCGCACGCCGTTCCCCGGGGCGCGCCCGACCCCGGTCCGTAGGGACGGTCGGTGGGCCGACGGCCGATCGACGGTCCGGTGGAGGGGACGCGAGGCGCGAGGCGTCAGAGCGCCGCGGCCGCCCGGCTGACGCGGTCCCCGGCCGCCGCGGCGGCGATCAGCCCGGCGGCGTGCGCGGCCAGTCCGCGACGGCCGTTCGCCGTCACGATGGCGAGCCCGAGGGCCGCGCCGAGCGCGTGCGCTCCGGCGTCCCCGAGCATGGTGCGCTCGCCCAGGTCGTCCCCGGCGACGGCGGCCGCGGCGCCCATGGGAGCGGCGGACAGCGCTCCCGCAGGCCCGCGCCGCAGCAGTCCGGGCGCCCCGATGGCCAGTACGGCGCCGGCCGCCCGGCCCGGACGGACGTCCAGGAGGTTCACCAGATGGGCCGAGCCCGCGATCACCACGCCCGCCAGCAGCTTGTCGGCCGGGCGTTCCTTCAGCAGAGCCCCGGCGGCGAGCCCGGCGGCACCGATCCCGAACAGCTTCACCGCACCACTGGTGACCTCGCGTTCCCGCAGCGCCGAAAGGTGCGCCCGAAAGCCCCGCCGGGGGTCGTCCGCGCCGAAGACGTCGTCGTACGCCCCGCAGCCCCCGGCGGCCAGTACGGCCAGCGCCGTCGCGGTCCGGGTGCGGGCGGGCAGGCCCGGCGCGGTGGCGGCGGCGAGCGCGGTGCCGGCGGTCGTCGCGAGCCCCGCGTGCAGGTTCACGGTCCGGCCGGCGTAGTTCTTGCGCTCCCACAGGACGGCGCCACCGGGCGGACGGCTCCTCAGCACTGCGTATGCGGCCCGCGTCGCCCCCGCCGCCCCGAGCAGCGCCGAGATCCGCCCCAGCACCCTGCCGCCTGCCACCGCCGCCATGTCGCTCCCCTCGCCCGGCACCGTGCCGACCTCAACTGCCGCCACCCCAGGGCGTGTCCGCTAGCTACCCTTGCGCGCCGTTTCGAGCAGTTCCTCCGCATGGGCGCGAGCCGTTTCGGAGTCCTCCTGGCCGGCCAGCATCCGGGAGAGTTCGCGGACCCGCTCCTCGCCCTCCAGGACGGTGACACCGCTCCTGGTGACCGACCCGTCGTTCGTCTTGGCCACCAACAGCTGCCGGTCCGCGAACGCCGCGACCTGCGGAAGGTGTGTGACGACCACGACCTGCGCCGACTTCGCGAGCCTGGCCAGCCGCCTGCCGACCTCGACGGCCGCCTTGCCGCCGACGCCCGCGTCGACCTCGTCGAAGAGGTACGTCGGTACGGGGTCGGAGCCGGCGAAGACCACCTCGACGGCGAGCATCACCCGGGACAGCTCACCGCCGGACGCCCCCTTGGCGATCGGCCGGGGCGGTGCGCCCGGGTGCGGGGCGAGGAGCAGTTCGACCTCGTCGGCACCGGCCGGTCCGTAGGCCACGGTGCGGCCGCCCACCTCGATCCCGTCGGCGTCCTCGGCTACCTCGGTCTGGCGGATCTCGACGGTCACACGGGCGTGCGGCATCGCGAGTTCGGCGAGTTCGGCGGTGACCGCGGCCGCGAAGCGCTCCGCCGAAGCCGTCCTGGCGTCGGTCAACGCCTGGGCCAGCTCGCCCAGTTCGGCCCGGAGCGCGTCGCGCTCCGCGGTCAGCTCACCGATCCGGTCGTCGTCGCCGTCCAGTTCGGCGAGCCGGCCGGCGCTCTGCTCCGACCACGCCAGAACCGCCGCGATGTCCTCGCCGTATTTGCGGGTCAGGTGGTTCAGGGCGGCGCGGCGCTCCTCGACCGCGGCGAGCCGCAACGGGTCGGCGTCCAGGCCGTCGGCGTAACTGGCCAGCTCGCCCGCCACGTCCGCCATCAGGATCCCGATCTCGCCGAGCCGCTCGGCGAGCGCGGAAAGCTCCTGGTCGTGGCTTCGTACGGCCTCCAGCGCGCGGTGCGCACCGGCGACCAGGGTGGTGGCGTCGACGCCCTCGGGGTCCTCGGGGTTGCCGGCCAGCGCGGCGTGCGCGGCGGTCGCGGCGGAGGCCAGCGCCTCGGCGTGCCCGAGCCGCTCGGCCTCGGCGGCCAGGTCGGTGTCCTCACCGGGCTGCGGCTCGGTCGCCGCGATCTCGTCGAGACCGAAGCGCAGCAGATCGGCCTCCTGGGAGCGTTCCCGGGCCCGGGTGGTCAGCTCCTCCAGCTCGGTGGCGACGGCGCGCAGCCGGCGGTGGGCGGCGGTGTACTTGGCGAGCGGGACGGCGACCGCGTCCCCGGCGTAGCGGTCCAGGGCCTGGCGCTGGCGGGCCGGCCGCAGCAGGCCCTGCTGGTCGGTCTGGCCGTGCACGGCGACCAGGTCGTCGGCCAACTCCCCCAGGAGCCCGACCGGTACGGAGCGGCCCCCCACGTGGGCACGTGACCGGCCCTCGGCGGAGAGCGTACGGCTGATCAGCAGCGCTCCGTCGTCCAGCTCGGCGCCGGCCTCCTCGGCCCGTACCGCGGCGGGGGCTTGGGCGCCGACGCTGATCCTGCCCTCCACCACCGCCGATTTGGCGCCGAGCCGCACCAGGGCGGGGTCGGCGCGGCCGCCGAGCAGCAGGCCGAGGCTGGTGACGACCATGGTCTTGCCCGCGCCCGTCTCGCCGGTCACCGCCGTGAAGCCCGGGGACAGCTCGACAACGGCGTCGTCAATGACGCCCAGGGACCGGATCCGCATCTCCTCCAACACGGGTAAGACCTTACGAGGTCCCGGGGCCGCCCCGCGACGGCCTCCCCCTTCCTCCTTCGCCCCGTACTGCGGAAAACCCCACCCAAAGACGGGTGGATTCCTCATGGTGCGTGATCACGCTCAGCCATCACGCTGATCACAGTGCGAAACGAAAGGTGTGCTCATGTCCAGCGGATTGGCGCGGGCGGCGCTGCGGGGTCACCGGCCCGCATTCACGGGGACGGCGGTGGCGACGCTGTTCGCCGCGACCGTGATCGGCGCCTCGATGACGATGCTGACCGCGACGGGCGCGGAGGACGTCCCGCCCGCCGCGCGACGGGCGATGGCGGCCCACGGCGTCGGGGACATGGCTCTCGTCCTCCTCCTCGGCTCGGTCTATATGTCGATTTTCGTGGTCGCCTCGACGATGGGCACGGCCGTCGCCCAGCAGCATCGCGAGTTCGCGATGCTGCGTTCGATCGGAGCCCGCCCCTGGCAGATCCGGCGGGCGACCGCCGCGCAGGCGGTGGCGGCCGCCGCCCCTTCGGCGCTGGTCGGCTGGGCACTGGGCGCGGGGCTGGCGCGCTGGTGGTTCGACGGCATGGTCGACCATGGCCTCGTTCCCCATGAGGTTCCCTTCCGGTTCGGCTGGGCCGCGCTGCCGGTGTGCCTGGCGGTGGCGGTGGTGACCTCCGCGATCGCCGGAGTGCTCGCGGCGAGCCGGTTCGCGGCGCTGCGCCCCGCGCCGGCGCTCGAGGAGGCGGCGGCGGGCCGGCGGAAGCTGGGGTTGCTGAGGCTGCCCCTGGGGCTCGCGGCGATGGCGGGTGGCGTGCTCCTCTCCCGGCTGCTCGCCGGCCAGTCCGCCGAGGAGGCCGGCCAGGGGGCCTTCCTGGTGCTGCTGCTCTTCTGCGTGGGTGTGGGGCTGCTGGGGCCGCGCCTCATCGGTCCGGCCGCCTGGCTGGTGTCCCGGCTTATCGGCCGGTTCGGCAGCGCCGCCGGGCTGGCGATGCAGAACGTCACGACGCAGTCCCGCCGCTTCTCCGCCGCCGTCGTCCCGCTGGTCCTGGTGGTGGCGTTCGGCACGACGAAGATCGCGGTGCACACCACCGCCCAGCACCGGACCGGATCCGCCGGCCCGGCCGGCGAGGTGTGGCTGGACTACCTCGGTACGGGTCTGTACGCGGGCTTCGCCGCCATCGCCGCGGCCAACACCCTGGCCATGATCACCGCCGAGCGCCGCCGCGATCTGGCGCTGCTGCGGCTGGTCGGCTCGCCTCCGCGCCAGGTGCGGGCGATGGCCGCCTGGGAAGCGGCCGTCGTCGCGGGCACCGCCCTCGTTCTCGGTACGGCCATCGCGCTGTTCACCCTCGCTCCGCTGCTGCAGAAGGCGTTCGGCGACGCGCTGCCGTATCTGCCCTGGACGACGGCCGGCGCGATAGCCGGCGGCACCCTGCTGCTCGCGCTGCTCGCGACCGGCCTGCCCGTCCACATCGTCCTGCGCCGCCGCGCCACGGAAACCCTGGCCTCGGCATGAAACCCACCACGAGGTACGCCCCCATGAACGACCGATCCAGCACCGACCACCGATTCGGCCGCCCCCGCCGCTCGCCGCTGCTGCCGCTCGCCGCGGTGGCCGTCGCCGCCACGCTGACCGCCACCGCGGCCTGTGCCGGCCCGGCCCGCGCGGACCGCTCCGGCACGGAGGCCGGCGCCGCCCCACAAGACCCCGCCGCCGACCGGTCCGCCCGCGCCGCGGCCGGCTCGCTGGAGGGCGTCTGGCGGATGGACGGCTACGGCACTCTCGTCACGATCAAGGGCCGCGGCCTGCGGACGTACGAGACCACCGCGGTGAGCTGCCTTCCCGGGGCCGTCGAGGGCACCCGCACCGGCGCCCCGGACGCGGCCGGCCGCAGCCGCTTCTCGGTCCCGGACTCGGCCCCGATCACCGTGGCCCCGGCGGGCGCCGGCCGGGCCCGGCTGACCGTGGAGGACGCCGTCGGCCGGCGGGCGCTGCACCGCATCGACGCGCTGCCGGCCCGCTGCGCACAGCGCCCGTCGCGCGACCCCCGGGCGGCCTTCGACGTCCTGTGGCAGACCTATGCCGAGAACTACCCCTTCTTCGGCGCGAAGAAGATCGACTGGGCGGCGGTCCGCGACCGCTACCGCCCCCGCATCACCGCCAGGACCACCGACGGCGAACTCCTCGCGGTGTTCCGGAAGATGATCGAGCCGCTGCACGACGCGCACACCCGGGTCGTGGCGGGCCCCGACCGGTGGTTCGCGGGCAAACGCCCCGGCACCGTCCTGCCCACTCCCGAATCCACCGCCCGTATCGACAAGGCGATCGCCGCGCACCTCGGCCCGGGTACCGTCCAGCGGCACTGGGCCCAGGGCAAGCTGACCTACGCCGATCTCCCCGGCCGCATCGGCTACTTCCGTGTCACCCAGTTCGCCGGCTACACCGACAAGGGCGACTACGCCGGCGATGTGGCCGAGCTGGACCGCGCCCTGAACTCGGTGTTCACCAGGGCCCGCACAAAGGGCCCGGCGGCCCTGCGCGGCCTGATCGTCGACGTACGGCTCAACGGCGGCGGTGCCGATCCGCTGGGCCTGCGCATCGCCTCACGGCTGACCGACCGCCCCTATGCCGCCTACCGCAAGCGGGCACGGAACGACCCCCGCGACCCGGGCAGGTTCACCACCCCTCAGCCGGCCCGCATCCGCCCGTACCACGGCCCGGTCTACACCGGCCCGATAGCGGTCCTCACTGGCCGACTGACCATCAGCGCGGGGGAGACCTTCACCCAGTCCCTGATGGGCCGCTCCCCGGCCCCCACACGCATCGGCGAGAACACCCAGGGCGTCTTCTCCGACATTCTGGACCGCAGGCTCCCGAACGGCTGGACCTTCGGCCTGCCCAACGAGGAGTTCCTGACCTCCGACGGCCGCACCTTCGACGGCCCGGGCATACCCCCGGCCGTCCCCACACCGGTCTTCACCGAGGAGGAGCTCTCCGCCCGGCAGGACTCCGCCCTCACCCGCGCCAGGAAGCTCCTCGCACACCCGGCCCCACGGGGCCGCCACTGAGGCGCCCCGGGCGGGGCCCGCGCCGGGCGGGCCCCGGTGCCCTAGTGCGGCGCCCCCCGCCACCCCGCCACCGGGAGGGCGAACTTGGCGACCAGACGATCTGTGAAGGAGGCATGATGCAGACGCGCCAGGCGCACGGGGACGGCGCCGCGGCGGACCTCGACGCGGGCGCCGGCGGGCAGTTCGACGCTGCGACGGCCGTCGCACCACAGCACACCGTGCGGGGTCTTGGGCTGCACCTCGACCGCGAGGACGGAGCGGGGCGAGGTGACCAGCGGCTTGGCGAAGAGGGCGTGCGCGCTGATCGGGACCATCAGCAGGGCCTCGACCTCGGGCCAGACCACCGGACCGCCGGCCGAGAAGGCGTACGCGGTCGAACCGGTCGGGGTCGCGCAGACCACGCCGTCACCGCCGAAGCGCGAGACGGGCCGCCCGTCGACCTCCGTCACCACCTCCAGCATCCGCTCGCGTGCGGCCTTCTCCACCGATGCCTCGTTGAGGGCCCAGTCGGTGTGCACGACACTGCCGTTGTTGCGGACCAGGACGTCGAGCGTCATCCGCTCCTCGACCTCGTAGGCACGGGTGACGACCCGGTCGACGACCTTGTCGAGGTCATCGCGTTCGGCTTCCGCGAGGAAGCCGACCCGGCCGAGATTGACGCCCAGCATCGGCACCCCGGACGTCCGGGCGAAGTCCGCGCCGCGCAGCAGCGTGCCGTCGCCGCCCAGGACCACCAGCAGTTCGCAGCCCTCGGCGGCGCACTGCTCGGAGTCGACGCGCTGGACCTCCGGCGGCAGCGGCAGATCCGCGGCCTCCTCCGCCAGCACCCGTACGCCGATCCCGCTGCGCAGCAGCCCTTGGACGACGAGTTCGGCGCTGCGGATGGCCGCGGGGCGGCCGGTGTGTGCGAGCAGGAACACCGTCCGCTCGGCTCCGGTGTTCTCGTGTGCTGCGCTGCCTTCAACTGCCTGGGTTGTGGTCAACGAGGCCCCTCCGCCACTGCACGGTCGACATCCGCCGGGTCGAGTGCAGGCGCCCCGGCGCGCAGCCACAGAAAGTACTCGACATTCCCGGAAGGTCCAGGCAGCGGGCTGGCAACTACTCCAAGTACGCCAAGTCCCAGTTCGGCCGCCCGGTTCGCGACGGCGCACACCGCCTCCGCCCGCAGCTGTGCGCTGCGCACGACTCCGCCGCTGCCCAGCCGCTCCTTGCCGACCTCGAACTGCGGCTTGACCATCATCACGAGGTCCGCGTCCGGCGCCGCGCAGCCCACCAGCGCGGGCAGTACGAGCCCCAGTGGGATGAAGGAGAGATCGCCGACGATCAGGTCGACGGGCCGGGAGTCGATCTGCTCGAGCGTCAACTCGCGTACGTTGGTGCGGTCCTTCACGGTGACCCGCTCATCGCTCTGCAGCGACCAGGCGAGCTGTCCGTATCCGACGTCCACGGCGACGACATGACCGGCGCCGGCCCGCAGCAGAACGTCGGTGAAGCCACCCGTCGAGGCGCCCGCGTCCAGCGCCCGCCGGCCCTCGATCTTCAGGCCGAGCGGCACGAAGGCGGCGAACGCCCCCGCGAGCTTGTGGCCCCCGCGCGAGACGTAGTCGGGGTCGCTCTCGTCGGCGCGCACGACCACGGCCGCGCTGGTCTCCACCTGGGTGGCCGGCTTGGTCGCGGTCGCGCCGCCGACGGTCACCCGGCCCGCGGCGATCAGCTGGCTCGCGTGCTCGCGCGAACGGGCCAGCTTGCGGCGCACCAGCTCCGCGTCGAGTCGGCGTCGTGCCACTCCTGCCACCTGTGGTTCAGCTCCTGTTGTCGTACGTCGTCGAGGAAGGGGCGGGCGGCCCGGGGTGCTGGTCGAGACCGGCCAGCACATCGCGCAGCCCACGGTGGACATCCTCGTACACCTGAAGGTGCCCGCTCGACGGGAGGTGGTCGGCGTCGGCGAGTCGGCGCAGCCCGGCGTCGACCGCGGCCTGGCCGGTGGGCACCACCCCCACCCCCAGCGGCCGCGGCCCATCGGGCGCGGCCGGGGTCTCGGACTCCCCGGGCGATACGGGCTCCGCCGGCCCAGGCGTTACGGGCTCCGCTGGCTCGCTCCCCACGGCCCCCGCGGGGACCTCCGGCTCCGGGCCGGACGTCGGCTCTTGCATGCCCCGACGCTACCTCGACGAGCGGGGTCACGGACGAACGAGCCGCCCGCGACCTGGCGTATCGTCGGTCACGATGGCAACTCTCGACCAGTGCCGTGCCGCGCTCGACCGGCTGGCCCAGAACCTGTCCTCGGCCGACGGCAGTGTCCGCAGCGCCGCCGCCCTCGACCGTTCGCTCAGCTGCCGCATCACGGACCTCGATGTGACGTTCCTCGGACGGCTGGCCGGCGGCACCGTCCAGGACGTGACCTGCGTCCCCGGCCCGCCGCCGAGCAAGGCCGAGATCCGCCTGACGATGGCGGGCGACGATCTGGTCGCGCTGGTCGACGGGCAGCTGAACTTCGCCAAGGCCTGGGGCAGCGGTCGCGTGAAGCTGGAGGCCGGCCTGCGCGACCTGCTGCGCCTCAGGACGCTGCTGTAGTCGCCGCGCTCCTGCCGGTCGCCGCCCCGGCGCCCGTACGCGGCGTGCGCGGCTTCCGCGCCGCCGGCACCACCAGCGGGGTCCCGGTCTCCGGATCGTCGATGACCTGGCAGGTCAGTCCGAAGACCCGCTCAACCAGCTCCGCCGTGACGATGTCGGCCGGCGCGCCCTGGGCGATGACCGCACCGTCCTTCATGGCGATGAGGTGGGTGGCGTAGCGGGCGGCGTGGTTGAGGTCGTGCAGCACCGCGACCAGCGTGCGTCCCTGCTCCTCGTGCAGCTCCGCGCACAGGTCCAGCACCTCGATCTGGTGCTGGATGTCCAGGTATGTCGTCGGCTCGTCCAGAAGGAACAGCGGCGTCTGCTGGGCGAGCGCCATCGCGATCCACACCCGCTGCCGCTGCCCGCCGGACAGTTCGTCGACATAGCGGTCGGCCAGCGCGCCGACGCCGGTCGCCGCCATCGACTCCTGGACGATCCGCTCGTCGTCGGCGGACCACTGCCGCAGCAGTCCCTGGTGCGGGTAGCGGCCGCGCGCCACCAGGTCCGCGACCGTGATGCCGTCCGGGGCGATCGAGGACTGCGGCAGCAGCCCCAGGGTCCGTGCGACCTTCTTGGCCGGGAGCGAGGAGATCGCGGAGCCGTCCAGCAGCACCGATCCGGCGGCCGGCTTGAGCATCCGCGACAGGGCGCGCAGCAGCGTGGACTTGCCGCAGGCGTTCGGGCCGACGATGACCGTGAAGGAGTGGTCGGGGATGGCGACCGAGAGGTTCTCGGCGATGACCCGCTGGTCGTAGGCGAGGGTGACGTTCTCGGCCGTGAGACGGCTCACTTCGAAACTCCTGGGGTTGTCGTGTCGCTGCTGCTGCCCGGCTGCCGCCGGTCCGGTGCCGGTGCCGGTGGACGGGCACCGGCCCGTAGGCGCCGCCTCGGGCGTGCCGTGCCCGCCCCGCCGCATGCCCTGCCCGCCCCGCCGCGTGTCATATCCGCCCCGCCCGGCGCTCCGTGGCCAGCAGCCACAGCAGATAGCCGCCGCCGAGGACTCCGGTGAGCACGCCCACCGGCAGCTGGTCGGCGCCGAAGAGCTGCTGTGACGACCAGTCCGCCGCGACCAGCAGTACGGCGCCCATCAGGGCGGCGGGCACCAGGTTGGGGCCGGGCGAGCGGGTGAGCCGCCGCGCCAGTTGGGGCGCGGTGAGCGCGACGAAGGAGATCGGCCCGGCCGCCGCGGTGGCGGAGGCGACGAGCACGACCGCGGCCAGCAGCACCACGACGCGGACCCGGCCGACCCGTACGCCCAGCGCGTAGGCGGCGTCGTCGCCCATCTCCAGCATCCGCAGCGGCCGCCCGTAGCACAGCACCAGCGGCAGGCAGACGGCGCAGACGGCGGCCAGCGGCCAGACCTGGTCCCAGTCGCGGCCGCTGAGGGAACCGGTCATCCAGGTGGTGGCCTGGGTCGCCTCGACGATGTTCGCCTTGGTCATGAGGTAGAGCACCATCGCGTAGAGCATGGCGCCGGCTCCGATGCCGACGAGCACGAAGCGGTAGCCGTGGATGCCGCCCTTCCAGGCGAGCAGGAAGATGGCGAGTCCGGTGACGAGTCCGCCGGCGACCGCACCGGCGGCGACCGCGAAGGTCCCGGCCTGGAAGTAGACGATGGCGGTCAGCGCGCCGACGGACGAGCCCTGGGCGAAGCCCAGGACGTCCGGGCTGCCCAGGGGGTTGCGGGTGACGGTCTGGAAGACCGCCCCGGCGACCCCGAACGCGGCGCCCACCAGCAGTCCCACCAGCACCCGCGGCAGCCGCAGGTCCTGGACGACGAACTGCTGGCCGGCGTCGCCGCCGCCGGCCAGCGTGGCGACCACCTCGGCCGGGCTCATCGGGTAGTCGCCGGAGCCGATCAGCGCGATGCCGGCGGCCAGCGCGAGGGCCAGCAGCAGCAGTCCGACGACGACGGCGCGCACGTCCAGGCGCAGCGAGAGCCCGCCCGCCGTACGCACGGCCCGCACCGTCCGGACCGCCCCGGTCCCGCTTCCCTTGCCGGGGCCCTGCCCGGGCTTGACGGTCGTACTCACAGCTGGGCCATCCTCCGACGCCGTACGAGATAGATGAAGACCGGGCCGCCGACGACGGCCGTGACGATGCCGACCTGCAGCTCTCCGGGCCGCGCCACGACCCGCCCCAGGACGTCCGCGCCGAGCAGCAGCACCGGTGAGAGCACCGCGGAGTACGGCAGGATCCAGCGCATGTCGGGCCCGGTGATGGCCCGTACGACATGCGGAACCATCAGGCCGACGTAGACGATCGGGCCGCAGGCGGCGGTCGCCCCGCCGCACAGCAGGGTGACGGCGAGCATCGCCAGCACCCGGGTGCGGGTCAGCCGGGCGCCGAGCGCCCGCGCCTGGTCGTCGCCGAGCGCGATCGCGTTCAGCGGCCGGGCGATCAGCAGTGCCAGGACGCCGCCGACCGCGAGGAACGGCGCGATCTGGGTGACGGTGGGCAGGGTGGCGGCGGCCAGCGAACCCACCGTCCAAAAGCGCATCTTGTCCAGTGCCGCGGTGTCCATCAGGTTGACCGCGTTGAGGTAGCCGGTGAGGACCGCGGTCAGCGCGGTGCCGGCGAGGGCGAGGCGTACGGGGGTGGCGCCGCGGGTGCCGCCGAGGACGTACACCGCGACGGAGACCAGCGCGGCGCCGGCGAACGCGAACCACACATAGCCGATCAGTGAGCTGACGCCGAGGAAGCTGATGGCGGAGACGACGGCGGCCGAGGCTCCGGCGTTGATGCCCAGAACTCCCGGGTCGGCCAGGGGGTTCCGGGTCAGCGCCTGCATGACCGTGCCGGCCAGGCCGAGGGCGGCGCCGACGATCAGACCCAGCAGGGTGCGGGGCAGGCGCACATCGCGGACGACCACGTCGGTGTCGGAGCCGGAGTAGTGGAACACCCCGTGCCACACCTGGTCGAGAGGGATCTCCTTGGCGCCGACGGCGATGCCGAGGACGGTGACGACGGCCAGGACGGCGACGGAGGCGAGCAGGCCCGCGGAGCGCATGGCATGGGGTCGTCGGGGTGCCGCGGAGGCGGGAGCCGTTGTTGCTTCGGGGGGACTGTCAACCAACACGATGGTTAGGTTAGCCTACCCTCACATTCAACTCGCAGGCCCTTCCCTCATCTCGCAGGCCCTTCCCAGAGAGAAGCACACCCACCATGAGCACCTCCCGAAGCGTAACCCTGTCCCGCCGCGGCATCCTCGCCGCGGGCGGTGCCGTCGGCATCGGCGCCCTGCTCGCCGCGTGCGGTGGAGACAAGGGCTCGGCGGGTGCCGGCGGCGGCAAGGGCGGCCCCTGGTCCTTCACCGACGACCGCAGGCAGAAGGTCTCCCTCAAGAGCACCCCGCAGCGCATCGTCGCCTTCACCGGCACCGCGGCCGCACTGCACGACTTCGGTATCGACGACCAGATAGTCGGCGTCTTCGGGCCCACCAAGCTCAAGAACGGCAAGCCCGACCCGCAGGCCGGCGACCTCGACGTCGACAAGGTCACCGTCCTCGGCAACGCCTACAACCAGTTCAACGTGGAGAAGTACGCGGCCCTGCGCCCCGAACTACTGGTCACCAACATGTACGAGCCGAACGCGCTGTGGTTCGTGCCGGACACCAGCAAGGACAAGATCGCCAAGCTGGCCGAGTCCGTCGCCATCACCTCCGCCCGCGTCCCGCTCGTCAAGATCATCGAGCGCTACGCCGAGCTGGCCGAGTCGCTCGGCGCCGACCTCAAGGCCAAGAAGGTCGCCGACGCCAAGGCCCGCTTCGAGAAGGCCTCCGAGGCGCTGCGCCGGGCCGCCAAGTCCCACCCGGTCAAGGTGCTCGCCTGCTCCGGCAGCCCCGGCCTCTTCTACGCCTCCAACCCCGGCATCAACGCCGACCTCATGTACTACAAGTCCCTCGGCGTCGACCTGGTCGTCCCCGACCACCTGGACAAGGGCGGCTACTTCGAGAGCCTGAGCTGGGAGAACGCCGACAAGTACAAGGCCGACGTGCTCCTGCTGGACAACCGGACGGCCACCCTCCAGCCCAAGGACCTGGCCGCCAAGCCCTCCTGGGCCAAGCTCCCCGCCGTCAAGGCCGGCCAGATCACCCCCTGGTCCAGCGAGCCGCGCTTCTCCTACGCCGGCGCCGCGCCGCTGCTCGAATCGCTGACCAAGGCGATCGAGGGCGCCAAGAAGGCCAACTGACGTACGGCCGCGGTGGACCGGCGCCCACCGGCCCCGCGTTCCACCGCGGCCGCTCCCCCACCCCACCACCGTCCCGGGAGGTTCCCGTATGACCACGACCGCCGCCCCCGCCACCGCGCCGTTCCGCTTCTTCGAGGTGCACGTCGTACGCTCCCGGCGACTCAGCCCCTCCATGGTGCGGGTCACCTTCGGCGGCGACCGGCTCCACGAGCTGGCGTCCGGCGGTCGTGACCAGCGCTTCAAGCTCTTTCTGCCGCAGCCCCACCAGGACCGGCCGGTCTTCGAGGACATGAGCGAGGGCTGGTACACCGCCTGGCGGGCGCAGGACCCGGCCGAGCGCCCGGTGATGCGCTCGTACACGATCCGCGAACAGCGCCCCGACGCGGAGGAGTTCGATGTCGACTTCGCCCTGCACGGCGCCGGTCCCGAGGCCGTCGCCACGGCCGGCGGCCCGGCCTCCCGCTGGGCCGCCCGGGCCCTCCCCGGCGACCGGCTGACCGTCCTCGCCCCGGTCGTCGAGGACAACGGCGGCGTCGACTTCCGCCCGCCGGCCGGCACCGACTGGATCCTGCTCACCGGCGACGAGACCGCGCTGCCCGCGATCGCCGGCATCCTGTCCTGGCTCTCCCCCGGCACCCGGGCCAAGGTCTGGATCGAGATCGGCCACGAGAACGACCGTCAGCAGCTGCCGACCTTCGCGGACGCCGAGATCACCTGGCTGGTCGGCGACCCGGCGGCCGCGGCGCACGGCGAGCCGGTACTGGAGGCCCTGCGCGCCGCCGAGCTGCCCGACGGCACGCCGTACGCCTGGATCGCCGGGGAGGCGGGGACCGTCAAGGCGGTGCGCCGGCACCTGGTCGGCGAGCGCGGAATCGACCGCA
Organism: Streptomyces sp. NPDC033270; assembly: GCF_055576575.1. Taxonomy (NCBI): domain Bacteria; kingdom Bacillati; phylum Actinomycetota; class Actinomycetes; order Kitasatosporales; family Streptomycetaceae; genus Streptomyces; species Streptomyces sp. NPDC033270. The sequence goes on from NZ_JBVIRA010000014.1 coordinate 202,889, forward strand.
GGGCCGTCAAGTTCACCGGCTACTGGCGACGCGGCGCCACCGAGGAGGACCTGATCGCGGAGCTGACGGCCGGCACGGCGCCGGCCGACGAGGACTGAGCCCGGAGCGGGGCGGCGGCGCTTTTGCCCTCAGATCCCGATCCGCGCCAGCGCCTTGCCCGCGTCCGCGCCGCAACTGCCGTCGCCCGCCGCCGTCCAGGCCGCCGCGCACAGCGCCCGCAGCCCGTCCAGCGGTGTACCGGCGCCCGTCACGGCGAGCGTGTCGCCGACCGCCTCGGCCCGCCAGCCGCCGCACCGGAAGCCGCCGTCCTGTGCGGTCACCTCCGGCTGGGGCGCGAGCAGCCCGCGCAGATCGGCGTCCACGTAGGAGGGACGGTGCTGCGGCGGGGCGGCCAGCAGCTCGGCGGCGGTGGTGACGCCGGTGAGGACCAGCAGCGAGTCGACCCCGCCGTTGCAGGCGCCCTCGATGTCCGTGTCGAGCCGGTCCCCGACCACCAGCGGCCGCTCGGCGCCGGTCCGCAGCACCGTCTCCCGGTGCATCGGCGGCTGCGGCTTCCCCGCCACCTGCGGCGTGCCGCCCGCGGCGATCCGGACCACCTCCACCAACGCGCCGTTGCCGGGCGCGATCCCGCGCTCCTTGGGGATGGTCAGATCGGTGTTGGAGGCGAACCACGGCACCCCGCGCTGCACCGCGTACGCGGCCTCCGCCAGCCGCCCCCAGTCCAGCGTGGGGTCGTAGCCCTGCACCACCGCCGCCGGGTCGTCGTCCGCGGAGAGGACCGGCCGCAGCCCGCGCTCGCGCAGCGCCACCAGCAGCCCCTCGCCCCCGATGGCCAGCACCCGCGCGCCCGCCGGCACCTGCTCGGCGATCAGCCGGGCCACCGCCTGCGCCGAGGTGATCACCTCGCCGGCGCCGGTCGGCAGGCCGAAGCCGGTCAGCTGGTCGGCGACGGTCTGCGGGGTGCGGGCCGCGTTGTTCGTCACATACGCCAGGTGCATCCCGCCGTCCCGCGCGCGTATCAGCGACTCCACGGCATGCTCGATGGCCTGTCCGCCGGCGTAGACGACACCGTCCAGATCCAGCAGCGCCGTGTCGTACGCCTCGCTCAGCGGGCGCCGGCTCCCGTCGGGCCGCTGGCGAATCTGCTCGTTCATGCCGTCTCGCTCCTCGCTTGCCATGATGTGGACGAACGTCCCACCGCGCACCATAAGGGCGCGTTCTGCGCCCGCTGCGGGCGCACCGTCGCCCGCCCCGCGCATACCGATAGTTCCGGCCATAGCGGCCTGTCCCCCGATCTTCCCTCATCGGGCCGGCGGCATAGCATTCTTCAATGACCAGTACCGACGGCCTCCGCCTCCTCCCGTTCCGCGGACTGCGCTACGCCCCGGACCGGATCAGCAGCCTCACCGCCGTGACCTCGCCGCCCTATGACGTGGTGGTCCGGCCCGACGGCGTGCGCCATCTGGAGACCGCCGATCCGTACAACATCGTCCGGCTGATCCTCCCGCACGCCGCGGACCCCACCACCCGCCACCGGCAGGCCGCCGACACCCTGCGCCGCTGGCGCGCCGAGGGCGTGCTGACGCAGGACGCCGAGCCCGCGCTGTACGTCTACGAGCAGCGCGCCGGCGAGGTGCTGCAGCGCGGGCTGATCGGCGCGCTGCGTCTGGACGGTCCGGTGCTGCCGCACGAGGACGTCATCGACGAGGTCGTCGAGGACCGGGCCGCCCTGATGCGGGCGGCGGCCGCAAACTTCGAGCCTTTGCTGCTCTCCTACCGTGGCCGGAACGCCGCGAACGGGGCCACCGCGGTCGTCGAGCGGGTGGCGCAGGGCACCCCGCTGCTCGCCACGACCACGGAGGACGGCTTCACCCACCGCCTGTGGGCGGTCACCGATCCCGCCGATCTCGCGGCCATCGACGACGATCTCGCCCGCCGGCAGGCCCTGATCGCCGACGGCCACCACCGCTGGGCGACCTACCAGCGGCTGTACGAGCAGCGGCCCGGGGCCGACGCCGCCTCGCCCTGGGCGTCGGGCCTGGTGCTGCTGGTCGACACCACCCGCTATCCGCTGCAGGTCCGCGCGATCCATCGCGTGCTGCCGCATCTGCCGCCCGCCAAGGCGCTGGCGGACCTGGCCGGCGCCTTCCGCACCCGTACGCTCCCGGGCGAGCTGCCCGCCGCCCTGGCGGCCCTCGACGAGACACCCGGCACCGCCTTCGTCCTGGCGGGCGGGCGGCACTCCTTCCACCTGCTGGACCGCCCCGACCCCGAGCTGCTGGACCGCGCGATCCGCCGGGACCGGCCGGAGGCCTGGCGGAAGCTGGACGCGACCGTGCTGCACTCGGTCCTGCTGGACGAGGTCTGGCACGTCCCCGACCATCCGTCCGACATCAGCTATCTGCACCACGCCGAAGCCGCCGTCGAGCAGGCCGCCCGGCACGGCGGCTCGGCCGTCCTGATGCGCGCCACGTCGGAGGAGACGGTCCGTCAACTCGCCGAGTGCGGTGTGACGATGCCGCGCAAGTCCACCTCCTTCGGCCCCAAGCCCGCCACCGGTCTGGTCCTGCGCACCCTGGACGAGTCCGACAACAACTGAATCCCGGCGTCCGCCCGCCCGCGGCACCTGTGACCAGCCCCGAGAAGTAGTTAGGTTAGGCTTACCTCACTACGTCTCGGGCGGGTCTCCCTGCCCCTGCGCACACACCCCACCCTGCGCAGGACGTGGTCAAGTCCGCACCAGGGAGGACCGCTCCATGAGTCTCCTCGCGCACTCCGCCGAGGACCCGGCCGACAGCCGGACGTATCTGCTCAACAACGCCACGGCCCACCGCTACCACAGCGCCGTCACCGAGAGCGTCACGCGGATCAGCGCCAAAATCGCCGGCACCGCCCGCCCGTTCACCGGCATCTCCGTCGACGGCCTCACGCCCACGGTCGCCGGCGTCGACCTCGACACCCCGCTGCACGACCCGGCCGCCGCACTCGACGAACTCGAGGAGGTCTACCTCCGCGACGCCGTCTACTTCCACCACCCGCGCTACCTCGCGCACCTCAACTGCCCCGTGGTGATCCCCGCCCTCGTCGGCGAGGCCGTGCTCTCCGCCGTCAACTCCTCCCTGGACACCTGGGACCAGAGCGCCGGCGGCACCCTCATCGAGCGCCGGCTGATCGACTGGACGGCCGACCGGATCGGCCTCGGCGAGCAGGCCGACGGCATCTTCACCAGCGGCGGCAGCCAGTCCAACCTCCAGGCCATGCTGCTCGCCCGCGACGAGGCCTGCCGCCGGGAGCTGACCGGCGACGACTCCCCGGCCGGCGCCCGACTCACCGACGTACTGCCCCGACTGCGCATCCTCACCTCCGAGTGCAGCCACTTCAGCATCCGCAAGGCCGCCACCCTGCTCGGCATGGGCGCGGAAGCCGTCCTCACCGTCCCGGCCGACGCGGACAAGCGGATGCGCACCACCGACCTGGCCGACGAGCTGGCCCGCTGCCGACGCGACGGCCTGATACCCATGGCCGTCGTCGCCACCGCCGGCACCACAGACTTCGGCTCCATCGACCCGCTCCCCGAGATCGCCGAGCTGTGCGACCGCTACGGCGCATGGATGCACGTCGACGCCGCCTACGGCTGCGGCCTGCTGGTCTCCCGCCGCCGCGAGCTGCTGAACGGCATCGAGCGCGCCGACTCGGTGACCGTCGACTACCACAAGTCCTTCTTCCAGCCGGTCAGTTCGAGCGCCATCCTGGTCCGCGACCGCACGACCCTGCGCCACGTCACCTACCACGCGGACTACCTCAACCCGCGTCGGATGACCGAGCAGCGCATCCCCAACCAGGTCGACAAGTCGATCCAGACCACCCGCCGCTTCGACGCCCTGAAACTCTGGCTCACCCTGCGCATCATGGGCGCCCGGTCCCTCGGCGAACTCTTCGACGAGGTCATCGACCGCGCCGCGGACGCCTGGAAGCTCCTCCACGACGACCCCCGCTTCGAAGTCGTCGTCGAGCCCCAGCTCAGCACCCTGGTCTTCCGCTACCTCCCCGGCTCCGGCCACGACCCCGAACTGGCCGACCGGGTCAATCTGCACGCCCGGGACGCCCTGTTCGCCTCCGGCGACGCGATCGTCGCGGGCACCAAGGTCGACGGACGCCACTACCTCAAGTTCACCCTGCTCAACCCGGAGACCACGCTCGACGACATCGCCACCGTCCTCGACCTGATCGCCGAGCACGCCGGCAGCTTCCTCACCGAGCAGCCCCAGCCGGCGCTCAGCGCGCGCTGACCTCCCAAAGCCCACCCCCTCGGAGACCCCCTGTGTCCGCCCCTTACGACTTCATCGCCATCGGCCTCGGCCCCTTCAACCTGGGCCTGGCCTGCCTGACCGAGCCCATCGACGGACTCGACGGCCTGTTCCTGGACAACAAGGCGTCCTTCGAATGGCACCCCGGCATGATGCTCGACAGCAGCCATCTCCAGGTGCCCTTCATGGCCGACCTGGTCACCCTCGCCGACCCCACCTCGCCCTACTCGTTCCTGAACTACCTCAAGGAATCGGGGCGGATCTACCCGTTCTACATCCGCGAGAGCTTCTATCCGCTGCGCGCCGAGTTCAACGACTACTGCCGCTGGGCCGCCGGCAAACTCGACTCCATCCGCTTCGCCCACCAGGTCACCACCGTCGAGTACGACGCCCGCGAAGAGCTGTACGTCGTCCACGCCGAGCACCTGCCCACCGGCGAACGCACCACCCACCGCGCCCGCAAACTCGTCCTGGGCACCGGCACCCCGCCGCACCTCCCCGAGGCCTGCCAGGGCCTGGGCGGCGACCTGCTGCACAACGCCGACTACCTGGACGCCAAGGCCGCCCTGCAGGCCAAGGACTCCATCACCCTCGTCGGCAGCGGCCAGAGCGCCGCCGAGATCTACTTCGACCTCCTCCAGGACATCGACAGCCACGGCTACCACCTGACCTGGGCCACCCGCTCCCCGCGCTTCTTCCCGCTCGAATACACCAAGCTCACGCTGGAGATGACCTCCCCCGAGTACGTGGACTACTTCCACGCCCTCCCCCAGGCCACCCGCGACCGCCTCAACGCCACCCAGAAACACCTCTACAAGGGCATCGACTCCGCCCTGATCAACGACATCTTCGATCTGCTCTACCAGAAGAACCTCGCCGGCCCGGTCCCCACCCGCCTGCTGACCAACACCGCGCTGAACCACGCGAGTTACGACGAGACCACCGGCACCTACACCCTGGGCCTGCACCAGGAGGAGCAGGGCACCGGCTTCGTCCTCGACACCCAGGGGCTGATCCTCGCCACCGGCTACCGCTACCGCGTACCGGACTTCCTCACCCCGGTCCGCGACCGGATCGCCTGGGACGACACCGGCCGCTACGACGTGGCCCGCAACTACAGCATCGACACCACCGGCCACGGCATCTTCGTGCAGAACGCCGAACTGCACACACACGGCTTCGTCACGCCCGACCTCGGCATGGCCGCGTACCGCAACTCGTGCATCATCCGCGAGCTGCTCGGCCGCGAGTACTACCCGGTCGAAAAGGCCATCGCCTTCCAGGAATTCGCCGCCCCGGCCGGCTCGCACCACCCCATGGAGATCCCCGCATGAGCGAGGCCCCCGCCTTCACCCGCACCGACCCCGCACTGGGGGAGTTCTCGCTGCGTCCGGTCGACCCGGCCGCCGACGCCGAGCTGCTGCACGGCTGGGTCACCCACCCCAAAGCCGTCTTCTGGCTGATGCAGGACTGCGACCTGACGGACGTCGAGAAGGAGTTCGCACGGATCGCCGCCGACCCCTTCCACGACGCCTTCCTCGGCCTGCACAACGGCACCCCGGCCTTCCTGATGGAGCGCTACGACCCCGCCCACCGCGAACTGGTCGGCATCCACGCCGCCCGGCCCGGCGACGTCGGCATGCACTTCCTCACCGCCCCCACGACCACCCCCCTGCACGGCTTCACCCTCGCCGTGATCACCACCGTCATGGAGATGCTCTTCGCCGACCCGGCCACCCGCCGCGTCGTCGTCGAGCCGGACACCCGCAACACCGCCGTCCACGCCCTCAACAAGGCCGTCGGATTCGAGATACAGCGCACCGTCTCGCTCCCCTCCAAAGACGCCTGCCTCAGCACCTGCACCCGCGACCAGTTCCTGGCCGCCCAAGGGAGACCACCGATGACCGCCGGCACCCGGCCGACCGCCCAGGACGCCGTCGCCCACCTCACCCCCGCACTGTGGGCCCGCGCCAACCGCCTGCTGATACGCAAGGCCCTCGCCGAGTTCGCCCACGAACGGCTGCTCACCCCCAGGCGCCTGCCCCACGACGGCCACTACGCCCTGCGCAGCGACGACGGCAGCACCGAATACCGCTTCGCCGCCCGCAGACAGGCCCTCGACCACTGGCAGATCGACCCCGACAGCATCACCCGCCACCGCGACCACGACGAACTCCCCCTGGACGCCGTGGAGTTCTTCATCGAACACCGCGACGCCCTGGGACTGGGCGCACAGATCCTCCCGGTCTACCTGGAGGAGATCAGCTCCACCCTCTCCGGCACCGCCTACAAGCTCGCCGCCGACCAGCCCACCGCCACCGAGCTCGCCGCGTCCGGCTTCCAGGCCGTCGAGACCGGCATGACCGAGGGCCACCCCTGCTTCGTCGCCAACAACGGCCGCCTCGGCTTCGGTATCCACGAGTACCACGCCTACGCCCCCGAGGCCGCGGCCCCCGTCCGGCTGATCTGGCTCGCCGCCCGCCGCGACCACGCCACGTTCACCGCGGGCGCCGGCCTCGACTACGACTCGCTGGTCCGCGACGAACTCGGCGCCGCCACCCGCGACCGCTTCCACACCACCCTCACCACCCTGGGCCTCGACCCCGACGACTACTACCTCTTCCCCACCCACCCCTGGCAGTGGTGGAACAAGCTGTCCGTCACCTTCGCCGCGGAGGTCGCCCAGCAGCGACTGGTCTGTCTGGGCCCCGGCGACGACGACTACCTCGCCCAGCAGTCCATCCGTACCTTCTTCAACACCACCGCGCCCGCCAAGCACTACGTCAAGACGGCGCTCTCGGTCCTCAACATGGGCTTCATGCGCGGCCTGTCCGCCTCGTACATGGAGGCCACCCCGGCCATCAACGACTGGCTGGCCCGCCTGATCTCCGCCGACGACACCCTCCGGGCCGCCCGCTTCTCGATCATCCGCGAGCGCGCCGCGATCGGCTACCACCACCGGCAGTACGAGGCGGCCACCGACAAGGGCTCCCCGTACCTGAAGATGCTCGCCGCGCTGTGGCGCGAGAGCCCCGTCCCCACCCTGGAACCGGGCCAGCGCCTGGCCACCATGGCCTCCCTGCTGCACACCGACCGCGACGGCGCCTCGTTCGCCGCCGCCCTGATCAAGGAATCCGGCCTGGAGCCCGCCGTCTGGCTCCGCCGCTACCTCGACGCGTACCTGACCCCCGTCCTGCACGCCTTCTACGCCTACGACCTGGTCTTCATGCCGCACGGCGAGAACGCCATCCTGGTCGTCGAGGACGGCGCGGTGGCCCGCGTCATCTTCAAGGACATCGCCGAAGAGATCGCCGTCATGGACCCCGACGCGGTCCTGCCCCCCACCGTCGAACGCATCCGCGCCGACGTCCCCGAGGACAAAAAGCTCCTGTCGGTCTTCACGGACGTCTTCGACTGCTTCTTCCGCTTCCTCAGCGGCACCCTCGACGACCTCGGCGTCCTCGACGAGGAGACCTTCTGGCGCACGGTCGCCGGATGCGTCACCGACTACCAGACGTCGCACCCGCACCTCGCCGACAAGTTCGACCGGTACGACATGTTCGCCGAGGAGTTCGCCCTGTCCTGCCTCAACCGCCTCCAGCTGCGCAACAACCAGCAGATGGTCGACCTGGAGGACCCCGCCGGCGCCCTCCAGCTGATCGGCACCCTCCGCAACCCCCTCGCCCCCTACGCCCCCTGACCCCTCCCCACACACGACGAAGGGCGGGACCCCACCGGGATCCCGCCCTTCGTCCTTGGCTCACACGGCCCGAGCCCGCATCGGCTCGGCCCCTGCCGGCTCAGCCCTTGTCGGCTCAGCCCTTGTCGGGCCGCTCACCGGAGTCCGCACCGGCGTCGTCGCTCTCCTCCGCCTCGCCGGACTCCTCCAGCACGTCGGTGAACTCCACCCCGTCCAGCTCGGCGAGCCGGTCCGAGGCGTCCGTCGTGCCGCCCTGATCGGCCTCCAGCGCCTTGGCGAACCAGTCACGCGCCTCGTCCTCGCGCCCGACCGCCAGCAGCGCGTCCGCGTACGCGTACCGCAGCCGCGCGGTCCACGGGTGGACGGCGCTCGACGCCAGCTCCGGGCTCTGCAGCGTCACCACCGCGGCGTCCGCCTGCCCCATGTCCTTACGGGCACCCGCCGCGACCAGCCGCATCTCGACCTGCCCGGCCCGGTCCAGCTTCTGCACCTCGGGCTCACCGGCCATCGCCAGCGCCTTCTCCGGACGGCCCATCCCGCGCTCGCAGTCCGCCATGACCGGCCACAGGTCGACACCGCCGGTCATCCGCCGCGCCGCCCGGAACTCCGCCAGCGCCTCGCTGTACTTGCCGACCGCGTACGCCGCGAAGCCCGCGGCCTCACGCACCGCCGCGACCCGGGACGCCAGCCGCAGCGCCACCCGCGAGTACCCGTACGCCTGCTCCGGGTCCTCGTCCAGCAGCTTCGCGACCATCACCAGGTTCTTGGCGACGTCGTCGGCGAGCGTCTTCGGCAGGCTCAGCAGCTCCTGCCGCACATCCTTGTCGATCTCGTCACCGGTGACGTCCTCCGGAATCGGCAGCCGCTTGATCGGCTCCCGGTCCCGGTCCCGCCGCTCGTCACGACGGTCGTCCCGGCCACGGCCTGCGCCGTAAGGCCGACGCCCACCGCGCTCGTCATCCCTACGGAACCCGCCCCGGTCATCCCGCCGCGGGCCCCGGTCGTCCCGCCGGAACCCACCGCGGTCGCCCCCGCGGTCGTCCCGACGGAACCCGCCGCGGTCGCCGCCACGGTCGTCCCGACGCTCATCACGCCGGTCGTCCCGACGGAACGAGGGACGGTCACCACCGCGGTCATCCCGCCGCTCATCACGGCGATCGTCCCGACGGAACGAGGGACGGTCACCACCACGGTCATCCCGACGCTCATCACGCCGGTCGTCACGCCGGAAGCCACCGCGGTCGCCCCCGGACGAACGGTCATCCCGACGGAACCCGGGACGGTCGCCGCCCCGGTCGTCACGCCGGAACCCACCACGGTCGCCCCCGCGGTCGCCCCCGCGGTCGTCCCGACGGAACCCGCCGCGGTCGTCCCGCCGCTCATCACGCCGGTCGTCCCGACGGAACGAGGGACGGTCACCACCGCGGTCATCCCGCCGCTCATCACGGCGATCGTCCCGACGGAACCCACCGCGGTCACCACCACGATCGTCCCGACGCTCATCACGCCGGTCATCCCGACGGAACCCGGGGCGGTCCCCGCCACGCTCACCACCGCGGAACCCACCGCGGTCGTCACGCCGGAACCCACCACGGTCACCGCGGTCGCCGCCACGGTCATCACGCCGGTCGTCCCGACGGAACCCACCACGGTCACCACCGCGGTCACCACCACGGTCGTCCCGACGCTCATCACGCCGGTCGTCACGACGGAAGCCACCGCGGTCGCCCCCGGACGAACGGTCATCACGACGGAAGCCCGGACGATCCCCGCCGCGCTCGTCGCGCCGGAACCCGCCACCACGCTCGTCGTCACGACGCGGGCCACGCGGCCGGTCGTCGCGACGGTCGCCACCACGGAAACCCCCGCGGTCGCCGCCGGCGGGACGGTCACGGTCATCGCGGCGGACCCCACCGCGCCCGCCACCAGCACGCTCGTCACGTCGGAAGCCGCCGCGCTCACCGCGGTCGCCGTCGCGGCTGTCACGACGCGGCCCCCGGTCATCACGCCGGAAACCACCGCGGTCACCGTCGTCGCGCCGCTGCGGGCGGCGCTCCCAACGATCGTCGGAAGAGTTGGTGGACATCGACGTGACTCCTGTCTTCGGTACTGCATTCATTCTCGCGCACCGACCAGTTCGGCGCGCTTCGGGCTGTGCTTGTTTCAAAACAGCAAAAAGGACCCTTGGTCCCAGCATGAACGCTGGGACCAAGGGTCCTTGAAAGATTGTTCGGCGGCGTCCTACTCTCCCACAGGGTCCCCCCTGCAGTACCATCGGCGCTGAAAGGCTTAGCTTCCGGGTTCGAAATGTAACCGGGCGT
>NZ_JBVIRA010000015.1:0-21163 GCF_055576575.1 Streptomyces sp. NPDC033270
GCCGCCGCCAGCACCGGGAAGGCCAGCAGGACCAGCACACCGGTCAGCAGCACGTTCCAGGTGAAGATCGGCATCCGGAACATCGTCATGCCAGGCGCCCGCATGCAGATGATCGTCGTGATGAAGTTGACCGAACCGAGGATCGTGCCGAAGCCGGAGAAGGCCAGACCCATGATCCACATATCGGCACCGACGCCCGGCGAACGCACCGCGTCCGACAGCGGCGAGTACGCGAACCAGCCGAAGTCCGCCGCACCCTGCGGGGTGAGGAAGCCGGCGACCGCGATCAGCGAGCCGAAGAGGTACAGCCAGTAGGCGAACATGTTCAGCCGCGGGAACGCCACGTCGGGCGCGCCGATCTGCAGCGGCATGATCCAGTTCGCGAAGCCGGCGAACAGCGGGGTGGCGAACATCAGCAGCATGATCGTGCCATGCATGGTGAACGCCTGGTTGAACTGCTCGTTCGACATGAGCTGCGTGCCGGGACGGGCCAGCTCGGCCCGCATCAGCAGCGCCATCAGGCCGCCGATGCAGAAGAACGCGAACGACGTGACCAGGTACATCGTGCCGATGGTCTTGTGGTCAGTGGTCGTCAGCCACTTCACGGCAGCGATACCGGGCTGCTTTTTCCGTACGGGCGGTGCTGCCGGAGCCGTATCGGCGGCGGCACCCTGAGGTTCGTTGAGGATGCTCACTGGTTCTTCGTCTCCGCATTCCTGGCGTGATCCGTCTGCTTGATGCCCGACGGCAGGTATCCGGCCTGGCCCTTCTTCTTCAGTTCCTGCAGGTGCTCCCGGTACCGCTCAGGGGAGACGACCTTGACGTTGAAGAGCATCCGGGAGTGGTCGACGCCGCAGAGCTCGGCGCACTTGCCCATGAAGGTGCCCTCCTTGTTGGGGGTCACCTCGAAGACGTTGGTGTGGCCCGGGATGACGTCCTGCTTCATCAGGAACGGCACCACCCAGAAGGAGTGGATGACGTCGCGCGAAGTCAGTACGAACTGGACCGTCTCACCCTTCGGCAGCCACAGCGTCGGGCCGGGGTTGCCGGTCTGCGGGTTCCGGGTGCCCGGAACGCCCACGTCGTAGACACCGTCGGCACCGGCCGGCGCGGTCTTCTTCCACTTGTCCGGGATCGCGGAGAGCGCGCTGGAGTCGATGTTCGTGGTCGACTTGTTGCCGTCGACGTCCTCCAGGTAGTTGAACCCCCAGCTCCACTGGAAGCCCACCACGTTGATGACGTGGTCCGGCTTCTTGGAAGTCTTCAGGAGTGCGCTCTCATCACGTGCGGTGAAGTAGAAGAGCACCGCGATGATGATGAACGGGACGATCGTGTACAACGCCTCGATCGGCATGTTGTACCGGGTCTGCGCGGGGACCTCCACCTTGGTCCTGCTGCGGCGGTGGAAGATCACGCTCCAAATGATCAGGCCCCACACCAGCACGCCCGTTGCGAGGGCGGCGGCCCAGGAGCCCTGCCAAAGAGAGAGGATCCGCGGCGCCTCGTCGGTGACGGGCGTTGGCATGCCGAGGCGGGGGAAGTCCTTATATGTGCAACCAGTAGCGGTCGCCAGGACCAGGCCCGCAGCAAGCACCTGCGGCAGCTTCCGCCGCATCGGGCGCCGCGACGAGCGGTCGGAGCCGTTGGGACTCACGTAGCGCCTTCCCGAGAGTCTCGCCCGCGCGGTCGGCTGCGGCCTTACTCGCTGGTCGGTCGCCGCCCTGCGTCGGGCAGGGGTTTGGATGTTTATGCGGACCAAACCCTACTGGACGCTATTTGGGGTCGCGCGGGGAGGGTGCCCAACGCGCCGCGACGCACCCCTAAGGGGTGGCCGGGTCCCCCGGGAGGCGCCCTCGCCACACCCGATTACCCGCTCCCACCAGGCATCTGACGGCCTGACCGGCACCCGCCCGCCCCGGCCCGGCGGACCGGCACCCGCGGTCGGCCCGCGGACCCGCCGGGCGCAGGCTCCGCCGGGGACCCCGGGGGACTAACGTCTCGTACGTGCCCTACTTCGACGCCGCGTCCACCGCTCCCCTGCACCCGGTCGCCCGTGAGGCCCTGCTCGCCTCGCTCGACGAGGGCTGGGCCGACCCGGCCCGCCTCTACCGCGAGGGCCGCCGCGGCCGGCTGCTGCTGGACGCCGCGCGCGAGACCGCGGCCGAGGCCGTCGGTTGTCGACCCGACGAGTTGGTTTTCACTCCTTCGGGTACGCAAGCGGTGCATCGGGGAGTCGCCGGTGCGCTGGCGGCCCGTCGGCGTGTCGGCCGTCGGCTGCTGCACTCCGCCGTCGAGCACTCCTGCGTGCTGCACGCGGCCGAGGTCCATGAGGCGGCCGGCGGCACCCGCGCGGAGCTGGCCGTGGACCGGACGGGCCGGGTGGCGGCCGGCGACCTGGCCGCCGCGCTCACCCCGGACACCGCGCTGGTGGCCCTGCAGTCCGCCAACCACGAGGTGGGCACCGAGCAGCCGGTCGAGGAGGTGGCCGGGCTCTGCCGGGAGTCCGGCGTGCCCCTGCTGGTGGACGCCGCGCAGTCGCTGCCCTGGGGGCCGGTGCCCGGCGCCTGGTCGCTGCTGGCGGCGAGCGCCCACAAGTGGGGCGGCCCGCCCGGCGTCGGACTGCTCGTGGTCCGCAAGGGGACCCGGTTCGCGCCCCAGGGGCCCGCGGACGAGCGGGAGTCGGGCCGCAGCCCGGGCTTCGAGAACATCCCGGCGATCGTGGCGGCCGCGGCGTCGCTGCGCGCGCTGCGGGCCGACCCCGGGACCGCCGCCGAGGCGGCGCGGCTGCGGCAGCTGGTCAACCGGATCCGCACGCGGGTGCCGGCGCTGGTCCCGGAGGTGGAGGTGGTCGGCGACCCGGTGCACCGCCTCCCCCATCTGGTCACCTTCTCCTGTCTCTATGTCGACGGGGAGACCCTGCTGCACGAGCTCGACCGGGCCGGCTTCTCCGTCTCGTCCGGCTCGTCCTGTACGTCCAGCACTCTGGAGCCGAGCCATGTGCTGCGCGCGATGGGGGTGCTGTCCGAGGGGAACGTCCGGGTCTCGCTGCCGTACGGCACGAAGGAGGCGGACGTCGAGCGGTTCCTGGAGGTGCTGCCCGGGGTGGTGCGCTCGGTACGGGAGCGGCTGGGGGTGCCGTCGGTGGCAGCCGAGGCGCCTGAGGCAGGTGTGATGCCCGAGGCCGGTGAGGCGCCGCAGGCCGCGACCGCGGCGGCCGCCGGGCCCGAGGACCTGGTCGTCGACTCCCTCGGCAGGCGCTGCCCCATCCCGGTCATCGAGCTGGCCAAGGTGATCGGCCGGGTGCCCGTCGGCGGGACGGTCACGGTGCTCTCCGACGACGAGGCCGCCCGGCAGGACATCCCCGCCTGGTGCACGATGCGCGAGCAGGAGTACGTGGGCGAGCGGGCGGCGGCACGCGGCGCCGCCTATGTCGTGCGGCGCCGCGTCTGAGCCGTTCTTCCGGCCGGTTCAGGCCAGGTACTGCTGGACGTCGGCGGCGGCCTCGTGGCCGTACGCCTTGGTGAAGCGGTCCATGAAGTGGCTGCGGTGCAGCTCGTACTCCTGGGTGCCGATGGTCTCGATGACCAGCGTCGCCAGCATGCAGCCGATCTGCGCGGCGCGCTCCAGGCCGACGCCCCAGGCCAGACCGGACAGGAAGCCGGCGCGGAAGGCGTCGCCGACGCCGGTGGGGTCGGCCTTGGTCTTCTCCTCCGGGACGCCGACCTCGATCGTGGGCTCGCCGACCCGCTCGATGCGCACGCCGTTGGAGCCGAGGGTGGTGACCCGGGTGCCGACCTTGGCGAGGATCTCCTCGCCGGTCCAGCCGGTCTTGGACTCGATCAGGCCCTTCTCGTACTCGTTGGAGAAGAGGTAGGTGGCGCCCTCCATGAGGGTGCGGATGTTGTCGCCGTCCATCCGGGCGATCTGCTGGGAGAAGTCGGCGGCGAAGGGGATGCCGCGGGTGCGGCACTCCTCGGTGTGCCGGATCATCGCCTCGGGGTCGTCCGCGCCGATCAGCACGAGGTCCAGCCCGCCGACCCGCTCGGCCACGTGCTGCAGCTCGATCAGCCGGGCCTCGCTCATCGCGCCGGTGTAGAAGGAGCCGATCTGGTTGTGGTCGGCGTCGGTGGTGCACACGAAGCGCGCGGTGTGCAGCACCTCGGAGATGCGTACGGAGCGGGTGTCGACGCCGTGGCGGTCGAGCCAGGCGCGGTACTCCTCGAAGTCGTTGCCCGCGGCGCCGACCAGGATCGGCTCGATGCCGAGCTGGCCCATGCCGAAGCAGATGTTGGGGGCGACTCCGCCACGGCGGACGTCGAGCTGGTCGACCAGGAAGGAGAGGGAGACCGTATGCAGCTGGTCGGCCACGAGCTGGTCGGCGAAGCGGCCGGGAAAGGTCATCAGGTGGTCGGTGGCGATGGAGCCGGTGACTGCGATACGCACGACGGGTCTGCTCCTGCGGAGGCGGAGGGACTTGCGGACGTGGAGCAACGCTACCTGGCGGGGTGCAAAACCACCTGCGCATCCCGGATAGGCGGAACCGCTGAAACCAGCGGATAACTACTCAATAGTAGGCCTTTCTCCTCGCCGGGTGCCTGCGTACGGTGCCCCTATGACCAAGCCTGTGAAAGCCGTCACACCACGTGTCGCCGCCTCACCCGCCGAAACCGAGCCGGAGTCGCTCGACGAGCTGCGCGGGGACTGCGCGCGGATGGCGGGGCGCTGGAAGGCCGGGCACCGGGCCGCGCCGGCGCCCGGCCGGGCGTCCGATCTGCACGGGGTCGAGGTTCCCGAGCGGTCCGCCGAGATCGTGGACAACATGTCCGACTACGGCGACTGAGCCGTTCGGGGAACCGCGCACGCCCCCGCTCCGTCCCATCGACGTCCACCCCAGGGAGGGTGGCACGGCAGATGTTCAGCGGAGCTGAAGGAGCGATGCGGTGAACACCGAGGACACCCCCACGACCCCGGACCACCCCAAGGAGCGCCGGCGCCGCAGCCCGCTGCTGGTCGCCTCGATGGCCGCCGCGGTGCTGCTGGCCGGGGGCGGCGCGGCGTACTGGGCCTCGTCCGCGTCCAGCGACGAGGGCTCCGGCCCGGGTTCCGCGGGCAGGGCCGACCCGCCGCCGCTCGCGCTCGACGGCTACACGGGCGGCTCGATAGCGGCCGGTGAGCCCAATCCGCAGGGCGCGAAGTACAAGGCCGTGAAGGAACTGCCCGACGGCCCGTCGTCGGCGCCGGTGTACCGGCCTCGGGGCGAGATCAGCCGGGAGTCGGTCGAACGGCTGGCGAAGGCGCTGGATGTGGCCGGAAAGGTCCGTTCGGAGGGCAGCACCTGGAAGGTGGGCGGGCTGACCCGGGACGCCCGCAGTCCCGTCCTGCAGGTGAACAAGACCGGCTCGGGCTCCTGGACGTACTCGCAGTACGGCACCCCGGGCGGCACGAACTGCGCGCTGCCCGCCGCCCCCGAGAACGGCACGGACGGCGACAAGGCGGGCGCCGGCGCGTCGGGCCCGGGCTGCCCCTCGTACCGCGGCGGCGGGGACGTCACGACCGAGGACGACAGCAGCGGCAAGGACGCGGTGTCGCCCAAGAAGGCCGAGCAGGCGGTGCGACCGGTGCTCAAGGCGCTGGGCCAGGAGAGCGCCCGGCTCGATGCGAGCGGGCTGTCCGGCGCGGTGCGGATCGTCACCGCCAATCCGGTGCTCGGCGGGCTGCCGACGTACGGCTGGCAGAGCGATCTGCAGGTCGGCTCGGACGGTCAGGTGGTCGGCGGCAGCGGCCAGTTGGCGAACCCGGTCAAGGGTGCGGTGTACCCCGTGCTGAGCGCGGACAAGACGCTGGAGCGGCTGAACGCGGGCGGGGGTCGCACACCGGCCGGCTGCCCCTCGTTGCCCCCCGGGAAGGACGGCAAGGGCGGCAAGGGCGGTCAGATCGCGCCGTGCGAGCCGTCGCCGACGAAGGCCCAGAAGCCGGCCGAGGTGACCGGGGCCGTCTTCGGGCTCGCGGTGCAGTACGTCAGCGGCGGGCAGGCGCTGGTGCCGTCGTGGCTGTACACGGTCCGCCAGCCGGGCACCGCCGGTAGCGGCCCGGACGCCACGACGACCGTCGCGCACCCCGCGGTGGATCCGAAGTACCTGGCGCACAAGGACCGGACCCCGAAGGGGCCGTCCGGGAAGCCGGGGGCGATGGCGCTGGAGTCGTACGACGTGGGCGACGGCGGCCGGAAGCTGACCGTGCACTTCTGGGGCGGGGTGTGCAGCGTCTACTCGGTGAGCGCCGAGGAGTCGGACACGGCCGTGAAGACCAAGGTCGTCGGCAAGGACAAGAAGCCGGGCCAGGTCTGTGTGAAGATCGCCAAGGAGTTCACCAAGACCGTCACGCTGCGCGAGCCGCTGGACGGCCGGCAGGTGATCGACGTGTCGACCGGTGAGGCCGTGCCGAAGCGGTAGCGGCGGCCCGGATACGGATACGGCGAAGGCGGCGCCCCCACTCGGGGGACGCCGCCTTCGCCGTCTGTGCGTGTACTGCCCGCGATCCTCAGCTGAAGGAGTCGCCGCAGGCGCAGGAGCCCGTGGCGTTCGGGTTGTCGATCGTGAAGCCCTGCTTCTCGATGGTGTCGACGAAGTCGATGGAGGCACCGCCGAGGTACGGGGCGCTCATCCGGTCGGTGACGACCTTGACACCGTCGAAGTCCTTGACGACGTCGCCGTCGAGCGAGCGCTCGTCGAAGAAGAGCTGGTAGCGCAGACCGGAGCAACCGCCGGGCTGGACCGCCACCCGCAGCGCGAGGTCGTCCCGGCCCTCCTGCTCCAGCAGGCTCTTGACCTTCGACGCGGCCGCGTCGGACAGGATGATGCCGTCGCTGACGGTGGTCTTCTCGTCCTGCACGCTCATCTACATCTCTCCCGGGTTGTACGGACCGCTTGTCATCGGATGCAACAAGCTGAAACCGGCGACGCCCCGGATTAATTCCGGCTGGGCGCTTCTTCTTCATGCTCGCACACCGGCGGCGGGGAACAGGTGGTCCACCGCACACCGTGCGGTGGTGATGCGTCACATCGACGCTATGGCCATCGTCAAAGTGACGTGAAGCAGCTATGATAGATAACGTCAAATAGACGAAAAGGCTTGTGCCCAAGAGCGCAAAGAGCTGTCCGCAGAGAAGAGAGGGTGCGTGTTGTGACCACCGCCCAGCCCCTGGACGTCCAGCCGACCCCGCTGGCCCTGCTCCTCCTCGGCCGTGAGGCCGACCCGAAGAGCGAGCGCGGCGTGGAGTGCCCCGGCGACCTCCCCGCCCCGTCGGACCCCGACCTCGTCGAGCGCGCCCGCGCGGCGAAGGAGAAGCTCGGCGACAAGGTCTTCGTCCTCGGGCACCACTACCAGCGCGACGAGGTCATCGAGTTCGCCGACGTCACCGGTGACTCGTTCAAGCTGGCGCGGGACGCCGCCGCCCGGCCGGACGCCGAGTACATCGTCTTCTGCGGTGTGCACTTCATGGCCGAGTCGGCCGACATCCTCACCGGCGACGACCAGCAGGTCATCCTCCCCGACCTGGCCGCGGGCTGTTCGATGGCCGACATGGCCACCGCCGAGCAGGTCGCCGAGTGCTGGGACGTGCTCACCGAGGCCGGCATAGCCGAGCAGGTCGTGCCGGTCTCGTACATGAACTCCTCGGCCGACATCAAGGCCTTCACCGGTAAGCACGGCGGCACGATCTGCACCTCCTCCAACGCCAAGCGGGCGCTGGACTGGGCCTTCGAGCAGGGCGAGAAGGTCCTCTTCCTGCCCGACCAGCACCTGGGCCGCAACACCGCCGTCCGCGACCTGGGCATGTCCCTGGACGACTGCGTGGTCTTCAACCCGCACAAGCCGAACGGCGGCCTGACCGTCGAGCAGCTGCGGGCCGCGAAGATGATCCTGTGGCGCGGCCACTGCTCGGTCCACGGCCGGTTCTCCCTGGACTCGGTGAACGACGTGCGGGCCCGCATTCCGGACGTCAACGTCCTGGTCCACCCCGAGTGCAAGCACGAGGTCGTGGCGGCCGCGGACTACGTCGGCTCGACGGAGTACATCATCAAGGCCCTGGAAGCCGCCCCGCGCGGCTCGAAGTGGGCCATCGGCACGGAGCTGAACCTGGTCCGCCGGCTGGCGAACCGCTTCGCCGCGGAGGACAAGGAGATCGTCTTCCTCGACAAGACGGTCTGCTTCTGCTCGACGATGAACCGCATCGACCTCCCCCACCTGGTGTGGACGCTGGAGTCGCTGGCGGACGGCAAGGTCGTCAACCGCATCGAGGTCGACAAGGAGACCGAGAGCTTCGCGAAGCTGGCGCTGGAGCGGATGCTGAGCCTGCCGTAGCCGCGGCGATCGGCCGCCGCGCCCGTGGGGGAACTTCTCTTGCGGGGATGCGGCGGCCGTCAGCTCGTGGCGGCCTCCAGGGTCCAGCGGACCTTGTCGTGGTCCTTGACCGCGGTGCCGCAGGGCCCGGTCGTGATCTTCTTCTCGTTGACGTACGCGTTCCACTTCCTGCCGCCGTCCGCGACGTCCCCGCGGATCTCGGTGACCACGAAGTCCCCGGTCGCCTCGTCCCAGTGCGCCCGCACGCCGAGGTGGTATCTACGGTCGGCGTCGGCCAGGGCCGTGAGCGGTGTGGGGTACACGCCGTCGGCGG
This sequence comes from Streptomyces sp. NPDC033270, assembly GCF_055576575.1. Taxonomy (NCBI): domain Bacteria; kingdom Bacillati; phylum Actinomycetota; class Actinomycetes; order Kitasatosporales; family Streptomycetaceae; genus Streptomyces; species Streptomyces sp. NPDC033270. Next base: position 8,675 of record NZ_JBVIRA010000015.1, read on the forward strand.
CGCAGGGGAAGCCGCCGTACAGGGAGCGCGCCGCCGTGCGCACGATGCCCACGCTGCCGGTGAAGGCGCCGCCCGTGACCGCCACCCGGACCGGGGCGACGGGCCCGTCGGCGGCGGCCGGCGGCGCGAGCGCGAGGACGAGTCCGGCCGCCGGCACGACAGCGGCCCTACGGGCCTGAGCACAGCGCACGGTCGCCCGCCTTTCGTCGGTTCGGCACCCCAAGCCACCGTCGCATCACTCACCGCGATGCGCGAGCCGGACCGCCCCGGCCGAGCGGGCTCCGCCTCGCGTCCCGCAGCGCCCGTGCGGGCGGCTCCGGCGGCTTCGCGGCAGGGACGGAAACACCGCCCCGTCACCACGACAGCGTAACGCTGCGTAATCCACCCGTTGCTGGTTCGTTAGCGCGGTGATCCCGGTATCAGACCGGGACCAGACAGGAAGGAAGTTCCGTCGTGGGTAAGGCAATGCGTATGGTCGCGGGCGCCCTTGGGGCGGGTGCGCTGATGATGACGGCGACCGGCACGGCCAGTGCCAAGGGCTGGGGTGGCGGGTTCTTCGACCAGGACGTGCACTGCGCGCCGACGTTCACCCTTCTGCTCCCCTCGGAAGGTTGCCGCACGAACATCCTCATCGACAACCACCGGACGATCGCCAAGCTCAAGCAGACCGCCGGGGGCGACATCACCGACACCCTCGTGTCCGCCCGCAGGGGCGGCGGGGGCGGGGGCTTGGGGGGCTTCGGCGGCCTCGTCCGCTGATGCGGGCGCCGCACCCCGCAGTGCTCTGCTCCGGGGTGCGGCGTGGCGTGGGGCACCGCCCTGTGCTTCGGTAGGGCGCTTTCGCCGCCTAGCTCGGGACGGCGGAGAGATCGATCGGCTCGCCGGCCTCCAGGCCGGCGAGCCGCACGTTCTCCTGGACCGTCTCGTACACCGCGTCGAACTGCGGCTTTTCGAGTTCGAAGGTGGGGCTGGCGAAGAGGCCCGGACACTTGGGGTGCGGGTTGCGGTAGAGCTGTTCGGAGCGGTCGCGCAGTTCCAGCATGGTGGGGATGGCCAGGGCCATCGCCCGGGGCATGCCGTCGAAGGCCTGCTGGAGGTAGGAGAGCAGGGCGGCGTAGCGGGTGTTGAAGGCGACGGCCTGCTCGTACACCTCCTTGTTCTTCTGGTAGTCGGCGACCTTGGAGTCGCCGTGGATCGGGTAGGCGTCGTCCCAGGTGACGTCCAGCAGCGGGCCGCTGGGCGGGTCCTTGGGGGTGTCGTGGGGGCCGTAGCTGCGGCCGGTGTAGATCTCGTTGAAGCGGAAGTAGTGGGCGAGCTGCCGCTGCTCGCCGAAGATCAGGTCGTCGCTGGTCCAGATGTGGTCGTCGAGGCCCTCGCCCTGTTCGCTGATGACGCGAATGGCGAGCTTGGCCGACTTCAGGTCGTGTACGGGGAAGACCTCGCCGCCGGAGTTGTAGAAGTCCTCGGGGCCGACCTGGCGCTGGGGCCTCTGTGGGAAGACCGCGGCCTCGCCGTGGTCCTTGACCAGCTTCTCCAGGCCCTGGCGGATGGCGTCGTAGAACTGGCCGATGGAGGTCCAGCCCTCCCCCGGCTTGGGGTGGGGGGCGAGTGTGCGGGGCAGTTCGATGCGCAGGAAGGTGCGGAGCGCGGCGGGCGAGAAGTGCTGGAGGTGGATCAGCGGCACGTCCTCGTCGCTGCTGAACGGCAGCTTCGCCGGGTACTTGGCGACGAACTCCTTGCGGCCCACCTCGGGCTTGCCGCCGACCGCGTTGAGGAGGTTCGCGACCAGGGTCATGTGCAGCATCTCCTCCATCAGGACGCTGCGGATGGCGAAGTAGGCAGTGCGGTTGGTGCCCGGGTGGAGGGAGTACAGCCCGGTCATGTAGACGGGGATGGTGAGGTGCTCGACCTCCAGGGCGCCCTGGAGGTACGTGCGGAGGTCCTCGATGGTCTGCGGGATGCCGAATCCCTGGGCGTCCAGGGCCATCGCGGTGATCACGCCGATACCTCCTCGTGGGCGGGGCTGCCGAGCTCGACCGGGCGGCGGGCGTCGACGAGGTCCCGGTGGATCTGGGCGGCGCTGCGCAGCGCCAGCGCCATCATGGTGAGGGTGGGGTTGCTGGTGCCGACGGACGGCATGCTGCCGCAGCCGACGGCGTAGAGGTTGGGGTGGTCGTGGGTGCGCTGGTCCCGGTCCACCACGGAGGTCGTGCTGTCGGTGCCCATGATGTGGGTGCCCGCTCCGTGCCCGGCGCCGCTGTAGGCGAGGTGGGTGTCGTTGTACACGACGTGTCCCAGCGGCGGGACGCCGTTCTGCGGGGCGTGGTGGGTGTAGTCCTTGGCCTTGAGGAGGCCGAAGATCTTCTGGGCCACCAGGCGGGCGGCGTACAGGCCCCTGTGGACGTGGTCGTCGAGGTCGTAGGTGACGATCGGGCGGGGGTTGCCCATGGCGTCGCGGTAGCGGGCCGGGTCGATGGTGACGCGGTTGTTCTCGTTCGCGGACTGCTCGACGGCGATCTGGAGCTGGAGCTGGCGGCCGATGGAGTGGCCGAGGAGGCTGCGCAGTTCGGGCCCGTAGACGCCCTTGTCCCGGATGCTGCCGTCGGGGTTGCCGCCGACGCCCAGGGCGCTGGCGACGTTGCTGAGCGGAGCGCCGGTGGCCCAGCCCCAGCCCCAGTTGCCGATCTCGATGCGGAAGGGCGCCCGCCGGCTGCGCCCGGATCCGCTGCGGAAGACCTCCCAGCCGGAGGTGTGTCCGGGGCCGCGGAACGGGCCGACCGGGCCCTTGTCCTCGGGGGCGAGCGCCCAGTTGAGGAGGGTGGGGTGGTCCATCAGGTTGCGGCCGACCTGCCCGCTCTTCTTGGCCAGGCCCGAGAACAGCAGCAGCCGGGCGTTCTCGACGGCGTGCGCGGCGAGGACGACCACGTCCGCCTCCGCGAGGTAGGTCTGGTGGACCGGTGAGACGGGGTCGGTGTAGGTGCGGTACTCCACGCCGGTGACCCGGCCGTCCGCCCGCGCCCGGACCCGGCTGACCACACAGCGGGTGGCCAGGGTGACGGTCCTGGGCCAGCCGGCCTGGAGGCGCAGCGGATGCGACTTGGCCTGCACGGGGCAGATGGGGACGCAGCTGGCGTTGCCCACGCAGCGCTCGCCGTAGTTGGGGATACCGACGGCGCCCTGGACGCGGTACGGGTCCCGGTAGGCGGGGTTGGGGGTGGAGTTGCGGGCCTGCGGCAGGCCGTACATGGTCAGCGCGTAGTTCGTGCCGGCCACGCCGTCCTGGACGACCTTGCCGTCGAGGTCCCTGCAGCGCTCGTCGATATAGCTCTGCGGGATGTGGTGCATGGGGTACTCGTAGGCGGGGTCGGTGACGGTGCCGAGGTGCTTCTGCTCCTGGGCGTTGCCGGCGACGCCGAGTTCGCGCTCGGCCTCGGCGTACCAGGGCTGGAGTTCGGCGGCGGTGAAGGGCCAGTTGCGGCCGTACCCGTAGTCCCTGGCGGTGGCGAAGTCGTCGGGGAGCATGCGGGGGACGGCGCCGAGCCAGTGCATGGCGGTACCGCCGAGTTCGCGCAGGTAGTCGGTGCCGTAGGGGAGTCGGCCGTTTTGGACGAGGTAGCCGTTGGCGGTGAACTCGGGCTGCCCGGAGGCGGGGTTGCGTACCGGGGCGAGGTCGAGGACATCCGGGTAGGGCGCGGCCTTGTTGCGGCGGTAGGCGGAGTTGGGGACCTTGGCGACGGCCGAGTAGTAGGTGGCCAGGGAGTCCAGATAGCCGGGCCAGGTCTCGGTGCCGCTGTTGCCGGCCTCCAGGACGAGGACCTGCCAGCCCTGGTCGCCGAGGCGTTTGGCCAGTGCGCTGCCGGCCCAGCCCGCACCGACGATGATCACGTCGTAGCGGCGGCGGGCGGCGGCCTCCGCGGGGACGGGTGCGGTCATGAGGTGGCCTCCTCGGGGGTGGTGGCGACGGCCTCGCTCGCGGCCGCGGCCGCGGTGGGCACGGCGGACGGCGGGACGTGGCGGCTCAGGCGGTGGCCGGGGATCAGCTCGTCGGGGATCTCGTCCGGGGCGACCTCGTCGGCCAGGCCGGTGCGGTAGGGGACGTCGGCGACGTCGAGATCGGTGCGCAGCTGGTCGGTGCTCTGCCAGGTCGGCGCCGGCGGTTTGACCGCCCAGGTGCCGAAGCCCGGCGGTTTGGCGCCCGCCGGGTGGCCGTGGAAGGTGCGCCACACCAGGCCTTCGACGTAGGCGCTGGGCGAGGCGACGGACTCGGTGTTGGCGACCTCGCGCCGGAGCGTTGCGTGGGCCGCGGGGGCCAGCCGGGGCCAGGCGCCGGTGTACCAGAGGTAGATCAGCGCCCGGGCGACCTCGCGGTGCGGGAGGTCCAGGGCCTGGGGACCCTGGCCCTGGGCGACGGCTTCCTTCCATTTGGTCCAGAACTTGGTGAACTGGGTGTCGCCCACCTGGCCGCGGGCGGTGTCGAGGTAGAGCCGGGCCATGCCGGTGGCGTACAGATCGAATGCGGCGAAGCCGGTCAGCGGCACGCAGTAGGTGACGAAGTCGGCCAGTTCGTCGGCTGGTTCGTCGGCTACGTGATTCGCTGTTGCGCCTGCTGCTGCGGGGTCGGTCATCGCTCTCCTCCCGGTGCGGCATATTCGGGAGTCATGCTTCTCGTGCCCGGCGGGCGTATGCAGACAAGGGCGGATAAACCACTGGAAGGCGTATGACGGGAGATCAGGTGGTGTCGCAGCCACCCGGCGTACGCGGGAGCCCCCGTTGCCGTGCGTACGGCAACGGGGGCTCCTGGTGCGGCCCGGTGGCGGGTCCCCTCCCCCGACCGGAGTCGGGAGCGGGGGGTCACACGCCCGCGGGCTCCGGGGTGCGGTCGGCCTCCTCGGGCCGCGCGCCGGACTTCGCGGCGCGCTTGGCCGCCTTCTTCTTCGCCCGGCGCTCCTTGCGGAGTTCGATCATCGCGTAGAGCGTCGGGACGAGGAGGAGGGTGAGCAGGGTGGAGGTGATCAGACCGCCGATCACGACCACGGCCAGCGGCTGGGATATGAAGCCGCCGTCGCCGGTGATGGACAGCGCCATCGGCAGCAGTGCCATGATCGTGGCCAGCGCGGTCATCAGGATCGGGCGCAGGCGGTGCCGGCCGCCCTCGACGACCGCCTCGACGACGCCGTAGCCCTGCGCGCGGTACTGGTTGATCAGGTCGATCAGCACGATGGCGTTGGTGACCACGATGCCGATCAGCATCAGCATGCCGATCATCGCCGGGACGCCCAGCGGGGTGCCGGTGGCGATCAGCAGGCCGATCGCGCCGGTCGCCGCGAAGGGTATCGAGACCAGCAGGATCAGCGGCTGGATCAGCGACTTGAAGGTGGCCACCAGGAGCATGAAGACGATGGCGATGGCCGCCAGCATCGCCAGGCCCAGCGAGGAGAAGGCGTCGGTCTGGTCCTGGGAGACGCCGCCGATCTTGGCCGTCGCGCCGTCCGGCAGCTTCAGCGCGTTGACCTTGCTCTGCAGCTCGGCGCTGACCGCGCCGGTGTTGTCGCCGGTCGGCTTGGCGGTGATGGTCGCCGAGCGGGCGCCGTCGATCCGGGTCATCTGGACCGGGCCGGGCACGGTCTTGACGGTGGCGATGGTGCCGAGCTCGACCGGGCCGGCCGGCGTCGGGAGGGCGAGCTTCTTCAGCTCGTCCTCGGTGGTGGCCGGGTGGGCCGACTTGATGACGATGTCCCGCTCGGTGTCGTCCAGGACGGCCCTGCCGCTGGTGGTGCCGCGGATCGCCTGGGCGACCGCGCCGCCGAGCATGGTCTGGTCGTAACCGGCCCTGGCCGCCTTGGCGTTGGGCTTGACGGAGATCCGCGGCACGCTCTGGGCCAGGTCGCTCTGGACGTCGGTGACGTCGTCGAGCCCGGCGACGGCCTTGCGGACCTGCTCGCTGGCCTGCTGCAGCACGTCGGCGTCGCCCGCCTTGACGACCACGCTGAGGTCCTGGTTGCCGAAGCCGCCGCCGGCGGTGACGGTGGTGTCGCCGATGGACTTGCCGAGCTTGTCGAGCGAGGCCCGCAGGTCGTCGGTGACCTGGCCGGAGTCCGCGGAGTCCGTCAGCTTCAGCTGGTAGGAGGCCTGGTTGGCGCCGGTGCCGCCGCCGAAGGCCGCCATGAAGCCGGAGGAGCCGACGGTGACCTGGTAGTCGGCGATGTCGTCGTTGGCCGCGAGCAGCTTCTCGACCTTCTTGGCCTGCGCGTCGGACGCGCCCAGGCTGGTGCCGGGCTTGAGCTCCTGCTTGAGGGTGAGGGTGTCCTGGTCGCCCTGGTCGAAGAAGTTGGTCTTCAGCAGCGGGCCCATGCCGAAGGTGCCGATGAGGATGACCACGGCGATCACCAGGCTGGTGACCCGGCGGCGGGTCGCGAAGCGCAGGACCGGGACGTAGAGGCGCTGCAGCGGGCTGTGGGTCTCCTTCTCCTCGGCCTTGCGGCGCAGTTCGTCCGCGGTGGTGCCCTCCGGGATCTCGGGGGCGCGCAGGAACCAGTACGACAGGACCGGGACGACCGTCAGCGAGACGATCAGGGAGGAGAGCAGGGCGACCGTCACCGTGAGGGAGAAGGAGCCGAAGAGGGCACCGACCATGCCGCCGACCACGCCGATCGGGAGGAAGACCGCGACCGTGGTGAGGGTGGAGGAGGTGATCGCTCCGGAGACCTCCTTGACGGCGGAGAGGATGGCCTCGCGGCGCTCCTCGCCGTAGCCCAGGTGCCGCTTGATGTTCTCCAGGACGACGATCGAGTCGTCGACGACGCGGCCGATCGCGATGGTCAGCGCGCCGAGGGTGAGCATGTTCAGCGAGAGGTCACCGGTCCACAGCACGATCAGGGTGATGACGACCGAGAGCGGGATGGAGACCGCGGTGACCAGCGTCGAGCGGAGGCTGAGCAGGAAGACCAGGATGACGATGACGGCCATGGCCAAGCCGAGCAGGCCCTCGGTGGTCAGCGAGTCGATCGACTTGGAGACCGCGGGTCCCTGGTCGGAGGCGACCGTGACCTCGGTGCCCTTGCCCAGGTCCTTGCGGATGTCGGCGAGCTTGTCCTTGACCGCGTCGGAGATCGCGACCGCGCTGCCGTCCTGGTCCATCGTCACCATCACGGCGAGGCTGGGCTTGCCGTTGGTGCGGGTCAGGGAGGTCGGGGTGGCCGGCTCCTCCTTGACGCCGGCCACGTCGCCGAGGCGGACCGGCTCGGCGGCGGACTGCCCGGCGCCGGCACCGCTCGCGCCCGCCCCCGCGGCCGGCGCGATGGTCAGGTCCTTGATCTGCTGCACCGAGGTGAATCCGGCGCCGACCTGGACGGTCCTGCTCTTGCCGCCCTCGGCGAAGGAACCGGCCGGCACCGACGTGCCGCCGGCCTCCAGCGCCTTGCCGAGCGCCTGGGCGTTCAGCCCGGCGGCGGCGAGCTTGCGCTCGTCGGGGGTGACCGCGACGATCCGGTCCTGGACGCCGTCCACGGTGACCTGGCTGACGCCCTCGATGTTCTTCAGGTCCGGCACGACGCTGCGGTCGAGCTGGTCGGCGAGGCTCTGCTGGTCCCTGGCCGAGGAGGAGACGGCGAGGACGACGGTGGGGATGTCGTCCGTCGAGCCGGCCACCACCTGCGGGTCGACGTCCTTGGGCAGCTTGGCGCGGGCGCGGTTGACGGCCTGCTGGACGTCGGCGACCAGCCGCTGGGAGTCGTTGCCGTAGTCGAACTGCGCCATGATGACGCCCGAGCCCTCGCTCGACGTCGAGGTGACGCTCTTGATGCCGTCGACCGCCTGGACACCGTCTTCCAGCGGCTCGATCACCTGCTTCTCGACGACATCGGGCGAGGCACCCTGGTAGGGCGCCAGCACGGAGACCATCGGGAGCTCGATGGAGGGCAGGAGCTGCTGCTTGAGCTGCGGGATCGCGATGGCGCCGAAGGCGATCGCGACGATCGACATCAGCGCTATCAGGCCCCGTTGTACGAGGCTGAGTCGGGACAGCCAGGACATGGGTGGGGTCTCTCTCTTCTGTTCTGAAGGCGGTCTGGGCTTGGAGGGCCGTCCCGGTGTGCGGACGGCGCAGGACGGCGGGGCCCACGCGGGCCCGACGGCCGGGGCACAGGGCGCCCCGGGGCCTTCGCGGGCCCAGATACACCTTCGGCCATGGCCGGGCCGGTTTTCCTCGCTCGCAGGTCGGTTTCCGGCCCGCGCCCGTACCGCGTTCGGAGTAGGGCTACTCCACCCTCACTGCACCCGTGGGCGTACGAGTCCCGACTCGTAGGCGATGACCACCAGCTGGGCGCGGTCGCGGGCCCCCAGTTTGGCCATCGCGCGGTTGACATGCGTCTTGACCGTGAGCGGGCTGACCGCCAGTTGCTCGGCGATCTCGTCGTTGGACAGGCCGCCGGCCACCAGGACCAGCACCTCGCGCTCACGGCCGGTCAGGCTCGCCAGCCGCTGCGTGCCCCGGTCTCCGGGGCCGCCGTCGGCCGGACTGCCGCCCTGGGCGAGGAACTTGGCGATCAGCCCCTTGGTCGCGGCGGGCGACAGCAGCGCCTCGCCGGCCGCCGCGATCCGGATCGCGCCCAGCATCTCGTCCGGCTCGGCGCCCTTGCCGAGGAAGCCGCTGGCGCCGTTGCGCAGCGACTGCACCACATAGTCGTCGACCTCGAAGGTGGTCAGGATCACCACCCGGACGTCGGTGAGCTGCGGGTCCTGGCTGATCATGCGGGTGGCGGCCAGGCCGTCCACACCGGGCATCCGGATGTCCATCAGGACGACGTCGGGGCGCTCGGCCTTCGTCAGCTCGTAGGCCTGGGCGCCGTCGGAGGCCTCCCCCACCACCCGCATGTCCGGCTCGGAGTCGACCAGCACCCGGAAGGCGCTGCGCAGCAGCGCCTGGTCGTCGGCGAGCAGCACCTTGATCGTCATGCGTTCTCCCCCGTACGGACGGTCTGCAGTGGAAGGGTCACCCGCACCTGGAAGCCGCCGGCCGCGCGCGGGCCCGTGACGACCGTGCCGCGCAGCGCGAAGACCCGCTCGCGCATGCCGATCAGGCCGTGGCCGCCGCCGCTGTCCCCGGGGGCGACGGTCTCGTCCGCCGGCCGCTCGCCGCTCCGTTGGCGGGGTACGCCGGCCCGGCCCGCGCCGTCGTCCAGAACGGTCACGGTCAGCGCGCTCTCGGAGTGCCGGATCCGCACCGTGGCGCGGGCGCCCTCCCCGGCGTGCTTGTGCACATTGGTCAGCGCCTCCTGGACCACGCGGTAGGCGGTGAGGTCCACGGAGGCGGGCAGTTGCCGGGGCTCGTGCGGAAGGTCCAGGTCGACGGGGATACCGGCGCGGACGAAACCCTCGACGAGCTGGTCGAGGACGCCGAGGCCCGGTGCGGGCTCGGTCGGCGCCTTGGGGTCGTCGGACTGACGCAGCAGACCGACCGTGGCACGGAGCTCCTCCAGCGCCGAGCGGGACGCCTCGCGGACGTGCGCCAGGGCCTGCTTGGCCTGGTCGGGGCGGTTGTCCATGACGTGCGAGGCGACGCCGGCCTGGACGTTGACCAGGGCGATGTGGTGGGCGACGACGTCATGGAGGTCGCGGGCGATGCGCATCCGCTCCTCGGCGACCCGGCGGCGGGCCTCCTCCTCGCGGGTGCGCTCGGCGCGCTCGGCGCGTTCACGGATGGCGTCCACGAAGGCGCGGCGGCTGCGCACCGCGTCGCCCGCGGCGGCGGCCATGCCCGTCCAGGCGAAGATGCCGAGGTTCTCCTGCGCGTACCAGGGGCGGGGCCCGTAGAGCATCGCGGAGGCGGTCAGCACGACCGCGGTCAGCGCGCCGAGCCGCCAGGTCGTGGGCCGGTCCGTGCGCGAGGCGAGGCTGTAGAGCGCGATCGCGGCGGCGCCGACCACCGGGGCGCGCGGGTCGCCGGCGCGGACGAGCAGCTCGACGATGGTCAGGGTGCCGGTGGCCGCCAGGACCGTACGGGGCAGCCGACGGCGGAACACCAGGGTGGCGCAGGCCAGCGCGGCCAGCACCACGGCCGAGGCGGAGAGCCGGTGCGGCGCCCACTGCGGGCCGTGGACGCGGTGCGGGTCGACCACCGCGCCGAACAGGATGCACGCGAACACGGCCACCGCCAGGGCGGCGTCGACCGCGAGCGGATGCGTCCGGTGCCACTGGAAGCGGCCGGCGGCGCGGGGCGCTTCCGGACCGGGGTCGAGGGGACTCACAAGAGGAAACGGTAGCGCCCCGGTCCGAGAGGGGACCGGGGCGCCGTGTGCCGTATGCGCTGGAGTGGAGCTGGAGCGGGCGGTCAGCCCGGGATGAGGCCGTCGTCGCTGAGCATCTCCCGGACCTGAGCGAGGGAGGCGTCCGGGGACGGCAGGATCAGCTCGGACGGTTCGAGGGCGTCGTCGGGAAGCGGTGTGCCCATCCGGCGCACCGCTTCCAGGAGGGCGCCGAGAGTGCGCCGGAAGCCTTCCTCGTCGCCGCTCTCCATCTCCTCGAGCAGCTCGTCGTCCAGCTTGTTGAGCTCGATGAAGTGGGCGTCGTCCAGCTTCACCTGGCCCTCCCCCATGATCCGTACGATCACGACGGTCTCCCTCGGTCCGGTCCGACGATCCCTGCGAGGCTAACCCCCGGCGACCGTCACTGCTTGTCGAAACGCGGCTGGTCCTGCTGCGGCGCGGGCTGGCCCTGGCCGCCCTGACCGCTTTCGAGGGCCTGCTTGCCGGCCGACGGGCCGCCCGCGAGCTCGGCCTTCATCCGCTGCAGCTCCAGCTCGACGTCGCTGCCGCCGGAGAGCCGGTCCAGCTCGGCGGTGATGTCGTCCTTGGCCATACCGGACGGGTCGTCCAGCGCGCCGGAGGCCATCAGCTCGTCGATGGCGCCGGCCCTGGCCTGCAGCTGCGCGGTCTTGTCCTCCGCACGCTGGATCGCCAGGCCGACATCGCCCATCTCCTCGGAGATGCCGGAGAAGGCCTCGCCGATCCGGGTCTGCGCCTGGGCGGCCGTGTACGTGGCCTTGATCGTCTCCTTCTTCGTACGGAAGGCGTCGACCTTGGCCTGCAGCCGCTGCGCCGCGAGCGTGAGCTTCTCCTCCTCACCCTGCAACGTCTGGTGCTGCGTCTCCAGGTCCGTGACCTGCTGCTGCAGCGCGCTGCGCCGGGTCAGCGCCTCGCGGGCCAGGTCCTCGCGGCCGAGCGCCAGTGCCTTGCGGCCCTGGTCCTCCAGCTTGGCGGACTGGCCCTGGAGCTGGTTGAGCTGCAGCTCCAGGCGCTTGCGGGAGGTCGCCACGTCGGCGACACCGCGGCGTACCTTCTGCAGCAGTTCCAGCTGCTTCTGGTACGAGTAGTCGAGGGTCTCGCGCGGGTCTTCGGCCCGGTCCAGGGCCTTGTTGGCCTTCGCGCGGAAGATCATCCCCATCCGCTTCATGACACCATCGCTCATGGGCCTCGCGCGCCCCCTTCTGACCGAGTCGCCTCGGGCTTCGGCTCCAGCACATCTACAGACCCCACAGTACGGGCCCTGGTTCCATTACCGCACTGTTCGCGGCCGGATGCGCTCATCCTCCAGGACGATCGCGGAGCGCATCTTCTCCCGCGCAAGGAGTAGGCGCCCGGCACGGTGGGCCGGGGTGGGCACGCGAACCAGACCCGCCCACCGACCGAAACCACCGACGGCTCCTGCCCCGGCCCGCCACGCCGCGGGGGAACGCCGTTGTCGGATCGTGCCCCGCCGGACCCTCGCCCCCGCGCGGCGACCACGTACTCTTGGGTGTTGTGTTCCGAAGCCGTTCGAAGGATGAGCAGGCCGCGACCGCCAAGGTGACCGCGGACCAGCCCCAGCAGCCCCGCGACCCGCAGGCCCCCAAGGGCCGCCCGACGCCGAAGCGCAGCGACTCCCAGTCGCAGCGCCGCTCCCGTGCGCAGACGCCGACCAACCGCAAGGACGCCACCAAGGCGCAGCGGGAGGCCCGCCGTGCGGACATGGCCCGCCAGCGGGAGGCGATGGCCAGTGGCGACGAGCGGTACCTGCCGGTGCGCGACAAGGGACCGGTGCGCCGGTTCGCCCGTGACTACGTCGACTCGCGCTGGTGCGTCGCGGAGTTCTTCCTGCCGATGGCCGTGGTGATCCTGGTGCTCACCATGATCCGGGTGCCCTCGATCCAGAGCATCGCGCTGCTGCTGTGGCTCGTGATCATCGTGCTGATCGTGCTCGACTCGGTCCTCATCTGGTTCCGCATGGGCAAGCAGCTGCAGGAGCGGTTCCCGAAGGAGAACCTCAAGGGCGTGAAGGCGTACGCGGTGATGCGGACGCTGCAGATGCGGCGGCTGCGCCTGCCCAAGCCCCAGGTCAAGCGGGGCGAGCGGCCGTAGCGGCCGGTTTGGTCTTCCGGGTGCGGGGGGGGGGGGGGGGGGGGGGGGAAGGAGGAACAAAAGGCAGGAGCCGGCCCCCCCTCCGTGGGGTTGGTCG
>NZ_JBVIRA010000015.1:21173-75432 GCF_055576575.1 Streptomyces sp. NPDC033270
CCCCAAACTGACAGAGAGGCGTAGGTTCTCTCTTTGCTCTTTTTTTTTTCTCCCCCCCCCCCCCCCCCCCCCCCCCCCCCCCCCCCCCCCCGCACCCGTTCGGCGGTCAGCCCTCTTCGGCGGCGGCGTGCAGGCTCATCGGCGCCGCGTAGATCTCCGTGCCGTCCTCGAAGAGGCGGACCTGGTCGACGCCGCCGTCGAGGAGGGCCTTCCACTCCTCGCCGATCCAGGACTCCGCGTCGCCCTGCGTGGTGAACTCCTCCGGTTCCACGGGCGGCGCCGTCTCCGTACCGTCGGCCTTCTCGAACCGCCACGTCCACACCATGTGCGCCTCCTGAATCCCACCGAGTACGTGTCTGTGCCACCGCGGACCGCGCCTCGACGCACTCCGCCATGTCGTGCTTCCGTGCTGATCGGCAGCCTAACGGCCCTGTTGCCGTGCGTGGTGGTGAGCCGGGGCAGGAGCCGTTGGTGGTTGCGGTCCCGGTCCTGGTGGTTTCGCTCCGGCCACGGCCATGCCCCACCCCGCCGTACGGGAACATGCCGTACCGGATTGGCCGTGTCGAGAGGTGCCCCCGCCGCGCCCGGCGGGGCGGGACGCGAGAAACTCGGCGATGTGGATGTGACTCTCCTCGGCACCGGGGCCCCGCGAGGCCTGCCGCGCCCCGGCTGCCCCTGTGCCCGCTGTGCGACCGCCGTCGGCGACGAGGCACGGGCGGCGACCGCCCTGCTCGTCGACGGCGCGCTGCTGATCGATCTGACGCCGGGCCCGGCCTTCGCGGCGGCCCGGGCCGGCAAGTCGCTGGCCGGCGTGCGGCAGGTGCTGCTGTCGCATCCGCACGACGGGCCGGTGATGGAGGTGCCGGCCGGACTGCCCACACCGGGCCGGGTCGCCGACGGGCGGGAGCTGGCGCTGCTCGACGGGCACCGGGTGCGGGCCCTGGCGGTGGACATCCCGGGGACCGGGTACGAGATCTCCGGCCCCGACGGTGAGCGGCTGCTGTATCTGCCGCCGGGCGCGGCGCCGGCCGGGCTGGGCGACGTCAACGGCGTGGGCGCCGGCCAGGAGGGCGTGGGCGGCAGCGGTCCGTACGACCTGGTGCTGCTCGACGTACTGGAGCGGCCGGACGCGCTGGCCCGGCTGCGGGCGAGCGGGGCGGTGGACGCGGCGACCGACGTGGTGGCGGTGCACATCGACCACGGTGTGCCGCCGGGGCCCGAACTGCACCGCCGGCTGGCGGCGGTGGGCGCCCGGGCGGTGGCCGACGGCGGCTCGCTGGTGGTCGGCGAGTACCACGCGGTGCCGGATCTGCCGCGGCGCACCCTGGTGCTGGGCGGGGCGCGCAGCGGGAAGTCGCTGGAGGCCGAGCGGCGGCTCGCGGCCTTCCCCGACGTGGTGTACGTGGCGACCGGCGGCACTCGGGACGGCGACGAGGAGTGGGCGGAGCGGATCTCGCTGCACCGCGAGCGACGGCCGAGCAGCTGGCGCACCGTCGAGACCTGCGATCTGGTACCGCTGCTGGAGGCGGCCGAGCCGGGCGGGGAGGCCGCCGGTCCCGGCCCGGACCCCGGCAACGGCCGGCCGGCCGACGCCTCGCCGCTGCTGATCGACTGCCTTGCGCTGTGGCTGACGCAGGTGATGGACGAGGTCGGGGCGTGGGACGACGCGACCTGGGAGGCCGGTGGCCGGCGGGCGCTGCGGGAGCGGGCCGACGCGCTGGTGGCGGCGCTGCGGGAGTCCCGTCGGCCGGTGGTGGCGGTCAGCAACGAGGTCGGCTCGGGGGTGGTGCCGGCGACCGCGGCCGGCCGCCGGTTCCGCGACGAACTGGGGCGGCTGAACGCGGCGTTCGGCGCGGAGTGCGAGCAGGTGCTGCTGGTCGTCGCGGGCCAGGCGCTTGCGCTGCGCGGATGACGGTTGCCCCGAGGGGCCCGTGTCCGCTTGCCCGAGAGCGCGGGGGCGGGTGCTGTTGACCTGTGACCGTAACCGAGCTGACCGACGCGGCCGTTCGTGCCTACCTCGCGCGACACCCCGAGGCGACCGTGGTCGCCCTCGGCGAGGGGCTGGGCACCGGTTTCTGGCGGCTGGACAACGGGCGGCTGAACTGGCTGACGGTGCAGCCGGCGGAGTCCGCCGCGCTGCGCCGGATGCTGCTGCCGGACGGCGCCCGGCGGCGTACGGTCGCCGGCGCGATGGCCGATCACCGCTGGCTGGACGCGGTGCGCGAGCCGCAGCGCGGGGTCATCGTCACGGCGCCGGGCGGGCTGCTGCGGCGCTCGCCGCCCGGGGTGCGCGCGCTGCTCGCGGCGTGCGCGGAGCGGTTTCCCGGCGGTGCGCTGGTCTTCGACGCGCTGCCGCGGCGGGATCTGCCGCGGCTGGCGGGCGCGCACCCGGGCATCGTCGCCGTACGGGAGCGGCGGCCGGCGGGGCTGCGGCACCGGCTGGCGGGGTTGCGGGCGGGCACGCCGACGGTGTGCGAGCTGCACTTCGCGGCGCGGTGAGCAAAGCCGCCCCGGCCCCCGCCGGAAGAACGTGACCGACCGCACTTCACGATGCGTGAACAACAGCCCAGCCCCCACGGCCCCGCCCCAGCCCCCGCCGGAAGAAGGTGACCGGTAATCTGCGGCCAATGAGCAGCCTGAACCTCGATGACTTCGCCGAACTGATCGAGCGCCCCGACGGTGGGGCGCGCCGTGACGCCGAGGAGCGGCGGGCGCGGCTGGCCGTGCCGCCGGGGGTGCTCGGCCGGCTCGACGAGCTGGGCGAGTGGCTGGCCGCCGCGCAGCAGCGGGTGCCGGTGCGGCCCGTCGAGCGGCCGCGGGTGCTGCTGTTCGCCGGGGACCACGGGGTGGCGGAGCTGGGGGTGTCGGCCCGGCCGGCCGGCGGCACCCGGGATCTCGTACGGGCCGTGCTGGACGGTGCGAGCCCGGCCGCGGTGCTGGCCCGCCGGCTGGGGGCGCCGCTGCGGGTGGTCGACATGGCGGTGGACTGCGATCCGCAGGAGCTGCCCGAGGAGGTGACCCGCCATCGGGTGCGGCGCTCCAGCGGCCGGATCGACATCGAGGACGCGCTGAGCGCCGAGGAGGCCGAGGCGGCGTTCCGGGCCGGGATGGCGATCGCGGACGAGGAGGCGGACGCCGGCACCGACCTGGTGGTGCTGGGCGATCTGAGCGTCGGCGGCACGACGGCCGCCGGCACGCTGATCGCCGCGCTGTGCGGCACGGACGCCTCGGTGGTCACCGGGCGGGGCGGGGCCCCGATCGACGACCTGGCCTGGATGCGCAAGTGCGCGGCGATCCGCGACGCGCTGCGTCGGGCCCGGCCGGTGCTCGGCGACCAGCTGGAGCTGCTGGCCGCGGTCGGCGGCGCGGATCTGACCGCGATGACCGGCTTCCTGCTGCAGAGCGCGGTGCGGCGGACGCCGGTGATCCTGGACGGGGTGGTCTCGGCGGCCTGTGCGCTGGTGGCGCAGCGGGTGGCCTTCCGGGCCCCGGACTGGTGGCTGGCCGGTCAGGCGAGCGGTGAGCCGGCGCAGGCCAAGGCGCTGGACCGGATCGCACTCAACCCTCTGCTCGACCACGGCGTCAGTGCGGGTGAGGGGACGGGGGCGTTGCTGGCTCTGCCATTGGTGCAGGCGGCCGCGGCCCTGGCGGCAGAATTGCCCGTACGCGACTGACGCGGCGCCGGCCGGCAGCGGCCGGCCGCCGTGCCGAGCGATCGGACGGGCGTCCCGCGCAGGGGCGCTCGTGACGTCACGCCCGCACCGGACCACCGGCGGCGCCCCATAAGATCGCGCTTTACACGTTTTTTATGGGAGACATCGCTTGCGTCCGGATGAAGGCCACGAGGACCGCCACCGCGGTCGCTGGTCACAGCGGGGTGCCGGGTTCGGCATCTGGTACCTGCGTACCGTCACGTTCATCAACCTGTTGAGCGCGGTGTGGGTGTCGTTCGGCAACGACATCCGCCGGCACAACATCGAGGAGTACTTCACCCCGTATCTGCTCACGGCGGGCTTCGCGTCCGGCGCCTTCTCGCTGTTCCTGTCGGTGACGCTGCGGCGGCGCAAGCGGGCGGCGTGGATCTTGAACCTGGTGCTGTCCGGGTTGCTGTCGCTGCTGTTCGGCTTCGCGCTGGCGGCCGCCCCGGAGTTCCGCGGGCATCCGCAGAACTGGGTGTCGCTGCTGCTGACGCTGCTGTTCACCGCCGCGCTGGTGGTCGGGCGCCGGGAGTTCTACGCCAAGGGCGACCGCGCGAACCCGAAGCTGGCGGCCCTCACCGCGGTCGGCGGGCTGCTGGTCACCTCGCTGCTGGCGGCGTTGCTGGTGACCGTCACCAACACCGCGCAGGACGCCGCCGCCTCGTCGACGTTTGTCCAGCGCTGGCGCTACGGGCTGATGCGGCTGGTGTCGCTGGCCCCCGACGACCGGCACTTCCCCGGCATCACCACGCCGGGCTGGGTCGATGTCGCAATCAACGTGCTCAGCGCGCTGCTGCTGGTGGCCGTCCTGTGGGCGGCGTTCCGGTCCGTGCGCAGCACCGAGGCGATCACCGAGGACGACGAGGAGCGGCTGCGCGCCCTGCTCGCGCGGCACGGCGCCCGCGACTCGCTGGGCTACTTCGCGTTGCGCCGCGACAAGAGCGTGCTGTTCTCCCCCAGCGGCAAGGCCGCGGTCACCTACCGCGTGGTGGGCGGGGTCTCGCTGGCCTCCGGCGATCCGCTGGGCGACCCCGAGGCCTGGCCCGGGGCGATCGAGGTGTGGCTGGCCGAGGCCAGGGAGCACGGCTGGGCGCCGGCGGTGATGGGCGCGAGCGAGGAGGGCGGCACGATCTACGCCCGGCACGGGCTGGACGCGCTGGAGCTCGGCGACGAAGCGATCGTGGAGACCGCGGAGTTCACCCTCGGCGGCCGGGCGATGCGCACCGTCCGGCAGGCGTACAACCGCATCGAGCGGGCCGGCTACACCGTCCGCATCCGCCGGCACGAGGACATTCCGGCCGAGGAGATGGACCGGCTGCTGCGGCTGGCGGACGACTGGCGCGACGGGGAGACCGAGCGCGGCTTCTCGATGGCGCTGGGCCGGCTCGGCGACCCGGGCGACGGGCGCTGCGTGATGCTGGAGTGCTCCGACGCGAACGGCGAGCTGCGGGCGCTGCTGAGCTTTGTGCCGTGGGGCGAGAAGGGCCTTTCGCTGGATCTGATGCGGCGTGACCGCGACTCCGAGAACGGCCTGATGGAGTTCATGGTCCTGGAGCTGATCCAGCGGGCGAAAGAGGTGGAGATCACTCAGCTCTCGCTGAACTTCGCGATGTTCCGCTCCGTCTTCGAACGCGGATCGCGGCTCGGCGCGGGCCCGGTGCTGCGCCTGTGGCGCTCGCTGCTCAGCTTCTTCTCCAGGTGGTGGCAGATCGAATCGCTCTATCGCGCCAATGCGAAATACCGGCCGATCTGGGAGCCGCGGTACATGCTCTTCGAAAAGAGCACCGACCTGCTGCGCATCGGCATCGCCGCAGGCCGGGCGGAGGGCTTCCTGGAAGCACCGGGTCTGCCCAAGTGGCTGAACCGCAAGCACCTGGAGAATGTGAGATGACCGAGGCTGGGGTGGGGCGGTCGGAGGTCTCCGCCCTGCGCCGCGCCGCGCGTGCCGAGTGGGGCCCGCTGCTGGGGACGGTCCGGTCCGCGCTGGCCGCATCAAAGCTGCGGGCGATTCCGGTGACGCTCGCCGCGGTGTGCCTGACCCTGGTCTTCCAGTACGTGCAGAACCAGCCCTGGGGCTATCGGACGGTCCAGGACATCGGGTCCGTACAGGCCTGGGAGCACCTGTGGGTGGCGCTGCTGCGCACCCCGCTGTCGCTGTTCGTGCCCGCGCTGGACCTTCCGGTGTGGGGCGCGCTGGCGCAGATCCTGGTGGTCTTCGGGATCGCGGAGATCTGTGTGGGCTGGCGGCAGACGCTGCTGGTCGCCTACCTCGCCACGCTCGCCGGGACGATGTACGCGCGGATCGGCATCTGGATCGGCCCGCAGAGCCCCATCGGGCTGCCCGATTCGGACAAGTACGTCATCGACACCGGGCCGTCGGCGGCCGTGGTGGGGCTGGCGGTGTTCGTCTGCTGGCGCTACCGGGCGTGGTTCACCGGTTCGCTGGTGGTGCTGGCGATGCTCTTCGAGGTGGTGTTCGTCAAGAACAACCTGGCCGGCAAGGAGCACGTCGCGGCGATTCTGGCGGTGCTGGTGGTGTGCGGGCTGTGGGAGGCCACGCGGCCCAGGAAGCCGCGGGACGCGGCGCGGGTCAGCGGCTCGGGGCGCCGCCGATGAGGTGCTCGACCTTGCGGCGCAGGCCCGACCAGCGGCGGTCGTGACGGTAGGCGCGGACCTGTGCGCGGGCCCGCGCCTTGGGCCGTTTGCGGTAGAAGCGTCTGGCCCAGGGCGAGTTGGGCCGGGCCAGCCGGAGCGCGCCGAAGAGCGCGACGAACGGGACGAAGACCCCGATGACGGCGATCCGGGCCTTGCCCTTGACGAGCGCGACGACGGCGAGGAGGAAGTTGCCGGCAACGGTCCGTACGACCGTGAGGCGGTCGGTGGTCTCGTCCGGGCTCAGTTCGTTGACGCCGAAGGGCAGGAAGCCGCCGAGGACCAGAGCGACCAGCGCGGCGGTGAGGATGACGATCTCGACGCTCTTGGTCCCCTCCTCGCTCCAGTAGACGTCGTCCAGGTGGAGGATCAGCGCGAACTCGTCCAGGACGAGTCCGACGCCGATGCCGAAGAGCACCGCCGCCGCTCCGGCGCCGAAGCCGCGCCGGCCGCCGGCCAGCGCGATGAAGCCGCCGACGACCATCAGGATCACTCCGGGCACGACGTGGTGGACGTGCAGGCCGCCGGGTGAGATGTCGCGGAACGGGCCCCGGCCCGCGCGGATGAGACGGGTGATGACCCGGGTCACCAGGAAGGTCAGCACGAACGAGGCCAGGGCGAGCAGCAGCGGGAGCTTCCCCGGCTCGACGATGTTGCGGTACCACCAGTGGCCCATCCCACACGCTCCCCAATTGTCGCGTAAGGCCATTTAACGGCCAGTTGGCGACAGTTCCCCGCCGGGGTCGGCCGGATAGCCTGCCGCGGTGAACGAGACCCCCGCTCCCCCGACCGCCGCCGACGCCCTGCGCTTCGCGTTCGGGACGCTGACCGTGCTGCCGGTGCGCGTCACCCGCTTCGACCGGGCCGCGGCGCGCGGCGGGATGCTCTGCGCACCGCTGGCCGGGCTGGTCGTCGGGCTGTGCGCGGCCGCGCTCGGCGGGGCGCTGCTGCTGCTCGGCGGCGGGGCGCTGCTCGCCGCGGTCGCCACCGCCGCGGTGCCTGCCGTACTCACCCGCGGCCTGCATCTGGACGGGCTCGCCGACACCGCCGACGGCCTGGGCAGCGCCAGGCCCGCCGAGGACGCGCTGCGCATCATGAAGCAGTCCGACATCGGCCCGTTCGGGGTCCTCACGCTGCTGTTCACCCTGCTGGCCCAAGTGGCCGCACTGAGCGAGCTGTACGCGACGGGCTGGGCGCACGGTGCGCTGGCGGCGGTGGTCGCGGCGGTGGTCGCGCGCGGCGCACTGACCCTCGCCTCCCGTACGGGGGTGCCCCCCGCCCGCCCCGAGGGGCTCGGCGCGGCGGTCGCGGGCGCCGTTCCCGTCCGCGCGGCGCTGCTGTGTGCCGCGCTGGTGGCCGCCGGGTGCGCGGGGGCGGGTGCCGCCTTCGGCGGGTACGGCGCGCTGCACGCCGGGCTCGCGGCGCTGCTCGGGCTGGGGCTCGGCGAGCTGCTGCTGGGGCACTGCCGGCGGCGCTTCGGCGGGGTGACCGGGGACGTGTTCGGCGCGCTCGCGGAGAGCGCGGGGTTGGCGGCGCTGGTCGTACTCGCGCTCGGGTGACCGGCGCCTGCATCAACTCCCTTTCATTACTGGATAGTTCACCGAACGCGAGGTCCGGGGGCGCACCTACCGCCGTGACCGTTATGCACCCGCGTGGCATCGGGTGCGGCAGCACACCGGGCCTCGCGGCGCCGCCGAGCGTAGGCTCGGCCGCAGCAGCGCCCAAGGCGCACAACGGATTCCCGGACAGGAACAGGACTCTCATCACCGTGACTGCACTGACCCTCAGTACTTCGTCCGCCGCAACGGTGCGCGCGGATGCCGTCGTCGTCGGCGTCGCCAAGGGCGCCAAGGGCGTCGTGGTCGCCCCCGGCGCGGAGGCCGTGGAGGCGGCCTTCGGTGGCAAGCTCGCCACCGTGCTGGAGACCCTCGGCGCGAGTGGTGCCGAGGGCGAGGTGACCAAGCTGCCCGCCGCCGACGGTCTCAAGGCGCCGGTCGTGCTGGCGGTCGGCCTGGGCGACGCCCCGGCCAAGGGCGAGGCCTTCGACAACGAGGCGCTGCGGCGCGCCGCGGGCAGCGCCGCCCGCGCGCTGTCCGGCAGCAAGAAGGCCGGCTTCGCCCTCCCGGTCGAGGACGCCGAGGCGGCCGCCGCGGTCGGTGAGGGCGCGCTGCTCGGCGCGTACACCTTCACCGCGTACCGCTCCAACGGCAACGGTGCCAAGGGCGGCAAGAAGAACGACGGCAAGTCGGCGCCCCTGGGCGAGGTCGCGATCCTCGGCGGCAAGCCGCGCGACAAGGAGTTCAAGGCCGCCGCCGAGCGCTCCCAGGCGCTGGCCGCGGAGGTCAACCGCGCCCGCGACCTGATCAACACCCCCTCCAACGACCTGGACCCGAAGTCCTTCGCCGCCCAGGCGCAGGCCGCGGCCAAGGAGTTCGGCCTCAAGGTCGAGGTGCTGGACGAGAAGGCGCTCAAGAAGGGCGGCTACGGCGGCCTGATGGGCGTCGGCCAGGGGTCCGAGGCCCCGCCGCGGCTGGTGCGGATCGCGCACACGCACGCCAAGGCGACCAGGACCCTGGCCCTGGTCGGCAAGGGCATCACGTACGACTCGGGCGGCATCTCGCTCAAGCCGGCCGGCCACAACGAGACCATGAAGTGCGACATGAGCGGTGCGGCCGCCGTGTTCGCCGCGGTCGTGGCCGCCGCCCGGCTGGGGCTTCAGGTCAACGTCACCGGCTGGCTGGCGCTCGCCGAGAACATGCCGTCCGGCTCCGCCACCCGCCCCGGTGACGTGCTGACCATGTACAGCGGCAAGACCGTCGAGGTGCTGAACACCGACGCCGAGGGCCGCCTGGTCCTGGCCGACGCGCTGACCCGGGCCTCGGAGGAGTCGCCGGACGCCATCGTGGACGTCGCCACGCTGACCGGCGCGATGGTGCTGGCGCTGGGCCACCGCCACTTCGGGATCATGTCGAACGACGACGCCTTCCGCACCTCGATCTTCGAGATCGCGGAGGAGGTCGGCGAGCAGTCCTGGCCGATGCCGCTGCCCGACCACCTGCGCAAGGGCATGGACTCCCCGGTCGCCGACCTCGCCAACATGGGTGACCGGATGGGCGGCGGCCTGGTCGCCGGCCTCTTCCTGAAGGAGTTCGTCGGCGAGGGCATCGCCTGGGCGCACCTGGACATCGCGGGCCCGGCCTTCCACGAGGGCTCGGCCTGGGGCTACACCCCCAAGGGCGGCACCGGCTCCGCGGTGCGCACCCTGGTCCGGCTCGCCGAGCGCACCGCCGCGGGCGACCTCGGCTGACGCCCGGCGCCGCCGCACCTGATATGTCCGTACGGCCCCGAGCTCACCGCCCGGGGCCGTCGGTGTGTGCGTTTGTGTACATGTTCGCCCTCAACGAAATCCGCACGTGCTTACGCACCAGTAACCCCTTCGAGGCGGCCGATCGGCCGCCCAGAGCCCGGCCCGCCGTCCCGGCTTCGTTGAACAAGTGCGAAGATGGGTTCTCGGCAGGACAGGGCCCCCCTTACCCAGGGCCGAAGTAAAAGCGGCCGAACAACAGCCGCAGCCCGGTCATCGACGACCGGCTCCGGCGCACCCATGCATGGAGGACGTGACGTGGCGAACGACGCCAGCACCGTTTTCGACCTAGTGATCCTCGGAGGCGGTAGCGGCGGTTACGCGGCTGCCCTGCGCGGGGCGCAGCTGGGCCTGGACGTCGCCCTGATCGAGAAGAACAAGCTCGGCGGCACCTGCCTGCACAACGGCTGTATCCCCACCAAGGCGCTGCTGCACGCCGGTGAGATCGCGGATCAGGCTCGTGAGGCCGCCCAGTTCGGTGTCAAGACCTCGTACGAGGGCATCGACATCGCGGGCGTCCACAAGTACAAGGACGATGTGATCTCGGGCCTGTACAAGGGCCTGCAGGGTCTGGTCGCCTCCCGCAAGGTGACCTACATCGAGGGCGAGGGCCGGCTGTCCTCCCCGACCTCCGTCGCGGTCAACGGCCAGCAGGTCCAGGGCCGCCACATCCTGCTGGCGACCGGCTCCGTGCCGAAGTCGCTGCCGGGCCTGGACATCGACGGCAACCGCATCATCTCCTCGGACCACGCGCTGACGCTGGACCGCGTCCCGGAGTCCGCGATCATCCTGGGCGGCGGCGTCATCGGCGTCGAGTTCGCCTCGGCGTGGAAGTCCTTCGGCACCGACGTCACCGTCATCGAGGGCCTCAAGCACCTCGTCCCGGTCGAGGACGAGAACAGCTCCAAGCTGCTGGAGCGGGCCTTCCGCAAGCGGGGCATCAAGTTCAACCTCGGCACCTTCTTCGACAAGGCCGAGTACACCGCCGACGGCGTCAAGGTCACCCTCGCCGACGGCAAGACCTTCGAGGCCGAGGTGCTGCTGGTCGCGATCGGCCGCGGGCCGGTCTCGGCGGGCCTGGGCTACGAGGAGCAGGGCGTCGCGATGGACCGCGGCTACGTCCTGGTCGACGAGTACATGCAGACCAACGTGCCGACGATCTCCGCCGTCGGTGACCTCGTTCCCACCCTCCAGCTCGCGCACGTCGGCTTCGCCGAGGGCATGCTGGTGGCGGAGCGGCTGGCCGGCCAGAAGGTCGTCCCGATCGACTACGACGGCGTGCCGCGCGTGACGTACTGCCACCCCGAGGTCGCTTCGGTGGGTATCACCGAGGCCAAGGCCAAGGAGCTGTACGGCGCCGACAAGGTCGTCGCTCTGAAGTACAACCTCGCGGGCAACGGCAAGAGCAAGATCCTCAAGACCACGGGCGAGATCAAGCTCGTCCAGGTCAAGGACGGTGCCGTGGTCGGCGTCCACATGGTCGGTGACCGTATGGGCGAGCAGGTCGGTGAGGCCCAGCTGGTCTACAACTGGGAGGCCCTGCCGGCCGAGGTGGCGCAGCTGATTCACGCGCACCCGACGCAGAACGAGGCTCTCGGCGAGGCCCACCTGGCCTTGGCCGGCAAGCCCCTCCACTCCCACGACTGACCCCAGTCCCGGGCGCGACCACATCCCGCAATTCGTAAGGAGCAACCGAAACCATGGCGGTTTCCGTAACCCTGCCGGCGCTCGGCGAGAGCGTCACCGAGGGCACCGTCACTCGCTGGCTGAAGGCCGAGGGTGAGCGCGTCGAGGCCGACGAGCCACTGCTCGAGGTCTCGACCGACAAGGTCGACACCGAGATCCCGGCCCCGGCCGCCGGCGTCCTGTCCGCCATCAAGGTGGCCGAGGACGAGACGGTCGAGGTCGGCGCCGAGCTGGCCATCATCGACGACGGCACCGGCGCGCCGGCGGCGGCTCCGGCCCCCGCCGCTGCCGAGGCCCCCGCGGCCCAGCCGCAGCCCGAGCCCACCCCGGCTCCGGCCGCCGCTGCCGCCCCCGCCGCCCCCGCGGGTGGTGCCGAGGGCACCGACGTCGTCCTCCCCGCGCTCGGCGAGAGCGTGACCGAGGGCACCGTCACCCGCTGGCTGAAGGAGGTCGGCGAGGAGGTCCAGGCCGACGAGCCGCTGCTGGAGGTCTCGACCGACAAGGTCGACACCGAGATCCCGGCCCCGGTCTCCGGCACCCTGCTGCAGATCGTCGTCGGCGAGGACGAGACCGCCGAGGTCGGCGCCAAGCTCGCCGTGATCGGTGCCGCGGGTGCCGCTCCGGCCGCCGCGCCCGCCCCGGCCGCGCCGGCCCCCGCCGCCGCTCCGGCTCCGGCTCCGGCCCCCGCGCCGGCTCCGGCCCCCGCCCCGGCCGCTCCGGCTCCGGCTCCGGCTGCCCCGGCCGCTCCGGCTCCGGCCCCCGCGCCGGCTCCGGCTCCGGCTCCGGCCGCCGCCCCGGCTCCGGCCCCGGCCGCCGGTGAGGGCGAGGGCGCGTACGTCACCCCGCTGGTGCGCAAGCTCGCCGCGGAGAGCGGCGTCAACCTCGCCACGGTCAAGGGCACCGGCGTCGGTGGCCGGATCCGCAAGCAGGACGTCATCGCCGCCGCCGAGGCCGCCAAGGCCGCCGCGCCGGCCGCCGCCCCCGCAGCGGTGTCGAAGGCCCCGGCCATCGAGGCGTCCCCGCTGCGCGGTCAGACCGTCAAGATGCCGCGGATGCGCAAGGTCATCGGCGACAACATGATGAAGGCCCTGCACGGCCAGGCGCAGCTGACCTCCGTGGTCGAGGTGGACATCACCTCGATCATGCGGATGCGCAACAAGGCCAAGGACGCCTTCGCGCAGCGTGAGGGCGTCAAGCTCTCCCCGATGCCGTTCTTCGTCAAGGCCGCCGTCCAGGCGCTGAAGGCCCACCCGGTCGTCAACGCCCGGATCAACGAGGACGAGGGCACCATCACCTACTTCGACACCGAGAACGTCGGTATCGCGGTGGACGCGGAGAAGGGCCTGATGACCCCGGTCATCAAGGGCGCCGGTGACCTCAACATCGCCGGTATCGCCCGCAAGACGGCGGACCTGGCGGGCAAGGTCCGCGCGAACAAGATCACGCCGGACGAGCTGTCCGGTGCGACCTTCACCATCAGCAACACCGGTTCGCGCGGCGCCCTGTTCGACACCGTCATCGTGCCCCCGAACCAGGTCGGCATCCTGGGCATCGGTGCGACCGTCAAGCGCCCGGTGGTCATCAACCACCCGGACCTCGGCGAGACCATCGCGGTGCGCGACATGACCTACCTCGCGCTCTCCTACGACCACCGTCTGGTGGACGGCGCGGACGCCGCCCGCTACCTGACCACGGTCAAGCAGATCCTGGAGGCCGCCGAGTTCGAGACCGAGATCGGTCTCTGACGGTCGCTCGGACGACCGCGGGTCTCCACGAGACCGAGGTCGGTCGGTAAGGCTCAACGGCCACGCGCGTGCCCCCGTCCGGAGCTCCGGACGGGGGCACCGTCGTACCCGCCCCGGCCCGCTACTGTGTCGTCACCGCGATCCGGGGGGAGCCGATGGCACGCGAACGAGTGGACGACTTGGTGGTGGTGCTGCCGGGCATCCTGGGCAGCCGGCTCCTGGACGCCGACGACCAGGAGGTGTGGGGGCCATCCGGCGGAGCGGTATGGCGGGCCATCCACACCTTCGGGCGCTCCGTGAAAGCCCTCACCCTGCCGTCCGACCTCGGGGACGACCACCCCGGCGACGGGGTGCGCGCACACGGCGTCATGCCCACCCTGCACGCGCTGCCCGGAGTGGGCCCGGTCGTCGACGGGTACACCGGGCTGCTGGACTGGCTCGAAGGGCTCTTCACGCTGCGCCGTCGCCGCCCCGGCGAGGGGGACGACGTCCCGGCGAACCTCCTGGCGTTCGCCTACGACTGGCGCCTGTCGTGCCGGTACAACGCCGAGCGCCTCAAGGAACGGGTGGAGCGGGCACTGGCGCAGTGGCGCGCCTCGGCACCGCGGCGCCGTGCGGCCCGGGTGGTCTTCCTCTGCCACTCCATGGGCGGGCTGGTGGCCCGCCACTACGTCGAGTGCCTGGGGGGCTTCGAGATCACCAGGCGGGTGGTCACCCTCGGGACACCGCACCGCGGTTCGCTCAGCGCACTCGTCCACCTCGTCAACGGGCTCCGCGTGGGCTGGGGACCGTGGGCCGTCCACCTCACCGACTTCGCCCGCAGCCTGCCCTCCCTGCACCAGATCACCCCCGACTACGCCTGTCTCGTCCAGCCGGGCGGCCTTCGCCACCCGCGGGAGGCCGCGGGGCTGAGGGGCGTGGACGACAAGCTGCTGCGCGACGCGAGCGCGTTCCACGCGGGGATCCGGCGGGCGGCGGCCACCCGCCCCGGTGCCGGGGCCGAGCTGCTGCCGGTCGTGGGGGTGCGTCAGCCCACCCCCACGACGGCCGAGATCACCGGTGAACGGCTTCGGCCGCAGGACACCATCGACGGCCTCGACGAAGGCGGAGACGGCCGGGTACCCCGGCTCTCGGCGGCACCGGCCGGCACGCCGACCGGATACACCCCCTGTGAGCAGCACGGTTCGCTGCAGAACGGGCGCGGCGTACGCGATGCCCTGTGGGGCTGGCTCGCGGCCGAGCCCCCCTACCACCGGACACCGCTGCACGATCCGGTCCCCTTGAGCGTGCACGCCCCGGAGCTGCTGCCGGCGGGCGCACCCTACGACCTGACGGTCACGGTCCCGCCCGAGGTGCCGGGCGGGGACGAACTCGCGATCAGCGCGACGCTCCACCCCGTGGAGTCGGGGCGCCCGCTGCGGCACACGCTCGGCAATCGCGGCACCGGCCGCTACTCGACCTCCTTCCCCGCCCCGGCCCCCGGGCCCTATCGCGTGGCGGTGGGCGTGACCGGCCGTCAGGACTCGTCGGTGACGGCGCTGCTGCTGGTGGGCGAGGGCGATGGGTGAGCGCGGCGTCCACGGCACCGCGCTGGGCGTCGTCGTCGAGTCGTACGACCGGCCGGCCTTCCCCGTCCTGCCCGGCGCGCGGCGGCAGCTGAGCGAGCTGTGCGCCCTCCTCCAGGAGTACGGCTACGCCCCCCGGCTCCTTGCGGACCCGGGGCGGGACGAGGTGCGCGACGCGGTGCGGTCCTGGTCGGGGCGGTGGCGGGAGGACGGCCGCCACGGGCCCGCGGTGGTGCTGTGGTCCGGGCACGCCGAGCTGTCCCACGGCGCGTTACGGCTCATCACCCGCGACACCGCCGACGCCGGGGACGAGGAACAGACCTACTCCACCGAACTGCTGGCGTCGGCCGCCCTGCGGTGCGGCGCCGACCAGATCCTGCTCGTGGTCGACACCTGCCACTCGGGTGCCGGCGTACTGCCCGCGCTGCGCAAGGCCCTGCAGACCTGGGCGGAGCGGACCCTGCCCGAGGGCCGGTCCGCCTGGCTCGGGGTGGTGGCGAGCTGTCAGCCCGAGGAACGGGCCCACGGCCGGGGCGTGCTGCTGGACACCCTCACCCGGGTGCTGCGCGAAGGGCCCGGCGGGTCCGCCTACCGGCACGAGTGGAGCGTACGCAACCGAGGGGTGACCGGCGCGACGGTGGTCGAGGCCGCCCTGGCCCAGTGGCCGCAGGACAGCCAGCGGCCGTTGTTCGTCAGCTCGGGCAGCGCACGGCCGATCTTCCGCAACCCCCGGTGGCGCCGGGAGGCCGGAGAGGAGCTGGTGGAGCATCTGGTCCTGGCCGCGCGCGGAGCCTCCGGCGCGGAGGAGGGCTGGTTCTTCACGGGACGCCGCCGCGTGCTGGGTTCCATCGTGTCGTGGATGCGGGCCGCCCGGCCGGGCCTGTTCCAGGTGACCGGCAGCGCCGGGTCCGGCAAGTCGGCGGTGCTCGGCCGGATCGCCACCCTCTCCGACCCCCGGCAGCGCGCCGCCACGCTCGCGCACGGGGCGCTCGGCGACCTCCCCGACCCCGGCGAGGGCAGCGTCGACGCGGCACTGCATCTGCGCGGGCTGAACGCCCAGCAGATCGCGACGGCCCTCGCGGACAAACTGGGCCTGCCGGTGCCGCGGACCCCGTCGGCGCTGATCAAGGAGCTGGAGGATCCCGACGCCGCCGGGGAGCGGCCGCCGCTGATCGTCCTGGACGGACTGGACGAGGCCGCCCCGGAGCAGTCCGAAGCCATCGTCGAGCAGCTGCTGGCACCGCTGAGCCGGGTGGCGTCGGTGCTGCTCGGGTCCCGCGACCGGCCGTTTCGTCCGCACGGCGCCCACCGGCCCACACTGGACGACGCGCTCACCCGGTTCGTCAGCACCACGGAGCTGGTCGCCCTCGACGAGGAGCCGGACACCGCCGAGGACGTGGCGGCGTATGTGGGACTGCGGCTGCGGTCGGAGGGCGTCGCCGAGCACCGCATCCGCGAAGTGTCCCCTCGGCTGGCCGAGCGGGCCGTGGCGAGCGCCGGCGGCTTCCTCTTCGCCCGCCTGGTCACCACGTCCCTGATCCGCAGGTGGCACGAGCACGGCGAGGAGGCGTGGAACACGGCGCTGCCCGCCTCGATCGCGGCGGCCTTCGAGGAGGACCTGGACAACGGCCCGCCGCACCCCTCGCTCGGCGCGCAACGCCCCGCCGCGGCCCGTGAGTTGCTGACCGCGCTCGCCTGGAGCGCCGACAACGGCATGCCCGCCGGGGGCGTCTGGGAGATGGCCGCGTCGGCCTGCAGCCACGACGGCTGGACCTACCAGGCGGCCGATCTGGACTGGGTCCTGACCGCCTACGGCCAGTACATCGTGGAGGACACCGACGGTCTGCAGGCCGTCTACCGCCTCTACCACCGCGAGCTGACGAACCATCTGAGGTACGCCTCGCTGCGGGAGACCGACGGCGGGGAGGCGATCTGCCGGGCGATGGTCGCGCGGCTCCGGGACGGCTACGAGCAGGGCGTCCCGAAGGACCAGCTGCCGCCCTACCTGTTCTACGCCCTGGTCAGCCATGCGCTGATGGCCGGCGACCTGGGGATCGCCCTGCTGCGGGAGCTGGTCCCGCTCGACGAGCGGACCTTCCTTCCCGCCCTCGCGGTCGCGCTCAACGACCACGCGCTGATCGTGACCGCCTCGGACGGTCCCCGGGCCGCCCTCGCCGAGGCCGAAGAGGCCGTCGCCATCCGCAGAGCGCTGATGCCCGCCGCCCCGGAGACCCATCGGCTGTTCTTCGCCGGCTCCCTGCTGCAGCTCGCCCGGTGCCGTTCGGGTACGGGGGACCGGGAGGGCGCGTTGGCGACGGCCCGGGAGGCCACGGACGCCTATCGGGAACTCGTCAGGGCGAGCGCCGCCGACTACCTGCCCGGCCTCGCCGGATCCCTGCACCTCCTCGCGCGCTGCCTCAGGGACGCCGGAGACCGCACGGGCGCGCTGGCGGCGGCGCACGAGGCCGCCGAGGCCTACCGGGAGCTGTCCACCACCGGCGGTGCCGCCTACCTCCCCGATCTGGCCAACGCGCTCCACGTCCTGGCCAACCGGCTCGCCGGGGCCGGTGAGTTCGAGCCCGCGCTGGCCGCGGCCAGGGAGGCGGTCGAGGTCAGCCGGCCCTTCGCCGAGGCCGATCCGGCGGTCTACCTCGAGGGATTCGCGATGTTCCTCAACACCCTCGCCATCTCCCTCGCCCGGACCGGCGCCTACCGGGCCGCGCTGCGACCGGCGGTGGCGGCCGTCGAAGCCCATCGCGAACTCGCCGGGAAGGACCGTGCCACCACACTTCCCGGGCTCACCATCTGCCTGCACAACCTGTCGCTGTGCCTCAGCCGCGCGGGAGAGCCGGAAGCGGCCCTCTCGGCGGCGAACGAGGCGGCCGAGACCGCCCGCGAACTGGCCGTGGCCGATGCCGTCGAGCACCTGCCCCAGTACGCGGTCGCGCTCGGCAACCTCGGCGACCGTGCCGCCGACTGCGGCCGCGACGAGGAGGCGCTGGCCCTCGCCCAGCGCTCCACGGAGATCTGCCGTGAACTGGTGGAGCTGAGCCGCGAGACCCACCTCCCGGCGCTGGCCTCCGCGCTGCACCATCTCTCCCTCCGGCTGGCCGCGGTCCGACAGGACGCCGCCGCGCGCGCGTCCTGCCAGGAGGCCACCGATCTCTACCGCGCCCTGGAGGAGGAGAGCCCCGGCAGGTACCGGCACGAGCTCGCCACCTGCTGCGAGACCCTCGCTCTCCGGCTGACCGAGCACGGGGAGACCGCGACGGCCCGGCCCCTGGCCCGCGAGGCGGTGGACCTGCGGCGCGCGCTCGCCCGGCCCGCGCCGCTGCCCCCGCGCCTGTCCTCACTCGCGGGCGCGCTCGAATCCCTCGCGGAGTGCGAGGCGGCCTGCGGCGGCGCGGAGGCCGCCCACGACGCGGCGACGGAGGCGCTCGGTGTCCGCCGCCGGCTCGCCGAGGCCGACCCCGCCGCCCATGTCCCCGCGCTCGCCAACGCCCTGTGGCAGCATGCGAACCAGCTGGCCGAGTCGGCGGACCCCCGAGGCGCCCTGGGCCCGGCCCGGGAGGCCGTGGCCCTCCTACGTCCGCTGTGCGGGCCGCACTCCACGGCCTACCGGCTGTCCCTGGCCAACGCGCTCGGTACGCTCGCCCGGGCCGAGTCGATGTGCGACAACGCCCAGGAGGCGCTGGCCGCCGCCCAGGAGGCCGTCGACACCCATCGCGCGCTGGTCCGGGACGGCGTCGGCACCCGCCGTCGCTCCGTCGCCGGCTCGCTGCTGAATCTGGCCCGCTGTCAGGCGCGGGCCAAGGACCCCTCGGCCGCGGCGGCCTCGGCCCGGGAAGCCGTCGAAGGCTTCCTCGAACTCGCGCGGCTCTCCCCCGGCCCCCACGTCGACGACGTGCTGACCGCGCTGTCGGAGTTGACCGACCACCTGTCCATCATCGAGCAGATCGCCGCTGTCCGGCCCTTCTACGACACCGCCGTCGACGTGCTGGCCGACCATCCGGCCGTCGTCCGCCGACTGCGGTACGAGCGCACGACGCTGCTGCTGTACGACGAGGACATCGGTCCCGGGACCGACGAGCTGATCCGGTTCCTGACCGAGGCCCCCGAGGTGCGCGACGAGGTCACCTTCGACGCACGGGACTTCCTGCGCAATCCTCCGGACGACGACCACGACCGGGTCCGCGCCGCCTGGGTCGACGCCACGGGGAGCGCCCCGCCGGCCTGGCTGGCCCTGCCCGACTGGGCCTTCTCGCTCGCCTACGGCTGGCTCGGCTGCCCGGACTGGACCGCGGCCCGCCACTTCTGGGAGCGGCACGAGGAGCGCCTCACCACCCCGGAGGCCACCGCCGCCATGGCGGAGCTGTCGATGGTCGAGTGGGCCGAGCAGGACGCCGGACACCTGCTGCACCTCATGCGGCGGATACCCGGGGCCGGCGCGGACGCCGCGTTCCTGCCGTTCGTGCTCTCCGACCGCCTGGGCGCCTGGGTCCTCGACGAGCCCCGCACCGAGGTCCACGACGCCGTGCTGCACCTCGCCCGGCACGACGGCGCCGACGCGGCAGGGTGCTACCTGGAGCGGCCAGCGGACCTCGCGCGGCGGGCCCGGCAGGCCGGCGTCGCGCTCGATGCCGTGACCCTGCGGCACTGCGCCGTCGTGGAACGTGCTTTCCTGGGAGATCACTACACGGCGCGGGTCCACCTCGCCGTCGCGGACATCCTCGTCGGCACGGCAGCGCCCGCCGCGGCGATCCCGTCCGCGCCGGACGAGGCCGCAAGGGACCGCGCGATCGAGGACCTCGTCGAGATCATGACGCGGCAGCCCGGCCACGCGGTCCCCCTGCGCGGTCTGCTCACCTCCGTCCTCGCCCGTGACCTGGATAATGACGTCCGACCGCTCGGCCCTTGAAGGAGCACGTCATGACCCCGCCCGTCGTCCATTCGCTGCGCGAGCAGATCCGCGAGCACATCCTCGAGGGGATCGTCAGCGGCCGCTGGCAGCCGGGCGAGCGGATCGTGGAGCGGCGGATCGCGGTGGAGCTGGAGGTCAGCCAGACGCCCGTACGGGAGGCGCTGCGGGAGCTGGAGTCGCTGCAGCTGATCGAGTCGGCGCCGAACAAGGGCGTACGGGTGCGGAATCTGACCGCGGACGACCTCAAGGAGAGCTACCCGGTGCGGGCCGGGCTGGAGCAGGTGGCCGCGGAGCTGGCGGCCGGGCGGCTGGCCGAGGACACCGCGGCGCTGGAGCGGGAGGTGGCGGCGCTGCGCGAGGCGGATCGGGCCGGTGACGGCGAGGCGCAGGTGCGGCACACGGTGGCCTTCCACCGGGAGATCGTGCGGGCGGCCGGCAACGCCGTGCTGCTGCACACCTGGGAGTCGCTGGGCATCGAGGTCTGGACGACGCTGTCGATCCGCTGGTTCAGCCCCGAGCCGCGGGCGCACGCGCAGGACCATCAGGAGATCGTGGACGCGTTCCGGCGGCGCGACCCGAAGATCGGGATCCTGCTCAAGAGTCATGTGCTGAGCTGCGCTCCGAGGGTCTGAGGGCCTTCGGACCGGGCCCCGCGCCCCCCTTTCCTCGCTGGCACGGCGTGCCCCAAAATGCGGCACCCCGTGCCGACCTGCAGCGATTCGCTCGTTGAGCGTTGATCGATCATCGATCAGAGGCGTATCGTCATCTGCCGGGGCGCGACACCCTGCCTGCCGAAACTGCCGAACTCGCACATCGGTGTCGTCGAGATCCCGCCGTAACACCCCTCCGGGCACGCGGCCCGGACTCGACGACACCCCCGAGCCTCCCGTCCGGAAAGGGGCCACCCATGCCCGAACCCGTGCGCCTGCCGTACAGCCAGCTCGACCAGTTCCCGGACCGTGACCCCGAGGAGACGGCCGAGTGGCGCCAGTCCCTGGACGCCGTCACCGAGGCGGCCGGTCCGCACCGCGCCGCCTATCTGATGCGCCGCACCCTGGAGAACTCGGGGCTGGCACTGCCCCAGCTCCTGGAGAGCGACTACCTGAACACCATCCCCACCGCCGCCGAACCCGCCATTCCGGGTGACGAGGCGATGGAGGCCCGGATCGCCGCCTGGAACCGCTGGAACGCGGCCGCGATGGTCTCCCGTGGCTCCAAGTACGGCGTCGGCGGACACATCGCCACCTTCGCCTCCGCGGCCTGGCTCTACGAGACGGGCTTCAACCACTTCTTCCGCGGCAAGGAAGGCGACGGCAGCGGCGACCAGCTCTACATCCAGGGCCACGCCGCGCCCGGCATCTACGCCCGCGCCTTCCTCGACGGCCGCCTCACCGAGGAGCACCTCGACAACTTCCGCCGCGAGGCCGGCGGCAAGGGCATCCCGTCCTACCCCCACCCGCGGCGGCTGCCCTGGCTGTGGGAGTTCCCGACCGTCTCCATGGGTCTGGGCCCGCTCTCCGCCATCTACCAGGCGCGCTTCAACCGCTACCTGACCAACCGCGGCATCAAGGACGTCTCCGACTCCCACGTCTGGGCGTTCCTGGGCGACGGCGAGATGGACGAGCCCGAGTCGACGGCGGCACTCGCGCTGGCGAGCCGCGAGGGCCTGGACAACCTCACCTTCGTCATCAACTGCAACCTGCAGCGCCTGGACGGCCCGGTCCGCGCCAACTTCAAGATCGTGCAGGAGCTGGAGGCCCAGTTCCGCGGCGCCGGCTGGAACGTCGTCAAGACCCTGTGGGGCACCGCCTGGGACGAGCTCTTCCGGCTCGACACCACCGGCGCGCTGGCCCGCCGTCTGCGCGAGGTGCCCGACGCCCAGTTCCAGACCTACGCGACCCGCGACGCGGCCTACATACGCGACCACTTCTTCGGCGCCGAGCCCGCCCTCTCCGAGATGGGCCGGCTGCTCGGCGACGACAAGATCCTGGAGTGCTTCCACTTCTCGCGCGGCGGCCACGAGGCACGCAAGGTGTACGCGGCGTACCGGGCCGCCGTGGAGCACAAGGGCGCCCCGACCGTGATCCTCGCGCAGACGGTCAAGGGCTTCACCCTCGGCAAGGGCTTCGAGTCCAAGAACGCCAACCACCAGATGAAGAAGCTGACCGTGGACGAGTTCAAGGTCATGCGGGACCTGCTCGAACTCCCCATCTCCGACAGCGACTTCGCCGACGGCCAGGTGCCCTACGGCCACCCCGGCGCCGACTCCCCCGAGGTCCGCTACCTCCAGGAGCGCCGCGCGGCGCTCGGCGGCCCGGCCCCGGCCCGCCGCGTCCACCCCCTCGCGCCGCTGCCCGCCCCGGCCGACAAGGCCTTCGCCGCCTTCGACAAGGGCTCCGGCAACCAGTCCGTGGCCACGACCATGGCCTTCGTCCGCCTGGTCAAGGACCTCATCCGCGACAAGGAGACCGGCAAGCGCTGGGTGCCGATCGTCCCCGACGAGGCGCGCACCTTCGGCATGGAGTCGCTCTTCCCGTCCCTGGGCATCTACTCCCCCAAGGGCCAGACGTACGAGCCGGTCGACCGCGACCAGCTGATGTACTACAAGGAAGCCAAGGACGGCCAGATCCTCAACGAGGGGATCACCGAGGCCGGTTCGATGGCGGACTTCATCGCCGCCGCCACCGCGTACTCCACGCACGGCGAGACGATGATCCCCTTCTACATCTTCTACTCGATGTTCGGCTGGCAGCGCACCGCCGACCAGATGTGGCAGCTCGGCGACCAGCTCGGCAAGGGCTTCCTCGTCGGCGCCACGGCCGGCCGTACGACGCTGACCGGTGAGGGCCTGCAGCACGCGGACGGCCACTCGCCGATGATCGCGGCGACGAACCCGGCGGCACTGACGTACGACCCGGCGTTCGCGTACGAGGTCGCGGCGATCGTCAAGGACGGTCTGCGCAGGATGTACGGGGAGAGCGCCCCCGGCGAGGACCCGAACGTCTTCTACTACCTGACCGTCTACAACGAGCCGATGCCCCAGCCGTCCAAGCCCGAGGGCGTCGACGAGGGCATCGTCCGCGGCCTGTACCGCTTCAACACCGCGGCCACGGCGGGAGTCGCGGCACCCGCGGGCGCCCCGGCGATCCAGCTGCTGGCCTCCGGCACGGCGATCCACTGGGCGCTGGGTGCCCAGCGGATGCTCGCCGAGGAGTGGGGCGTGGCCGCCGACGTGTGGTCCGCGACCTCCTGGACCGAGCTGCGGCGCGACGCCATGGAGGCCGACGCGGCCGCCCTGAACGGCGAGGACCGCACGCCGTACGTCCGCGAGGCGCTCAGCGGTGCCGAGGGCCCGGTGCTGGCCGTCAGCGACTACATGCGCCAGGTCCCGGACCAGATCGCGCAGTGGGTCGAGCAGGACTACACCTCGCTCGGCGCGGACGGCTTCGGCCTGTCCGACACCCGTGACGCGGCCCGCCGCCACTTCGGCGTCGACGCCGAGTCGATCGTGATCGCCGCACTGGCCCGGCTCGCCCGCCGCGGCGAGGTACCGGCCTCCGCGGTCAAGGAGGCCCGGGAGCGCTACGGGTTCTGAGGCCCTCCGAGACCCTGGAGGACACCCCCCATCTCCCGTGCGGAGGCGACCTTCCCGCGCCCGGAGCCTCCGCACGGGATTCCACTGGCCCGGCCGGTCATGCCCTGATTACGGCCGGGCCTTCCCCACCCCTGACCACGGCCGGGCGGCCCGCTCTCGCCCCCGCCCGGCGTTGTCAGTACCCCCCGGCATCATGGGGGCATGCGTGCTGCACGGCTGATCAAGATGGTGCTGCTGCTCCAGGCGCGGCCGTCGATGACGGGCGCGGAGCTGGCGCGGGAGCTGGAGGTCTCCGAGCGTACGGTCGTGCGCGATGTCCTCTCCCTCTCCGAGGCCGGGGTGCCCGTCTACGCGGACCGGGGCCGGGCCGGCGGCTACCGCCTCATAGGCGGCTACCGCACCCGCCTCACGGGCCTGGGCCGCAGCGAGGCGGAGGCCCTCTTCCTGTCCGGAGTGCCCTGCGCCCTGCGGGAGATGGGCCTCGCCGACGCCGCGTCCGCCGCCCGTCTGAAGGTCTCCGCCGCGCTGCTGCCCGAGTTGCGGGACGCCGCGACGGGCGCCGCCCAGCGCTTCCACCTCGACGCACCCGCCTGGTATCAGGAGCCCGAGACCCCCACCCTGCTGCCCGTGATCGCCGACGCGGTCTGGGACGACCGCCGCGTCCGCGCCCGCTACCTCCGCAAGGACACCGAGGTGGAGCGGGAGTTGGAGCCGTACGGCCTCGTGCTGAAGGCGGGGGTGTGGTATTTGGCGGCGCGGTCCCAGGGGGACTTCCGGGTGTATCGGGTGGACCGGTTCACCGCCGTCGAGACCACCGGGGACGACGAGGGTGACCGGAGCGGCGGGAGCGGCGCGGCCCGGTTCACCCGCGACGCCTCCTTCGACCTGCCCGCGTTCTGGGCGGAGCGGGCCGCGCAGTTCGCGCGTTCGATCCTGCGCGAGGAGGTGGTGCTGCGGCTCTCCGAGCGCGGTGTGCGGCAACTGCCGTACGTCACCGCACGCGCGGCGGCCCGCGAGGCGATCGACACGGCGCGGGCGGCCGGCGGTCCCGACCCGCAGGGGCGGCTGACCGTCACCCTGCCCGTGGAGTCCGACGAGGTCGCCTACGCCCAGCTGCTGGCGCTCGGCCCGGAGGGCGAGGTACTGGCGCCCGCCGGGCTGCGCGAGCGCCTGGCGGCGGCCGCCCGCCGGATGGCGGCCCTGTACACGGAGCCGGGCGGACAGGGCGGCGTGGAGCCCAGCGGGCAGCGCGCCGGCGGGGGTGCCTAGGTTTCCGACCCTGGCCCATCGGACACGCCCTAGCGGTAGTCCGCCGCGCTGCCGTCCTTCCCGCCGAAGACCACGTCCTCGAAGTAGCCGGAGCAGTCCGGCCGGGAGCCGTCCGTGTCGGTGAAGTCGTACTCCTTCGCCAGTTGGCCGCTGGAGAGTGACTGACCGCTCCAGCGCTGCTTGTCCGGGTCGGCGGCCAGCGCCCGTACAGCGCGGGCGATCAGCGCCGGCGACTCGGCGACGGCGAAGTGCGGCTCCTGGGCGACCGCGTCGCGCCAGGTCTCCTCCGTCACCCCGAAGTAGTCCAGCATCTCCTCGGACCGCAGGAAGCCGGGGGTGAGCGAGACCGCCGTGCCGCCGTACTCCTTCAGCTCGGCGGCGAGGCCGAAGGCGATGCGGTGCGGGGCGCACTTGGTGAGGTCGAAGCAGAGGTTGTCGCGGTAGGTGCGGTTGGAGGCCTCGGTGCCGTCGGTGATCTCGACGACCAGCCCGCCGGGCCGCCCGATCAGCAGCGGCAGCGCGTAATGGCTGGTGATGACGTGGGAGTCGATGCCGAGGCGGAACATCCGCAGGCCCTTGTCCAGATCGAGGTCCCACAGCCTGGTGTCGAACTCGATCAGCCGGTCGCCGCCCCACAGGCTGTTGACCAGCACATCCAGTCGCCCCTGCTCCTGGCCGATGCGCGTCACCAGCGCCTCGACCTGCGACGGCTCCAGGTGGTCGGTCGGTACCGCGATCCCGGTGCCGCCGGCCGCGGTCACCAGCTCCGCGGTCTGCTCGATCGTCTCCATGGGGCGGCCGACCTCGCTGACGTGCTCCCGGGTCGTCCGCCCGGTCACATACACCACCGCGCCGGCCCGGCCCAGCTCCACCGCCATCGCCCGGCCCGCGCCCCGGGTCGCCCCCGCGACCAGCGCCACCCGGCCGGTCAGGTCGGCCGCCACGGCCCGGTCCGCACGCCCTGCTCGTTCCTCATGGCCCGTCACGTTCTCGCTCCTCGCTGTCGGATGCCGGATGCCGGTGGCTCGGTGTCGCCACCGCATATCGCGACCCTGACAGCGAATCCCGACACCTACTGTCGGGATTCAGATCCCCCGCACGACGTGCCGTCCGGCGGCCCTCCGGCGGCACCTACGGCTGGACCGCCCGTACGCTCCGCCCGTCCCGCAGCCGCCCGACGACCTCGGCCCTAGCCTCCCGCCCCGCCGGCGCGGCGAGGGTGCCGGCCTTGCCGGTGGCCCGTACGCCGCCCGTGGCGTCGAGGCCGACCACCTCCCGGCTGCCGGCCGCGAGCAGGTACCACTTCCCCGACTTCGCCTGCCAGTGGACGTCCGCGACGACATGCGGCCCGAAGCGGCTGCAGGCCGCGGTGTTGACGGCGCGTCCGGCGATCCGCCCCGGGTCGGCGGGGCGGATCGCGGGCGGCAGGAACTGCACGGCCACGGTGCCGGGGCCACGCCAGGTGTCGGCGCGGGTGCAGACCCAGGTCGCCCTGCCGCCGCCCTCGGGAAGGGGCTGCTCGGCGAACGCCCAGTTGTCGACGGAGCGCACCCCGGCGCCGCGCAGGGAGCCCAGCCGGCAGGCCGTACGGGCCCAGTTCTGCAGCGCCGGCGGGTCGGTCGCCTCGCGCGGCCCGCCGACGGTGCTCGGCCCGACGGCGGGCGACGGCGGCGTATAGGTCAGATGGACGGGCACGAGATCGTCGAGGTCGGCGAGGAGGAAGGCGGGCAGGGCCGCTCCGAGCCGCGTCGAGGGTCGGAATTGCGCCACCGGCCAGCGTCCGCAGCCGGCGCCCGCCCCGGGCGGCGTGGCGATCCGGTCGGTGACCCCGTCCGGGGCGACATGCAGCCCGTGCGGCGGGGCTCCGGGCACCAGCAGGTCGCGGACGGCGACGTCGGAGATCCAGGGCGCGAGGAGGTAGCGCATCCAACCGTTGCCGCGGCCGATCACCAGCCCGGCGCTGGTGGTCGGATCCGCGTCGTCGACGCGCGCGAAGTGCAGGGTGGGGGTGGCGTCCTCGGGCTCGGCGTAGCGGACCAGCCGCTCGCCGTCGTGGAAGACCACGACCATGACGTTGTCGATCAGGCCCGCGTAGAGCAGCTGCGGTGGACGGCCGGGCGGGCGGGTGGAGGTGCCGGCGGTCGCCGTGATCCGGGCGTCCTCGGGCGGCGCCGCCCAGACCCGCAGCGCCCGCGCCAGCAGCTCCTTGTCACCGGTCTCCCGGCCGCGGGCGGGCCAGGCGGTGAAGTCCACCCGGGAGGTGCCGGCCCACTGCTCGTTGGGGGTGCGCAGCAGCCGGGCCGGGTCCAGCGCCTGCTGGGCCTCGGTCGGGGCGCGGCCGGAGGGGTCGCCGTCGCCGCCCGGCACCGCCGCCGCCACCCCCGCGCCGAGCGCCAGCACGGCCGCCAGCGCGAGCGAGGCCCGCACCCGCTGGCGGCGGCGCAGCAGGTCCGTCGGCCGGGTCTGCACCGTGCACGGGTCGAACTCCCCGGAGTTCAGCAGGGCGGCGGCATCGGCCCCGGTCTCCCGCTCCAGCAGCCCGGCCGCCCGCTGCGCCGCCGCCGCCTCCTCGACGCCGGCCCGCTCCAGTACGGCCCGCGCCGTGTCCTCGTCCAGGCCCTCCAGGTGCCCCAGCCCGATGGCGGCCCGCACCGGCGCCGGGACGGCGGACAGCGCCTGGTCCAGGGCGAGTTCGTCGGCGCCGCCGGCCCGTGGGAAGAGCCGCAGCCCCCAGACGACGGGCACGGCCGGCAGCCCCCGGCCGGGCCGGCCCTCCTGCGCCAGGGCCAGCCGCAGGATCCGCAGCCGTACGAGGTCGTAGCCGGACTCGGGCGCCGGGCCGCGCTGGGCCGGCAGCCCGCGCACCGGGCGGCGGCGGCCGGCCCGCGGCAGGGCCCGCTGGACCAGTCCGTGGGCGGTCAGGACCCGGCGGTGGCGGCCCATCGAGGGGGGCAGCACGAGGTAGGCGAGGCGGACGAGTCGTGGGTAGTGCTCGACGATGGCCGCCTCGGCCCGTTCGACGTCGGCCCGGGTGCGTTCGTCCATGGGCATGGCGTGAAACAGCCCTTCGAGAAGTGGCGGATTTGCCGTCTATGCCGTCGTTTGGTCGTTGCACGCCTTCCAACGAGTGATTCTTGGGACGGTCACACGACGGTTCGCCCGTACGGGCACGAAGCGGGGCGGACGCACACCGGTCCGGACGGGCGTCAGCACAGCGTGCCGCCGTTCACCGATCCGGATAACGACACCGTCGCATCTGGGGTAGTCCGCATGCGTGGCACGGCGCCAAGGCGGATGCTGGAGCGGTGATGGAAGAGACGGAGTTCTGGGAGCTGATCGACCACTCCCGCGCGGCAGCGGAGGGCGACCCGGAGGAGCAGGCCGACGCACTGGTCGAGCGGCTGCTCGGGCTCGACCCGGACACCGTTGTGGACTTCGCCCGCCACTTCGAGTCCCGCTACAACCGGGCGTACACGTGGGACCTGTGGGCCGCGGCCTCGATTCTGCTCGGCGGCGCCAGCGACGACGCCTTCGACTACTTCCGCTGCTGGCTGATCGGCCAGGGCCGGGAGGTCTTCGAGGGCGCGCTGCACGACCCGGACCAGCTCGCCGAGCTGCTGGACGACTTCGACGAGGCGGTGGACGGCGACGCCGAGGAGCTGGGGTACGCGGCCGACGAGGCGTACGAGCGGATGACCGGCGGGGTGATGCCGGACCTGGCGCTTCCGCCGCCGCCCCGCGAACCGCTCGGCGGCTACCTCGACTTCGACGACGACCAGAGCCTGGCGGAGCGCTTCCCCCTGCTGTGGGACCGCTTCAAGCCGTAGGGCGCGGCCGGCGCCGGTCCCCGTCAGCACGGCGGACGGACCGCAGATGTCGTCGCCGGCGGTGCACTGCGGGCAGTATGGCCCCATGCGGATCGCGATCACCGGCTCGACCGGGCTCATCGGCACGGCGCTCGTACGCTCCCTGCGCACGGACGGCCATGAAGTCGTCCGGCTCGTACGGCGCGAGCCCACGGCCGCCGACGAGGTGCGCTGGAACCCCGCGGGCGGGCAGGTCGACACCGCCGGGCTC
This sequence comes from Streptomyces sp. NPDC033270, assembly GCF_055576575.1. Lineage (NCBI taxonomy): Bacteria > Bacillati > Actinomycetota > Actinomycetes > Kitasatosporales > Streptomycetaceae > Streptomyces > Streptomyces sp. NPDC033270. The sequence continues at coordinate 49,746 of NZ_JBVIRA010000015.1, forward strand.
ACCGGCTGCGAGGCGGTCGTCCATCTCGCCGGCGCCGGGGTCGGCGACCACCGCTGGACGGCGGCGTACAAGCAGGAGATCCGCGACAGCCGGGTACTGGGCACCCGCGCCCTCGCCCAGGCGCTCGCCTCGATGGACACCCCGCCCCGGGTCTTCGTGTGCGGCAGCGCGATCGGCTACTACGGCGACACCGGCGACCGGCGTACGGACGAGAGCGCACCGGCCGGCGCGGGATTCCTGCCGGAGGTGTGCGTGGCCTGGGAGGACGCCGCGAAGCCGGCGCAGGACGCGGGCATCCGCACCGTCTTCGCCCGCACCGGTCTGGTCGTGGCCCGTTCCGGCGGCGCCTGGGGCCGGCTCTTCCCGATCTTCCGGCTCGGCCTGGGCGGGCGGCTCGGCGACGGCAGCCAGTACTGGAGCTTCATCTCCCTGCACGACCAGATCCGGGCGCTGCGCCACCTCGTCGACACCGAGGAGCTGAGCGGTCCGGTCAACCTCACCGCCCCGGAACCGGTCACCAACCGCGAGGTGACCGCCGTGATGGGCCGCGCGCTGAACCGGCCGACGCTGTTCACCGTCCCGGCGCCGGTGCTGCGGATCGCCCTGGGGGACTTCGCCGAGGATGTGCTCGGCAGCCAGCGGGTGGTGCCGCGGCGGCTGCTGGAATCCGGGTTCGCCTTCGATCATCCGCGCATCCTGGAAGCGGTCCGGGCCGCCTAGGGCCTGTCCGACCCTGACCCCTCCGGCAGGCCCTAGGGGTGTCCAGGCGGGGTAGACGCCCGGGCCCCCCGGAGGCCGTGGCCAAGGGCGCTCCGACGCGCCCCGGACGCCCCCTGCCGTACGGGCCGCCGCCTCCCTACCGTCCTCGCACACACCATCGGCATCCCGCGCGGCGGCAATGGGCATGACATCGGTGCGCCGCCGCTGGGACCGACCTCCGGGAGGGGCATGTGCCGCGCATCGCATCGACCGTGGACGTCGTCATCGTGGGAGCCGGGCCGGCCGGTCTTGCCGCCGCCCGCCATCTGACCGGCGCGGGAGTGTCGGTCACCGTGCTGGAGGCCGCGGACCGGATCGGCGGCCGGTCCGCCACCGACCGGCTCGACGGCTTCCGGCTGGACCGCTGCGGCCGCCCGCTGGCCATCTCCAGCGCCGAGCTGCGCCGCACCCCGGGCCTCGGCGATCTGACGCTGCGTCCGTTCGCGTCCGGTCTGAGTGTCCACAACGGCCAGCGCAAGCAACGCATCGGCGCACCCCGGAGCACAAGGGGCGCACTCTCCGCGGCGCGCGCCCTCTTGCGCGCCGACCGATGTCCTCCGCAGCACACCGAGCACCGCACCGACCGCACCACCCCCGCCGCCCCGCCCCCGGACCGCCCCATCCGCGACGCCCTCGCGGGCCGCCCCGCCTTCCCGCCCCGCACCCATGACGCGTTCCTGCGGCCCCTGCTGGGCGCCCTGCTGTGCGATCCGCAGCTGCGTGGCTCCAGCCGTGGCGCCGCCGCCGCGCTGCGCGCCTTCGCGCACGGGCGGCTGTGGCTGCCGGCCGGCGGCGCCTGCGCCGTGCCCGAGCTGCTCGCCGCCGGGCTTCCGCCCGGCACGGTCCGTACGTCGGTGCGGGTCACCTCGGTCTCCACCACGGGCGTCGGCACCGCCGGGCACGGCCGTATCCCCTGCCGGGCGGTGCTGGTGGCGACCGGCGCGCGGGACGCGGCCAAGCTGCTGCCGGGGCTGCGGGTGCCCGCCTTCCATCCGGTGGCCGTCCTGCACCACACCGCGGGGGCGGGATCGGCGGGCCGCGCCGCGCCGTCCCGCGACACGGCGCTGATCCTGCCGACGGACGGCCCGGTCGGTTACACCTACCTCGCCGGCGCGATCGATCCGTCCCGTACACCGCCCGGCCGGTCCCTGATCACCACGACCGTGCTCGGCGCCGCGGCGGCGCTGCCGCTGTCCGTCCTCGACAAGACGGTCCGGCCCCAGCTGGAGCGCGTCCACGGGGCGCGGACCGACGACTGGCAGCTGCTGACCGCCCATCAGGACCCGTACGCCGTCCCGGCGATGACGGCCCCCTACGACCCGGAGCGCACCGTGCGCGTGCTGTCCGGCCTCTATGTGTGCGGCGACCACCGCGACACCAGCACTCTCCAGGGCGCGCTGAACTCGGGCCGCCGGGCCGCCCGCGCCGTGCTCCAGGACTTCGGACTGCCGGCGCTCACGACGGAGCCGGACACGCTGCGCGCGGCGGCCTGACCGGCTCGACCGGACCGCCGCGCACCGCCCGGCTCACCCGAGCGCCGCCACCCGTTCCCGGTACCCGCGCACCGCCGCCGCGTCCCGGTACGGCTCCAGGCGGCGCTCGAACTCCCTGACGTACTCATGGGCCCGCACCGACCGCATCTCGGAGGCCTGGAGCGCCGCCTCGGCACCCAGCGTGCAGGCCTGCTCCAGCTCGCCCAGGCCCAGCCGCGCGGTCGCCAGCACCACCCGGCAGAACAGCCGGCTGCGGGCGAACCCGGCGGCGCGCAGCTGCAGGGAGCGCTCGGCGTGCTGGGAGGCCGCGCGGTACTGCTGGAGATCGCGATGGCAGTGCGCCAGCTCGTCGGCGAGCTGCGCCTCGTCGAAGAAGCGGGCCCAGTACGGGGTTTCGTCGCCGGGGCGGGCGGTCTCCAGCGCCCGCTCCGCGCGGGCCAGCGCCGCCGTACAGGCCCGCACCTCGCCCATGACGCCATGGCCGCGCGCCTCCGCGGAGTGCAGCAGCGCCTGGACGGCGGGCGGCGCGCTGGAGCCGATGCCCTGCTGGGCGACGCGCGCCAGCTGGACGGCCTCCCTGCCGTGCCCCAGATAGACGGCCTGCCGGCTCATCGTCACCAGGACGTAGGAGCCGTACGCCCGGTCGCCGGCGGCCTGCGCCAACCGCAGTGCCTGCACGAAGTACCGCTGCGCCAGGCCGTGCGCGGCGATGTCGTACGAGGTCCAGCCCGCCAGCCGGGTCAGATCGGCGGCGGCCGCGAACAGCCGGCGGCCGGTGGCCTCCCCGTAGGTGCCGCGCAGCATCGGCTCGGTCTCGTGCTCCAGATAGCGCACCAGGGCCTGCCGGGCGTGGCCGCCGCCGTAGGCGTGGTCCAGCGCCCGGAACAGCTCGCCGACCGAGCGCAGCGCGGCGATGTCGCCGGAGGTGACCCGCGAGCCCTCGGTGCGGTCGACGCGGTCGGTACGGCGCTGGCGCGGCACCGAGGCCCGGCCGCCCTGGACCGGCACCCGGCCCGACCCCTCGCCGGCGGGCTCGCCGCGAGCGACGCGGTCGTCGGGGCGGCCGATCAGCCAGTCCCGGCTCGGCACCACGAGCCCGGCCGGGGTGAAGGCGATCTTGCGGAGCTCGGCGTGGCTGCCGGAGTCCTTGCGCCACAGGCCGCTGACGATGTCCACCGCCTCGCTGGGGGTCGAGGCGAATTCCAGCCCGGCGTACACCGGCGCACAGGCGTCCAGCCCGAGGTCCTGGGCGGACAGCCGGCGCCCCAGCCGGCGGGTGAACACCTCGGCGATCAGCGCGGGGGTGGTGCCGCGCGGCTGCTGGCCGCGCAGCCAGCGCGTCACCGAGGTCTTGTCGTACCGGAGGTCGAGGCCGTGCTCGATGCCGAGCTGATCAACCCGTCTGGCCAGTCCGGCATTGGAAAACCCCGCCTCGGCGATGAGCGCGGCGAGCTGGCGGTTGGGTGTGTGGTGCGGGGGTCGGTCCGTCATCAGCTTTACCGGTCTCCTGCCTTCCGGGCCGGGCAGCCGGGTTCGGCGGACCCTGTCCGGCATGCTCATCGCCCTTGTGGAACGGCGTGAATGTAACGGCCTTCGGAGCCTTTCTCGCCGCCTGCGCCACGCGTTCATCCGATCGTGTGAGCAGGGGCGGGGTCCGAAGGGTGGCAGGTACACCGGACCGCCTGAAGGGACCGGAATCGGTCGCCGTACAGTGGCATGGGCGCGAAACCATCGGAAGTGCAATCAGCGTTGCAGCAAGAGTGCAACAAAGGTTCGAAGAGGAGCTGCCGTGACTGCGATCTCTCGGGGGGAGACCCCCGCACCCGAGGGGCTGCGCTTTGTGCATCTGGGCTTCGGAGCGGACGCCGTGGACTACGAGTCGGCCTGGCAGGAACAGCGCCGGGTACACGCCGCCCGATTCGCCGACGAGGTGCCCGACACCTGTCTGCTGCTGGAGCATCCGCCGGTGTACACCGCCGGCCGGCGCACCACCGACGACGAGCGCCCCCTGGACGGGACCCCGGTCATCGACGTGGACCGCGGCGGGAAGATCACCTGGCACGGGCCCGGCCAGCTGGTGGGCTACCCCATCCAGAAGCTCCCGCGCCCGGTCGACGTGGTCGCCCACGTCCGCCGGCTCGAGGACGCGCTGATCCGCACCTGCGCCGCATTCGGCGTCGAGGCCAGCCGGGTCGAGGGGCGCAGCGGGGTGTGGGTGCTGGGCGACCCGGTCCAGGAGCGGGCGGGGCTCGGCGGGCTGCAGCTGGACTTCGATCCGCGGGTGACGGACGAGCTGTTCGACCCGCGGCTGAACGGCCCCGAGTACGCGCCGTCCAACGCCGGTCAGCGCCGCGAGGACCGCAAGCTCGCCGCGATCGGCATCCGCGTCGCCAAGGGCGTCACGATGCACGGCTTCGCGCTGAACGTGAACCCGGACAACACCTCGTTCGACAAGATCGTGCCGTGCGGCATCCGGGACGCGGGCGTCGCCTCGCTCGCGGGCGAGCTGGGCCGCGAGATCACCATCGCCGAGGTGCTGCCCGTCGTCGAGAAGCACCTGCGGGACGTCCTGGAGGGCGCCGAGCTGCTGCCGCGGGCGGTCTGACCGTACGGCCACCCGCGAGAACCCCCGGCGACCACCGGGAATGCGACCCCGCCCCATGGGGTTGCCCCGCACGTAAAGACGTGCGAATTGACGGGCGTACCCTGGTGTACGCCAAGGAAACGAAGTCGTAGGGAGCCGGTCGTGTCCGCAGTCGCACCCGACGGACGCAAGATGTTGCGCCTGGAGGTCCGGAACAGCCAGACCCCCATCGAGCGCAAGCCCGAGTGGATCAAGACGCGGGCGAAAATGGGTCCCGAGTACAACGCCCTGCAAAAGCTCGTGAAGAGCGAGGGCCTGCACACCGTCTGCCAGGAAGCGGGCTGCCCGAACATCTACGAGTGCTGGGAGGACCGCGAGGCCACGTTCCTCATCGGCGGCGACCAGTGCACCCGGCGCTGCGACTTCTGCCAGATCGACACCGGCAAGCCGCAGGCCCTCGACCGCGACGAGCCGCGCCGCGTCGGCGAGTCCGTCGTCACGATGGACCTGAACTACGCCACGATCACCGGCGTCGCCCGCGACGACCTCGAGGACGGCGGCGCCTGGCTGTACGCCGAGACGGTGCGCCAGATCCACGCGATGACGGCGGAGCGCGCCGAGGGCTACACCAAGGTCGAGCTGCTCATCCCCGACTTCAACGCCGACCCGGACCAGCTGGCCGAGGTCTTCTCGTCCCGCCCCGAGGTACTCGGGCACAACGTCGAGACGGTGCCGCGGATCTTCAAGCGGATCCGTCCCGGCTTCCGGTACGAGCGCTCCCTCGACGTCATCACCAAGGCCCGCGAGGCCGGCCTGGTCACCAAGTCCAACCTCATCCTGGGCATGGGCGAGACCCGCGAAGAGGTCAGCGAGGCGCTGCGCCAGCTGCACGAGGCGGGCACCGAGCTCGTCACCATCACCCAGTACCTGCGCCCCACGCCGCGCCACCACCCCGTCGAGCGCTGGGTGAAGCCGGCCGAGTTCGTGGAGCTGAAGGAGGAGGCCGAGGAGATCGGCTTCTCCGGCGTGATGTCCGGCCCGCTGGTCCGCTCCTCCTACCGCGCCGGCCGCCTTTACCAGCAGGCCATCGAACGGCGCGAGGTCGAGGCGTCCAGTCAGGCGGTTTGAGTTCCCCCGGCGCGCCGTCTTGTGAAACGTGGCACATGCTTGAGGACGCGGCCCGCACTCCCCCAGGACGGGGGGCGTGGCGGGCCGCGTCAATGTTTCATGGTGTTTGACCGGCAGGTCATCCGTTGGTAACACCTTTCCGTGACGATGGATGCACGCACCGTTCACGCACCCTCTCCTGCTCCTGCGAACGCCAGAAGGAGTCACCCACCATGCAGGCCGCGCCGCTCCGCGCCACACCAGCCCTCCCCCGTCCTTCCGTCACCGGTGCACTGCGTGCCGTCGAGGCCGTACTGATGCGCGGCGGGCAGCGCACCGCCCGCCGCAACGCCTGGACGTCGGTCCTTGAGGACCGCCGCCGCGCCAAGGACCGGTACGAGGCCGAGTACGTACTGGAGGCCGCGGCGACCCGTCGCCCGCACGCCACGTAAACTTCGCTGTATGGCGAGGAAGGCAAACTCAGACGGCGCTGCCGGCGCTGAGAACACCGGGCGGCTCAAGCAGATCGCCCTGACCTACAAGATGACCCGTCGGGTCGACTCCAAGGTCGGTCTTGTCGTCGCTGGTGTAGGCATCGTCGTATTCGGCGTTCTCCTTGCCATCGGCTTCCTGATCGGCCACCCCATCTACGCGGGCATCCTGGGCTTCGTACTGGCCTTCCTCGCGATGGCGATCGTCTTCGGACGGCGCGCCGAGCGAGCTGCCTTCGGGCAGATGGAGGGCCAGCCCGGTGCGGCGGCAGCCGTGCTGGAGAACGTCGGGCGCGGCTGGACGGTCACCCCCGCGGTGGCGATGAACCGCAGCCAGGACGTGGTGCACCGCGCCGTAGGCAAGGCCGGCATCGTGCTGGTCGGCGAGGGCAACCCGAACCGTCTCCGCGGCCTGCTGGCCGCCGAGAAGAAGCGGATGGCGCGCACCGTCGCGGACGCCCCGGTCCACGACATCGTGGTGGGCGACGGCGAGGGCCAGGTGCCGCTGAAGAAGCTCCGTACGACCCTGCTGAAGCTCCCGCGCGTCCTGCCCGGCGCCCAGGTCACGGCCGTCAACGACCGGCTGCGTGCGCTCGGCGACCTGATGAGCAACATGCCGGTGCCGAAGGGCCCGATGCCGAAGGGCATGCGGATGCCCCGGGGCGGCGGCAAGACGCGCTGAGCCGCGCGACTCGTATACATCGAAACGGGTGGGCCCGGGACCGCGAAGGTCCCGGGCCCACCCGCTTTCACACGCATCTGGGAGGTCTCGGGGCGCTCGTGCTCGGGGAGGCGCTCCGTTCCACTCTCCCAGGCCGCCAGAGCCGTACCTGCCGAGGCGACTAGATGGCTAGGTGGCTAGATCCGCACCTGTACGGCGCGCGCGAGACGGTCATGCAGCCCCCGCCCGTCCCGGTCCCACACCACCGCCGGGATGACCACGACCAGCAGGGCCGTGCGCAGCACCACCCACGGCAGCGAGATCCGGCCACCGCCCTCGGCGACCACCCGCAGGCCCAGCAGCCGCTTACCCGGCGTGAAGCCGACCGTGCCGACCGTCAGCACACTGAGCACCGCGAAGACCACCAGGGCCCAGTTGCTGGCCGACTGCGCCTTGCCGCCGCTGAGCAGTCCGTAGGCGATGAGCATGCACAGCGCCCAGTCGATGAAGAGCGCGGCGAAGCGGCGCCCGGGGCGCGCGAGGGACCCCGGCCCCTCCTCCGGCAGCCCGAGCCGCTGCCCGCGGTATCCGAACTCGACACCCATGTCCTCGGCTGCCGCGCGGGGCCCGGAGATCCACGATCCGATTGCTTGCCTGTTGTCCACCCGTCCACGGTACTGCGACCGCATACGTTCGCTTCGCGGAGGGCGGGCACCGGCCGGTGGAAGGGCCGCGGGGAGCACGGACGGCGGCCGACAGCACCCTATCCGTAATGTGCCAGTTTGGCGCACACTGGGTGGTATGAGCCACCGCGCGGCGGTTAACCTCGGCGAAACAAATGGGTCATGCTTGGGAAATCCCGCCTGCCTATGGTCGGGCGAGCGCGCCTCTGCAGAGGGTCGCGTTCCGAGTAGCAATCCCGCGTCCGCCGACCGGTGACCGGGCTAGGAGGAGTTGGATGTTCCAGAACGCCGACGAGGCCAAGAAGTTCATCGCGGACGAGGACGTCAAGTTCATCGACGTCCGCTTCTGCGACCTGCCCGGTGTGATGCAGCACTTCACGATCCCGGCGAAGGCGTTCGACCCGGCCGAGGAACTCGCCTTCGACGGCTCCTCGATCCGCGGCTTCCAGGCCATCCACGAGTCCGACATGGCGCTGCGCGCCGACCTGTCGACGGCCCGCGTGGACCCGTTCCGCCGCGACAAGACCGTCAACATCAACTTCTTCATCCACGACCCGATCACGGGCGAGCAGTACAGCCGCGACCCGCGCAACATCGCCAAGAAGGCCGAGGCCTACCTCGCCTCCACCGGCATCGCGGACACCGCGTACTTCGGCCCCGAGGCCGAGTTCTACGTCTTCGACTCGGTGCGCTTCAACACCACGTCGAACGAGGGCTTCTACCACATCGACTCCGAGGCCGGCGCCTGGAACACCGGCGCGGTCGAGGACAACCGCGGCTACAAGGTCCGCTACAAGGGCGGCTACTTCCCGGCCCCGCCGGTCGACCACTTCGCCGACCTGCGCGCCGAGATCTCCCTGGAGCTGGACGCCGCCGGCCTGCAGGTCGAGCGCCAGCACCACGAGGTCGGCACCGCCGGCCAGGCCGAGATCAACTACAAGTTCAACACGCTGCTCGCCGCCGCCGACGACCTGATGCTCTTCAAGTACATCGTGAAGAACGTCGCCTGGCGCAACGGCAAGACCGCGACCTTTATGCCCAAGCCGATCTTCGGCGACAACGGCTCCGGCATGCACGTCCACCAGTCCCTGTGGCAGGGCGGCGCGCCCCTCTTCTACGACGAGCAGGGCTACGCGGGCCTCTCGGACACCGCCCGCTACTACATCGGCGGCATCCTCAAGCACGCCCCGTCGCTGCTGGCCTTCACCAACCCGACGGTGAACTCCTACCACCGCCTGGTCCCCGGCTTCGAGGCCCCGGTCAACCTGGTCTACTCCCAGCGCAACCGCTCCGCGGCCATGCGCATCCCGATCACGGGCTCCAACCCGAAGGCCAAGCGCGTCGAGTTCCGCGCACCGGACCCGTCCTCGAACCCGTACCTCGCCTTCTCCGCCCTGCTCCTCGCGGGCCTGGACGGCGTCAAGAACAAGATCGAGCCCGCCGAGCCGATCGACAAGGACCTCTACGAGCTCGCCCCCGAAGAGCACGCGGGCGTCCCCCAGGTCCCCACCTCCCTCCCGGCGGTCCTCGACGCCCTCGAGGCCGACAACGAGTACCTCCAGCAGGGCGGCGTCTTCACCTCCGACCTGATCGAGACCTGGATCGACTACAAGCGCACCAACGAGATCGCCCCGATCCAGCTGCGTCCGCACCCGCACGAGTTCGAGCTTTACTTCGACATCTAAGACCCCCAGGCCAGAGCGGCATCTCGCTCGCCTGGGCAGTCTGTAGGCCGTCGGCCGCGTTCTTCCCGCTTGGAAGCCGCGGCCGGCGGCCGTTTTCGTGGACGCGGGTGCCGTGGGCCTCAGGGGCGGCCCAGGAGCTGGGTGCCGGCGGTGGTGTCGGTGCGGGCGGTGAAGTAGTCGGTGAAGGCGTGGAGGAACTCGTCCTCGGTGATTCGGCCGTCGCCGTCGGCGTCGAGCTGGCGGAAGCCGTGGTTGAGTTCGGCGGGGTGGACGCGGGAGCCGCCGAAGAGGACGCGGTATTCGTCGGCTCCCACATGGCCGCTGCCGTCGGTGTCCGCGGCGCGGAAGAGGGCGCGCAGCGCCGTGTGCAGGCCCTTGTGCAGGTAGTCGGGGTCGCGGTCGGCACCGGCGACCATGGCGGCGGTGAACTCGGCCCGGCTGACGCGGCCGTCGCCGTCGGTGTCCATGGTGGCGCGGATGTGCTGCCACCAGGTGTCGAAGCCGGTGTACACCTCGGCCTCGGCCGCTTCGTCGAGTTCGAGCTGCCAGCAGACGTTGTGCGCCATGGCCTGCAGGTCGGCGGAGGTGAGGTACCCGTCGCCGGTCTGGTCCAGGACCTGCCGGAAGAACGCCTCCGCGCGCGCCCGCGGCGAGCCGCCGCCGCGGTTGCGCCGGGGCCGCGGCACCCGGCCGGTCGCCGGGGTGTCCGCGCCGCCGTCGGCGGAGGGGGCGGCGGCCGGGCGGGCGGCGGGGACGCCGGTCGGGGGGATGCGGTAGCGCAGCCGGTCGGGCAGGCGCGTCATGGCCTGGCGCATGCCGCGGTGCAGTGCCCAGGACAGCGCGGCGGCGCTGCGGGTGCGGGGCAGGTCGAAGCGCTCACGGAAGGCGGGGGGCAGGTCGGCGAGGGTCAGGGCCGCCAGGAAGCGGGCGATGAGGCGGCGCAGCAGCGGCCAGGCGGGCCCGAGGCGTCCCAGACGGCGGGGCGCCGGGGCCTGGCGCAGCATCGTGAACAGCAGGTCGTGCACGGCGTCGCTGTACTCCAGGCGTTCGCGGATGATGCGGTCCATGTAGGCGGGCACGTCCGCGGCGGCCTTCGGGAACAGCTCGTCCGGCAGGCCGAACTCGGCGCACACGGCGCGGAACTCGGCGTACAGCCGGTCGAGTTCGGCGGGGCTCATGGGGTCGCCGGACAGCTCGCGCATCGCCGTCATCGACTCGTACAGCGTCACCAGCACCCATACCCGCACGGCCGGGTCCAGCGCCGTGAACGGGCGGCCCTGGTCGTCGGTGCCCTGGATGCGGCGGTGCGTACGCTCCAGCCGGGCGATCTCCCGGCGCAGGCCCTCGCGGTCGGAGAAGAACAGCCGCTCGCCGCTGTCCATGGTGTGCTCCATCCGCCGCCAGGGATGCGCCCGGTAGGTCGAGAACCGCGCGGCGCCGGCGGCGACGGCCGGGTCCGCGTTCTGCAGCACCAGCAGCCGCCACGCCACCAGGGCGATGCGCTTCTCCGCGAGGGTGCGGCGCAGCAGGGATTCGGGGCCGGTGTGGGCAGTACGGGTCACTGGCGTCTCCTGGGGGTGTGAGGCGTCCGTGCGCATGATCGGATAGGCGCATCGCGGTACAAGTAACGTGCGGGCGGGCCCGTGGAGACGCTTTCGGCCGCGAAACCACTCGTCAGGGCGGAGCGGCACCGGGGTGGGCGGGGACGCGGCGGCCGGCTCGCCGGGAGTCGGCGGCGGCGCGCGGGGCCGGTGGGGTGGGTTTCCGGGCAGGTGGCTCGGTGCGGGGCACAATGGCGTTATGCCCGAATCGCCGGAGGTCGAGGCGCTCGGCCGGTTTCTCGACGCTCACCTGGCCGGGCGGACCGTGGACCGTGTCCACCCGGTCTCCGTCCATGCGCTCAAGACCTACGATCCGCCCCTCGGCGCCTTTGAGGGCCGGACGTTCGACGGTGTGGGGCGGCACGGCAAGTTCCTGGATCTTCGGGCGGGGGAACTGCACCTGGTCGTCCACCTGGCCAGGGCGGGCTGGGTGCGCTGGAGCGACCGGGTGCCGACGGCGGTGCCGCGCCCCGGCAAGGGACCGCTGGCGCTTCGGGTGCGGCTCGCCGAACCCGCCGGTGCGGGCTTCGACGTGACCGAGGCCGGGAGCCAGAAGCACCTCGCGGTGTACGTCGTCACCGATCCGCGGGAGGTCCCCGGGATCGCGCGGCTCGGCCCCGACCCCCTTTCCGGGACCTTCACCCTGGCGTCGTTCGCCGGCGCGCTGAAGGGGGAACGCCGCCAGATCAAGGGCGTGCTGCGTGATCAGAGCGTGCTGGCCGGTATCGGGAACGCCTACTCCGACGAGATCCTGCACGCGGCGCGGATGTCCCCGTTCAAGCCGGCCTCCGGGCTCTGCGAGGAGGAGGTGGCCCGGCTGTACGAGGTGATCGGCGCGACGCTCACCGACGCGGTCGAACGGTGCCGCGGACTGGCGCCGGGGGAACTCAAGGCGGCGAAGCAGAGCGGTCTTCGGGTCCACGGGCGGGCGGGGCAGCCCTGCCCGGTCTGCGGCGACACGGTCCGCGAGGTGTCCTTCAGCGACTCGGCGCTGCAGTACTGCCCCACCTGCCAGACCGGGGGCAGGGTCCTCGCGGACCGGCGGCTGTCCCGGCTGCTGAAGTGACCGGACCGGCGGGGCCGCCGCCGGCCCCGGTGCGGGGTGGCGGCGGCCCGTCGGCTCCGTGCGGGGTGCCAGGCGGCGGGGTCAGTTCCCGGACCGGTCGGAGGCCAGCAGGTCGCGCAGTTCGTCGATCGCCTGGCGGAGGTGGTCGGCGAAGCGGTGCATCTGGTCGGCGACCGGCAGGGGCGTGCTCAGGTAGAGGTGGAAGCGTTCGGGGAGCAGGACGTAGGCGACGCCGATGCAGCGGCTGCTGGTGGAGCCGAAGCCGAAGTACTGGATGTGGGTGGAGGGGGCGGAGCTGGTGCTGAGGTAGTCGTCGCGCAGGGTCAGCCAGCCGGGGGTGCGGTAGAGGGCGGGCTGCTCGGCGAGGCCGAGTTCCGGGCCGCGGCGGCGCTGGATGAGTTCCAGTTCCCACAGGTGCTGTTCGGGTGCGTCGCCGGCCTGGCACTCCTTGGCGCGGGTGACGTGTGCGTGGGCGGCGGTGTGCAGTGCGGCGCGGCGGGCGTCCGGGTCCGTCGCCGGGTCCTGCATAGCGGCCACGAAATCCACGATCTCGGGCGTGACGACGCGCATCGCCTCGGTGCGGCCGCGGCGCCACTGCCGGGTGGCGATCGACTCGTAGGTGGCGCCCAGGCGTCCCTTGGCTCGCTGGTGGGCGAGTTGGTAGGCGAGCTGGACGAAGGCGTCCGGGGAGACGCCGAGGGATTTGGCGGTCCGGGCGCCGAAGTCGTCGAAGGAGACGGTGCGGGTGGCGGTGTCCGCGCCGTACTGCGCGAACGCCTCGGCGGCGGAGCGCACCTGGGCGCGCAGAGCGTCGTCCAGGTGGAAGGTGATCGGCCGGCGGGCGGGCACGCCCTGGGAGCGGGCGCCGGAAGCCTGGGAGTGCTCCTCGGCCGGGGTGGACAGCAGGGCGTCGACGAAGCTGAGGATGGTGGTGCCGTCCAGCTCGCAGTGTTCGACGTTGATGCCCGCGCGGCCGTCGGCGAAGACGACGAAGGAGACGGCCTTGTCGAACCAGCGGTTGCCGCGGTCGCCGTAGAGCAGTTCGTCGCAGGTCTGCTGGGTGTCGGCGGGGGCGAAGTCCTCCAGGCAGACGCAGAAGAGGGCGGTCTCGATGTCGTCCAGGGCGTCGGCGTTGCCGGGGTGGTGCGCGAGCAGGGACGCGCGGGCGGCGGCCCACTCGGCGCGGGCCATGGTGGTGAGGTGGCCGACCGGCGCGTCGGCGCCGGCCGGCTCGCCGCCGTCGAGTACGGCGCGCAGTCCCGCCCGCAGGTCGTCCAGGCCGTACGGCGTGCCGTCCGCACCGAGTACGTCCAGCTTGACCATGCCGCCCCGGAAGAAGACCACGATGTGGCGGGCGTCGGACGGGCCCGGCCACTGCGGGGTGTACGGGGCGCGGACGGTGTCCTGTTCCGCGCCGGGGATGCGGGTGGTGGAGAACAGGTACTTGTTCTGCTCCATGGTCTGCGGCACGCCGCGCTGGAGCACGGGAGGGAGGAGCTCCTGGTCGAGCCGGCGCTTGTAGTGCAGGGCGGCGGCGATCAGGCCGGCGGCCCGCTCCACCTGCGGATCTGCCGGCGGCTGCGCCGGCGCGGCGTCCTGGAAGAGGAAGAAGAAGTTGGCGTTGAGCGCGATGCGGTCCCGGCGGCCCAGATAGCGGTACGGCCAGAAGGTGTCGAGCCAGCTGTGGACGCCCTCGGTGGCGTCGTACTCCTCCAGCGCCGCCTGGAGCACCCGGCCGGGGCCGCCGGGGCGGAGGTAGGCGGCCACTTCGGCCTCGGTCGCCGCCAGTTCGTCGGCGGTCAGCAGTGGCGCGCACCAGGCGAGAAACCGCTCGCAGCTCTCCTCCAGGGAGGGCAGCGGCACCCGCGGGAGGCTGTCCTCCAGCGCGAAGGTGGGCGTGGAGCCGGTGGCGGGGGCGGGCGGAGCGGGGGGCGTGGTCGGGGTGGGTGCGGCGCCCTGACTGTTGGTCACGTACGGTCTCGATTCGGGTTGTCGGTGGGTGCGGGGGCTGGGACTGGGACTGGGACTGAGGCGTGTTGAGGGTGCGCCCCAAGGGACCTGACAGAGCCTGCTCCTCGGGGGAGGCGAAGCGGCGCCGTTTGAACTGCTTTTGGCACGTCGCGGCGGACGGGCGAGGCGGAACCGCTCCTCGGGGTCGGCGAGAGGGCCGCGGACCCGGCCATGACCCATCGGACAGGCCCTAGTCCAGCAGGCGGTCGCTGCGCACCGCCCGGTCCTCGGCTGCCAGGTGCTCGGGGCACACCCGGCCGAAGAGCTGCCGGGTGCGGGCCACGCTCCCGATGACGCCGGGGCGCTCGCTGTAGGCGAAGATCGCCGAGTGGCGGGCGACCTCGCCGTGGACGGGGCTGACCCGGTGCAGTGCGTAGCGGCCCTTGAACAGCTGCAGGTCGCCGGGCCGGAGGGGGAGGCGGTGTATCAGCCGCTCGCCGCGGCCGTGCAGGACCTCCCGTACGTCGTCGAAGTGCTCGTCCTGCGCGGACCGGATGTTCGGGCAGTACTCGAAGACGCCGCCGGACTGCGCGTCCTGGGTGAGCATGCTGACGGTGAACTCGTTGGTGTCGAAGTGCCAGGGGTGCTCCTTGCCGGGCTCGACGACGTTGAGGACGAGCCCGGAGAGCGGGTCGGCCAGCTCGTGCAGCTGCGGCAGCCGGAAGCAGCGGGCGACGAACCGCTGGAACGCCGGGTCGGAGTAGAGCCGGCTGACGAGCGAGCCCGCGGGGATGCGGTCCCGGGCCACGAAGGCGTTGCCCCGCTCGAAGGCCATCCGGCCCGGGTGGTCGGCCGGCAGCTCGGTGTCGACGGCGATGTTGTAGACGTTGACCGTTTCCACGTCGAAGTGCGCCCGGGGGGCGAGGGCGGAGCACTCCTCGCGCAGCACCTCGCGCAGCGCCGGGTGGATGAAGTCCGGCAGCACGGTGCAGCCGAGGGTCTCCAGGTCGCGCCGGGCACGGGACACCAGGGCCCGCCCCTCGTCGCTCTCCGGTTCCGACAGCGGGTAGCGCGCGGTGTCGACCACCTGGTCCAGCGTCAGGGTCATGGCGTGCAAGGTGCTCATGGGTTCCTCTCACGTGCTCACCGGCCAACCTCGGTCGGATATCCGGCCGTTCGGTCGGCTCGTGCGGTAACTGCCGTGCCAAGAAGCTGAGTTGAGCGCAGTTGAAGCTGCCATATCACCTGCGGTGTTGTCTGTGACAAGTCACACGATCGGGTGCCGCATAGCCGTGGTGGGATGACGGCGCGCCGCGCGGGGGGCCTGACGAAGGGCCGTGAGGCGCCTTCGAAGGCCGCGAGAGTCCTTCGCCGCCGCCTCGCGGAGCCTTCAACGACCTTCGGTCGGGCATCTCCACAAGATCCACACCTCCACTTTCGAGTGAAGGGTTCCGCCATGTGGGCGTCCCACGTGTAACTTCAGGCGCACCCGCTTAGCAGCGGGCACTGCAATTGTCAGCGACACAGCGGAAGTTGCATAAAGACATTGAGCAAGCTGCGCTTCACCTTCACCACCCTCGCGGCGCTGTCCCTCCTGGCCGCGATCATCACGGCGGCCGCCGGCGCGCAGACGACACCGGCCCCCCGTCAGCAGTTGGCGGGCGGCGCGGTCACCGGCAAGCAGGTGATGTGGTGAGGCGGGGGACGGCGGTTCCCGGTCAGGACCCGATGGCGGTCGGGAGGGTCAGCAGCCGGTCGAGGTCCGCGGCCTCCGTGGTCGCGCCGAGCCTGCGGTAGAGGGCCAGCGCGCGTTCGGCGTACGGGCGGGCCGCGTTGATGTCCTGTACGCGCAGGAGGGTGCGGGCGATGCCCGCCAGGGCGTGGGCGGAGCCGAGGGGAAAGCCGAAGGTCTGGGCGATGTGCAGGCCGCTGCGGTAGGTCTCCAGGGCGGGGCCGGGCTGCCCGGCGGAGCGCAGGGTGTCGGCGATGCCGATCAGGGCGCGGTGCCGCTCGTAGGGGCTGTCGATACGGCGCGAGACCTCCTCGGCGGCGCGGAAGTGCGCCAGGGCCTCGTCCGTGCGACCGGACTCCACGAAGGCGGCGCCCAGGCTGGTCAGGGCGTTCACCTCGCCGACCGCGTCGCCCCGGGCCCGGTGGCTGGCCAGGGCGCGCCGGAAGCAGACCCGGGCCGGGCCCGGCTGTCCGGTGACGCGGTAGACCGTGCCCAGGTTGGTGTCGAGGATGGCGAACTCCTGTCGCCCGCCGAAGCGGCGCACCTGGACGAGGGACTGCTCGTAATGGCGGCGGGCCTCGTCGTACATGCCCTCCGCGAAGTAGATCTCGCCGATGTTGTTGAGCGCCTTCGCCTGGCCGTGGGCGTCGTCGAGGCCCCGGTGGATGGCCAGCATCTCCTCGAAGCGCCGCATCGCCTCGGTGTACTCGGCGCCGAAGATGAGCGCGGCGCCCTGCACGTTGAGGCTCTCGGCCACGCCGTAGCGGTCGCCCGCCCGGCGGTAGAGGTCCAGGGCCCGGTCCATCTCCCGTAAGCACCTCTCGCCCCGGCCCGCGGCGAGATGGGCGCGGGCGGTTTCGAAGAGGGCGTCGGCGCGGCCGTGGGTGTCGTGCAGTTCCTCGAAGAGCCGCCGGGCCTCGGACGCGCAGCGCAGTGCCTCGCCGTGGTTCTCCTGGGCCAGTACGCCCGCGCGTTCCACCAGGGTCTGGGCGAGCGCCAGGCGGTCGCCCCCGCTGCGCAGGGCGCGCTCCGCGGCGGCGGCGAGTTCGGCGGTGGTGTCCCGTGCCCCCCACAGCCGCAGGGAGTAGGCCAGCACATGGGGGAAGAGGACGGCGAAGTCCGGGAACTCGCCGGCCGCCGTGCGGGCCACGGCCAGGAGGTTGGCGCACTCCACGCTGAGCCACACCGACGCCGCGTCGGCCGGGGCGCCGGCGCCGGTGTCGGTGAAGTCCGAGGCGTACGGCGAGACCTGTTCGGGGCCGATGGGGCGCCGGCGGCGGCGCGGGTGGGCGAGGCGGTCGGCGCGGTCGGCGGTGGTCAGGTAGTACGCCATGAGGCGGCGCAGCGCGTCGCGGCGGGCC
Organism: Streptomyces sp. NPDC033270; assembly: GCF_055576575.1. Classification (NCBI taxonomy): domain Bacteria; kingdom Bacillati; phylum Actinomycetota; class Actinomycetes; order Kitasatosporales; family Streptomycetaceae; genus Streptomyces; species Streptomyces sp. NPDC033270. The sequence goes on from NZ_JBVIRA010000015.1 coordinate 66,919, forward strand.
GGCCCGGAGTCCTCGCGGCAGGCCAGCCGGCGGCCGAACGCCCGTGCCAGGTCGTGCAGTTGATAGCGGTCCCGGACGGGTTCGTCGAGCAGATGGCGGTCCAGCAGCCGGTCGGCCGCCTGGCGGACCTCGGCCGGGTGCGCGGCGCACAGCGCGGTCGCCGCCGCGAGGGTGAGGTCGGGGCCGGGGTGCAGCGCCAGGTGCCGGAAGAGCCGCTGTGCGGGGGCGTCGAGATCGGCGTAGCTGAGCCGGAAGACGGCCGCCACCCGCTCGTCGAACTCCTCCAGGCGGTCGGTCGCGTGGGCCAGGCGGTGGGCGACGTACTCCAGGTCCCAGGTGTCCCGGTGCCGGAAGCGGCTGGCGAGGAGCTGGACCGTCAGCGGGTGGCAGCCGCACAGTTGGACGACGCGGCGCAGCGCGGCGGTGTCGGAGGCGCGGGTGCCGCCCACGATCCGGGCGAAGAGCGCGCAGGCCTCCGAGACCGGCAGCACGTCCAGGTGCAGGGGGATCGCGCCGTCCAGCTCGGTGAGGCGGTTGCGGCTGGCCACGATCGCGCGGCAGGTCGCGGCCCCCGGGAGGAGCGGGAGCACCTGCTCCGCGTCCCGGGCGTTGTCGAGGACGACGAGCACCCGGCGGTGCGCGGTCCACTCCCGCCAGCGGGCGGTCCGCTCGTCGAGGGTGGCGGGCAGCGGCTCGGCCACGCCGGCGCTGCGCAGCAGGGACGCCAGCGCCTCGGCCGGTTCGTACGGCGGCTGGTCGCTGTAGGCACGCAGGTCCAGATAGAACCCCCCGTCGGGGTAGTCCGGGCGCATCCGGTGCGCGGCATGGACGATCAGTGTCGACTTGCCGACACCCGGCATGCCGTGGACGACGGTCAGGGGCAGGGCCGTGTCGTGGGCGTCCTGGGACGGGCCGCCGAGCAGCAGGCGCAGCTCGCTGCCGCGGCCGGTGAAGTCCCTGGTGTCGCGCGGGAGGGTGCTCCCCCCTCCCCTGGCGGCCGCGGGACTGCCCGGGCCGTCCGGCCCCTCGGCGGGTGCCGGGGCGAGCCCGGGGGGCGCGGCAGGGCCGGCCAAGAGGAGGGTGGGGTCCTGCGCGAGGATCCGGCGCTGCAGCTCCCGCAGTTCCGCTCCGGGATCGATGCCCAGCTCCTCGCGCAGCCGCCGGCTGGTGCCGCGGTAGAGGGCCAGCGCCTCGCCCTCCCGGCCGGAGCGGTACAGGGCCAGCATCAGGGCCGCGACGGCCTGCTGGGCGAGCGGGCTGCGGGAGACCAGTTCGTGCAGCTCGCCGATGAGGTCGGCGTGCCGGCCCAACTCCAGTTCCAGCCGGATGCGTTCCTCGCGCACCCGCCGGTGGTCCTCGGTCAGCCGGGTGCGGGCGGCGAGCGCCCAGTCGCCGCCGAACTCCGCGAAGGGCTCCCCGCGCCACAGGGCCTCGGCGGTGTGCAGCAGCCCGACGGCGAGTTCCCGCTCGCCGCGCCGGGCCGCGGCACGGGCGTCCGTACGGAGCCGCTTGAGCCGGGTGAGGTCCACGTCGTCGGCGTGGTGGACGCGCAGCCGGTAGCGGCGCGGGGAGGGGCGCTCCACCCGCGCCAGGTCGCCGACGGCGCGGCGCAACCGGGAGCGCAGTCGCGACAGATAGCTGTGCAGTGTCTCCACGGGGGTGCCCGGGAGGGCGTCGTCCTCCCAGACGTGGGCGACGAGGGTGTCGACGGCGACCGGGTCCCCCTGCGCGTACAGCAGGGTGGCCAGCACACAGCGCTCCTTGGGTGAACCGAGTGTGTGCTGACGGCCCTGGTGCCACAGCTCCAGAGGTCCCAGCGTCAGAAGTTCCACCATCGCCCCCCGGATGGTTCTCCTGCTTCCTGCCGCCCCGGCAGTTCCCGCGCAGGTGCACGGTGCACCCGATTCACTGTTGCGGCAGGGCCGGATCGGCCGGAGGGTGCGGGCCGGGGCGCACTGTCGCGCGAGGGGCGCACATGCCCCGTGCAGCTGTCAGCGGCGGCTTGCAGTGCGCCTGCAAGGTTTTTGCAACCCCGGCTGCAAGGAACCGCGGGCAGTCACCTCACCAGGATCCGATCAACTCAGGCAGGGAACGGGGGAGTTCACGTGAGTGTGACGTGGGGGGACATCGACCGACGGCATGTGCCGCTGCGCCTGGATGTCGACCGCTGGGCCACCCGCCGGGTGCGCAGGAGCGTGCTGGCGGTGGTGCACACGGTCACCGCCGGGCAGCGGCTGCTGGAGGCGGTGCAGCTCTTCGACGGCGACCCCCGGGTGCAGGTGGTCTTCACCGCGGCGCCCGATGTCTTCAGCCATGGTGTGGACGCCTTCCTGGAGGACACCAGGGCCCTGGTGCTGCCCTGGGGCCAGGCCGTCCAGACCCGGTTCGACCTCGCGCTGGCCGCCAGCCACGGCGGTCTGCACGAGCTGCACGCCCCGGTGATCGTGCTCCCGCACGGCGCCGGGTACAACAAGCTGGTCTCCGCGCCCGCCGGCCGGCGCGGGCTCCCGGCGGTCGCGGCCGACCGCGGGGTGTACGGGCTCAGCCGTCAGCGCCTGGTCAGGGACGGTGTGGTGGTGCCCGCGGCGATCGTGCTCGCCCACGAGGAGGAGCTCGGCCGGCTGGGACGGGAGTGCCCGGAGGCGCTGCCCGCCGCGGAGGTCGTCGGGGACCCCTGCTTCGACCGCATCACCGCGAGCCTGCCCTCCCGCGCCCTGTACCGGGAGGCGCTCGGCACCGGCGCCCGCCAGGAGCTGGTGCTCATCTGCTCCACCTGGGGGCCCGACTCCCTGCTGGGGCAGGAGTGGGAGCTGCTGGAGCGGCTGGTCACCGAGCTTCCCGGGGACGAGTTCCGGATCGCGGTCCTGCTGCACCCGAACGTCTGGAACGCCCATGGCGAGTGGCAGATCCGCAGCTGGTTCGCCGGGCTGGGGCGCCGCGGCGTCAGCCTGATCAGCCAGTACGCCGACTGGTGCGGTCCGCTCGTCGCCGCCGACTGCATCGTCGGCGACCACGGTTCGGTGTCGCTGTACGGGACGATGACCGGCGCGCGGATCCTCACGGCCGGCGCCGCGGCGGTGGAGCTGGCGCCCGGCTCGCCGATGGCGGAGCTGCACTCCCTCGCCCCCCGGCTCCGCGCCGACCGGCCGCTGCGCAGGCAGCTGCGCCGGGGCGCGGCCACCCACCGCGCCGACCGCTATGCGCGCCTCGCGGCCCGGATCACCTCGGAGCCGGGGCGCTTCGCACGGCGGATGCGGGCGCTGATCTACCGCAAGCTCCGGCTGCGGGCACCGGCCGCCCGGCTGTGGCAGGAGCCGGCGGCGCTGCCGGTCACGGTGCGGTACGGCGGCACGCCGGGCGGGATGGTGGCGTCATGAGCACGCTGCGGCTGGCGCTGACCGGGCCGGGGCTTGCGGGCTCCCGGGCATGCACCGCCACCGGCACCGGTGCCGACACCGTCGCCGTCGACGTCTCCGTTTCCGCGCCCGCCGCCGACGCGGTGTGCGTCCGCGCGGCCCACGGAGCCGTGCACCGTGTGCGGGTCGGCCTGCTGCTGCCGGGCTCCGGGCGGCCGGTCGTGGACCGTCATCTGCGCGTACGCACCCCGGCGCCACGGCCCTGGCCGCGGCTGGCCGACGTACTGGCCGTGCCGGGCGCGGACGCCGCGGCGGCCGGGGACGTGGCGGGGCGCCATCCGGGCGCCGCGGTGGTGGCCGTCTACCGCGACGGCGAGCGGTGCGGACTGCGGCTCGGCGGGCCGTACGGCTCCGGCGGTGCGCTGCTGTCGCTGGGAGCCGGGCACTCGGCCGGGATCTGCTGGGAGACCTGGGCCTCGCTGGCGCACGCCTGGCTGGTGGCGGGGCTCTCGGTGGCGGGCCTGGCCTCGGCCGCGGTGCGCGTGATCCGGCGCCCGGTGCCGTGGGTTCAGTCCGGGGCGGTGTCGCCCAGCAGCGCCAGCCGCTCGCGCACCGCGGCGGCGGGCCCGGGGCGGTCGACGGACACGTAGAGGTCCAGCGCCTCTTGGTAGCGCCTTCGGGCCAGGTCCACTCGTCGGAGCTGCTCGGCGGCCTCGGCCAGGGACTCCAGGGCGCGGGCCGTCTCGTAGCCGGCGGCGACACCGCGCAGCACGGCCAGCGCCTCGGCCAGCCGACGCTCCGCCTGCTCGGGCGCGCGGCGCCGGAGCAGGACCCTGCCGAGCAGCAGGGTCGCCCGCGCGGCGTTGTACGGATCGTCCGCTGCCAGCAGCGTCGTACGCGCCGCGTCGGCGTCGGCGGCCGCCCGGTCGAGCAGGCCGGTGGCGAGGGCGACATCGGCCGCGTTCAGCCGGGCCAGCCCGCCGGCGCGGACGTCTCCGCAGGCGGGCAGCTCGACGGCGGCCCGGGCGAACAGGTCGGCCGCCTGCGCGAGCCGGCCGGCCCGCTGATGGGCCAGCCCGCGGTAGTTCAGCGTCCGGGCCCCGCCCAGTGCGTCACCGCGGGCGGCGAAGGTCCGCGCCGCCTGCTCGAACATCTCCAGCGCGCGGTCGAAGCCGCCGCTGCCCAGCTCCCCCAGGCCTCCGGAGGTGAGCATCCGGCACTCGGCCGCCAAGTCCCCCGCCTCCCGTGCCGCGGCGAGCCCTTCGGCGTGGACGGCGCGCCAGTGGTCGTAGTGCTTGCGCCGGGGGAAGAGCGGCCACATGGCGTCGGCGAGCTGCCAGCTGACCGACCCCAGGCCCGCGGTCCGCGCGCGGCGGATCACGGCCGTCAGGTTGTCCAGTTCCCGCTCCAGCCAGTCCAGCGCCGCCTCGGCGCCCTCTCCCAGCTCCTCGGTGACCACGGGGTCCGGGCCGAAGGTGCGCGGCAGTCCGTCCCGCCGCGGGTCGGTGATCTGCTCGACGCGTGCGGCGGTGGCCAGGTAGTGGTCCGCGAGGCGCCGTAACGCCGCGGTGCGCTCCGCCGGGGTCTCCTCCTCGGCGGCCTGCGCGGCGGCGTGTAGGCGCACGAGGTCGTGGAAGCGGTAGCGGTCCTCGCCGACGTCGATCAGCAGATTCCCGTCGTGCAGCACATCCAGCAGCTCCGGGGCGTCGGCCGGCTCCGGGCCCGGGGCGGGCTCCGGGCCGGGAGCCGGTTCCGGGCCGCCCGATCCGGCCAGTAACGCCTGTGCCACGGCGCCGCCGAACTCCCTTCCCGGGTGCAGGCCGAGCAGCCGGTAGAGCCGGGCCGCCGCGCTCGGCAGGGCCCGGTACGACAGGTCCAGCACACCGCGCACGCTGAGATCGCCGTCGATGGCCAGCTCGTCCAGGCGCCGCCGCTCCTCGGTCAGCGCCCGGACCATCGTGGTGATCGGCCGGTGCGGCCGGGCCGCGAGCCGGGCGCCGACGACCCGTACCGCCAGCGGCAGACCGGCGCACAGGCCCGCCAGGGTGCGGGCGTCGTCCGGCTGGTCGGCCACCCGGTCGTCGGCCAGGGTGTCCGCCAGCAGCTCGACCGCCGCCTCCAGGCCGAGCGGCTGCAGATGGACCTGGTGGCAGCCTTCGAGGGTCAGCCCGGACAGCCGCTGCCGGCTGGTGACCAGGGTGACGCTCGGCCCGCCCGGCAGCAGCGGGCGCACCTGGGCGGCGGTCGCGGCGTCGTCGAGGAGCACCACTATTCGCAGCTCGGCGGTCAACGAGCGGTAGAGCGCGGCGCGTTCCGCGATGCCGGACGGCACCGCCTGCGGGGGCACGCCCAGCGCGCGCAGAAAGCGGCTGAGCACCTCCGCCGGCTCGGCCGGGCCGTGCGGCGACTGCGCACCGAGGTCGGCGTGGAGCTGGCCGCCGGGGAAGTCCGCGCGCAGGGTGTGCAGCCAGGCGAGCGCCAGGGCGGTCTTGCCGACCCCGCCCAGTCCGCTGACCGCGGCCAGACAGGAGTGCCCTTCCCGCGCGGCCTGTGCGCGGTGGCGCTCCAGGAGCGTCAGTTCGGCCGTGCGGTCGGTGAGCGCGACGGCCGGCGGAAGCTGCCAGAGCACCTGCGGTACGGCCGGCGCCGCGGCGCGGATATGGATGCCGCCGTGGACGGTTCCGGCCTGCACGCTGGGGCCGTGGACGACCCCGCTCACCTCGTTGTGGCTCTCCCGGTCATGCCCGCGCACGCGTCCCCCTCCGCCGTCACCCCGCCGGCCGGCGACCGGCCGGTTCCCCCAGGAGCAGTATTTCCGCACCGGCTGGGGGCAACCAGGGCGCCGGACGGCGGGCGCCGCCCCTTTATGCAGCTTTGTGCAGCCGGACACGGCGGGGGGCCGGCGCCCAGTCGCCTCGCTCACAGTTTTTGCAACTTGTTGCATAACAGCGGACGGCTGGTCTACAACGGTGCGTACCGTCCACCGCGCAAGGAGACCCTCCATGAGCCCCACGACCCCGTATCCGCACCTGATGAGCCCGCTCGACCTCGGGTTCACCACGCTCCCCAACCGGGTGCTGATGGGATCGATGCACATCGGCCTGGAGGAGGCCGAGAACGGGTTCGCGCGGATGGCCGCCTTCTACGCCGCGCGCGCCCGGGGCGGCGTCGGCCTGATGGTGACCGGCGGCATCGCACCGAACGACGCGGGGCGGCCGTACGAGGGCGGGGCCAAGCTGACCACGCCGGAGGAGGCGGCACAGCATCGGACCGTGACCGAGGCGGTGCACGCCGCGGGCGGGCGGATCGCGATGCAGATCCTGCACTTCGGGCGGTACGCCTACCACGCCGACCTGGTCGCCCCGAGCGCCATCCAGGCGCCGATCAGCCCCTTCACCCCGCACGCGCTCACCGACGACGAGGTCGAGCAGACCGTCGAGGACTACGTCCGGGCGGCGGAGCTGGCCCAGTCCGCCGGGTACGACGGCGTCGAGGTCATGGGCTCGGAAGGCTATTTGATCAACGAGTTCATCGCCGGGGCCACCAACCACCGCACGGACCGGTGGGGCGGCTCGTACGAGAACCGGGTGCGCTTCCCGCTGGAGATCGTGCGCCGCATCCGCGAGCGCGTCGGGACCGACTTCATCCTGATCTACCGGCTGTCGATGCTGGACCTGGTCCCGGGCGGCTCGACGCTGGAAGAGGTGGTCGCGCTCGCCAAGGAGATCGAGGCCGCGGGCGCGACGATCATCAACACCGGGATCGGGTGGCACGAGGCCCGCATTCCGACCATCGCGACGTCGGTGCCGCGCGGGGCCTACACCTGGGTGACCAAGCGGCTGATGGGGTCGGTCTCGGTTCCGCTGGTGACCAGCAACCGGATCAACACCCCCGAGGTGGCCGAGGAGCTGCTCGCCGACGGGCGGGCCGACATGGTCTCGCTGGCCCGGCCGTTCCTCGCCGATCCGGACTTCGTCGGCAAGGCGAAGGAGGGCCGGGCCGAGGAGATCAACACCTGCATCGGCTGCAACCAGGCCTGCCTCGACCACACCTTCAGCGGGAAGATCACGTCCTGCCTGGTCAATCCGCGGGCCTGCCACGAGACCGAGCTGGTGCTCGCGCCGACCCGGCGGAGCAAGCGGCTCGCGGTGGTCGGCGCCGGCCCGGCGGGGCTGGCCTGCGCCGTGTCCGCCGCCGAACGCGGCCATGACGTCACGCTGTTCGACGCCGCGCCGGAGATCGGCGGGCAGCTGAACATCGCCAAGCGGGTGCCGGGCAAGGAGGAGTTCGACGAGACGCTGCGCTACTTCCGTACGCAGCTCGCGCTGCGGGGCGTACAGGTGCGGCTGAACTCCCCCGTCGCGGCCGGCGACCTCGACGCCTACGACGAGGTGGTGGTCGCCACGGGTGTCGCCCCGCGCGTCCCGGAGATCGAGGGGATCGACCACCCGAGCGTCGTCAGCTACCTCGACGTGCTGCGCGACGGCGCCCCGGTGGGCGAGCGGGTCGCGATCATCGGCGCGGGCGGCATCGGCTTCGACGTCGCGGAGTTCCTGACCGACGCCGGGGACGGGGCCAGCCAGGACCCGGAGACGTACTTCCGCGCCTGGGGTGTGGACACGGCGTACGGCGAGCGCGGCGGGCTGCGGGCGCCCGAGCGGACCAAGGCGCCCCGCCAGGTGCATCTGCTCCAGCGCAAGGCCTCCAAGGTCGGCGCCGGTCTGGGCAAGACCACGGGCTGGATCCACCGTACGGAGCTGCGGCACCGGGGCGTGACGATGACCGCCGGGGCGACGTATGAGCGGATCGACGACGAGGGGCTGCACCTCACGGTCGACGGGGCGGCCGCCACGCTCGCCGTGGACACGGTCGTGCTGTGCACCGGGCAGGAGCCGTGCCGGGAGCTGTACGAGGAGCTGCGGGCACAGGGCCGGGCGGTGCATCTGATCGGCGGGGCGGACGTCGCCGCCGAGCTGGACGCCAAGCGCGCGATCAAGCAGGGGACGGAGCTGGCGGCGGCGCTGTGAGCTGTCGCCGCGTCCTGGGGGGGGGCGGGGGGACCGGGGCCGCCCCCCGGCCGGGACGATCGGCCAGACCCCCGGAGTCCCCCCCGTCCCCCCCCCCCCCGAGCCTCCCCCTCCCCCTTTCCGAGCCGTTA